>NZ_JAVDUI010000001.1:1200000-1531821 GCF_031456275.1 Falsarthrobacter nasiphocae
ATGGCCATGACTGTTGGTGGACATTTCCCAGGTTCAACCCCCAGTCTGGGCGTTTCCTGAAATTATCCCGCAAAGACGGGTCCGCCGTTTGACACCCCGGGGCCGGTTGATAATGTGGCTATGGATGCACGGGGACCTAAGGGTTTTGCCGTGCAACACAAAACATGTCACCGAGAAAGAAATGGAGTTCTCAGCATGACTGTCAACCTCAACCTCGAAGCTCTTCGCGGAAGCACTGTCTTCGGCAACGACGGCGAGAAGATCGGCAAGATCGGCGAGGTCTACCTCGACGACCAGACCAACGAGCCGACGTTCGCCACGGTTAACACGGGCCTCTTCGGCCTCAAGGAGACCTTCGTCCCCCTCGACCGCGCGCAGGAGACTGCGGACGGCCTGACGGTTCCTTTCTCGAAGGACTTCATCAAGGACGCCCCGAACGTGGACGCTGACGGCAACCTCTCCCCCGAGGAAGAGCAGCGCATCTACGACTACTACGCCACCAACGGTGCCGCTGGCCGTCGTGACGACGTCCGCGATGACCGTCTGGCCGAGACCGGCGCTGCCGGTGTCGCTGGCACGGGCTACAACGCTGGCCGCCCCGGCCTCGACGCCGACCGCACCGACGCGATCGACGCCGACCGCCGCAACGCTGCCGACGCTGACCTCGCCGCCGATCGCCGCGACGCCGTCGCCGGTGACCGCGTTGAGGGCGACCGTGACGTTGTCGCCCACGAGGAGCGCCTCGCGACGTCCGACCGCGTTGAGACCCGCGAGACGGGCCGCGTCCGCCTCCGCAAGCACGTCATCACGGACACGGAGACCGTTGAGGTTCCCGTCCGCCGTGAAGAGGTGCACATTCAGCGCGAGAAGATCGACCCGAACTCCGCTGAGGCTCGCGTCTCCGGCGAGGGCGTCTTCGAGGAGGACGAGATCGTCGTCACCACGCACGAGGAGCGCCCGGTCGTCGAGACCGAGGTCGTCGCCACGGAGCGCATCAACCTCGACAAGGAGGTCCGCCAGGACTCCGAGCAGGTCTCCGGCGAGGTTCGCCGCGAGGAGATCGTTGTCGACGAAGACGGCAACCGCCGCTAGTCGCACCTGAGCCCAAGCGGCCTCGCCGCTGACGCTGCAAGGCCCCCGCCCTCGTCTGAGGTCGGGGGCCTTTTGCGTGGCCGGGGGAGCGGGTAGCGTTGTCCTATGAGTGTTCTTTTTATGACGACGACGGGGCCGTCCACCGTGAACCCGCGGTCCTGGGGCCGCGGCGCCGCTCTGGGGACGGCGGCCTTCCTCTATACGCTGCTGGATCCGCGCAAGCCCGCGGCCCGGCGCGCTGACACGGTGCTGCGTGCGGTGGCCGGAGGGTTCGCCGGCTGGGCCGTGGCGCGCAGCGCCGAGGGCTCCCGCGATGCGCGCCCCCAGGGACCGGGCTCTCGGCTGAGCAGCGCCACGCCCCGCCGTGCCGGCACGGGGGCTCGCCCCTCCTCGCTGGGGCGTGCCGTGGGCGTGGGCCTCGGCGTGGGGGCAAGCCTGCTCATGACACGCCTGGATCACGCCCTCGACGCCCGCGTGTGCGGGTGGCTGGAGCGGCGGGGTGTCACGAGGCCGCGGCTGCTCCTCGCGGCGGCAGCCGGCGTCGTCGGCATGGCAGAGGGACTCAAGCCGGCGCCCCGAGGCGCCCGGCACGCCTGAGCCGCGCCACACGGGGGGCTCAGAACGCGTCGTAGCAGTCGAAGGTCTCGTGCTCCCGGACCGCCCGCCGTTCACGCCCTGGGGCGTCAGCGCCGGCGGAGCAGCTCGTAGACCACGGAGTCGTCTTTGCGGCCCAGCCCCTCGCGGTGCCCGCGCTCGTAGACCTCCTGCGCGCTCGCGGCGAGCGGCACCTCCTGCCCGGCGGCCCGCGCGGCCTCGGTCACGAGCCCCATGTCCTTGACGAAGATGTCCAGGGCGGAGCGCACCTCGTCGAAGCTCTCCTCGACCATCCGCGCGCCGCGGTCCGCGAACATGAAGGACGCGGCGGCGCCGGTGCCCAGGACGTCGTAGCACTGGCGGACGTCGAGCCCCATGGAGGAGGCCAGCGCGAGCGCCTCGCCCGCTGCCGCGATGTGCACGCCGCACAGGAGCTGGTTGACGATCTTGAAACGCTGACCGTCGCCCGGCCGCGGGCCCACGACGGGCGCGTTGGACGCCATCGCGTCGAGGAGCGGGCGGACCGCCTCGACGTCCGTCTCGGCCCCGGAGACCATGACGAGGAGGTCGCCGGTCGCGGCACGGGCCACGCCGCCGGAGACGGGGGCGTCGACAAGCCGCGATGTCACGCCTGCCAGGCCGGTCAGCGCGGCCTCGATGGCCTCGGGCCCCACGGTGGCCATGACGAGGACGACCGTCTCCGGGGTGAGGGCGTCCGCGATGCCGGGGAGCGCCGGGCGTCCCTCCGCGGCGGGAGAGCCGAAGAGGACGGACTGGAGCTGCGGCCCCGTCGCCACCATGATGACGACGACGTCCGCGCCCTCCGCAGCCTCGCGCGCCGAGGCGGCGCCGCTGACACGGGGCGCCACCGCCGCGAGGGCGTCGGCGGACATGTCGAACGCCGTGACCTCGAGGCCCGCGTCCGCGACGGCCAGGGACATCGGTGAGCCCATGGCGCCGAGGCCGATCCAGGCGACGCGGGGTCGGGAGGGTGCAGTCATGGCGGTGGTCCTGTTCTCGGGGGTGGCCCCGTGGCGGTTCTCGTCGGTGGCGGTGGCGGGCCCGTTCCCGCCGGCGGCGCGCTCCCCGGGCTGGCCCTGCTGAGGGGCGGCGGCTGCGGAGAGCCGGTCGACGACGTCGGCCAAGGCCTCCTCGCCGCCGACGTTCCCCGGGAAGACGACGTACGGGGCACCCAGGACGCTCTCGGGCGCCTCGACGGGGGTGAAGAGGGAGATCTGGCCGGGGAAGAACTGGCCTTCCACGCGGGCGAGGCGGATGCCGAGGCCGTTGTGCGCGACCTCGTGGGAGGTGATGCCGCCCTTTGCGACGACCCACGCGGGCCGCTCGGCGCGCAGGCGCTGCACGACCTCCACGACCCCGTCAGAGACGGAGCGCGCAATGTCCAGAGACTGCGCGGCGCTCTCCTCCCTCACCAGGTCCCGGCTCGTGTAGACGACCACGTCGGAGGTGCGGAGGGCCTTAGCTGCGGTCGTGACGGCGCCCGCGATGGTCTCCTCGCGCGTCTGCGGGTCCAGGAGGCGGGGCACGTTCAGCTCCACTTCCGCGAGGGTTCCGCGGCGCTGCACCGCCTCCAGCTGCTTCGTGGTCAGCCCCACGTGGGAGCCGACGACGACGAGGCCGTGGGGCGCGCGGCCGCCCTCAGGCGTCAGCGCCGCCTCGGTCAGGGGCGCGGAGGAGGACTGGCCGACCAGGGCGCGCACGAACGAGGGGCCGCAGCGGGTCACGAAGGTCCGCCCCTCTGCCTCGAGGCGCGTCACGGCGTCCGCGACGACCTCCATGTCCGCGTACTCGGTGGCGTTGACCACGACCCACTGGCGGTCATGAGCGGCGGACAGGAGCTCGGCCACGCGGTCCGCGCCGCCGGTGCGGATGTCCTCGAGGGAGAGGGTGAGGACGTCGGCCGCCGAGGGCGTCCGCCACGGGGTGTCCGGGTGCTCGCGCCGGTGGGCCTCGCCCTTCTCGGCGAGGAACGCGGGCAGGTTCGAGGTGGAGTAGCCGAACGTGGCGTCCTGGGCGAAGTCGGTGTCCTCGACAGGGACGTCGCGGCCGTCAACGCGGGCGTAGTGGACGTTGTCCACCGTGGTGCGACCTGCCTCGATCATGGCGGGGCAGAAGAGGAAGGCGTCGACGGGTCGGCCGTGCTCGGCCAGCACGTCGGCGATCTCGTTGGGCTCCTCGATGACATGGCCGCGCAGGGTCGAGTCAGAGCGGGAGACGACGTGGAGCCCCGTCGCCGCCCCGTGCGGGGCCGAGACGGCGCCAGCCGCGTCGTCGTCCGCCCCGTTGGCACCGTCTGCCCCGCCACCCTGACGCGAGGCGCCCGCCCGCCCCGCCTCGGCGAGGTGGCCGGCCACGACGCGACGGTTGGCCGCCCGCGCCTCCTCCGGGCCCAGCGCCCGGGTGTTCGTCAGGACGAAGCACACGCTCCCCTCCTCCCGCAGGGCCTCCGCGGTGATGCGGGGGTCCTCCTCGAAGGCGACGGCGACGCCGCTGACGCACTGGGAGCCGGTCGGGTCGTCGTCGAGGACGAGGAGGCGGCGGGGGGAGGGAAGCATGGGCGGACCTTTCGAGCGGAGGCGAGACTGGGGCGGGCGCGGGGCGTCAGGACAGGGCGCTGACGAGCGGCCAGAGGGCCAGGGCCACGAAGAAGCCGACGACGGACGTGGCCGTGGTGGTCACCGTGTAGGACTTCAGCGCCGCCGAGGTGCTCACGCCGAAGTAGCGGCTCCAGACCCAGAAGAGCGAGTCGTTGACGTGGGAGAGGGCCATGGAGCCGATGCCGATGGTGATGGCCACGAGGGCCACCTGGAGCGGCGCGAGGCCCATGCTCGCGGCCAGCGGGGCGATGAGCGGGGCAGTGGTGATCGTGGCGACCGTCGCCGAGCCCTGGGCCGCGCGGATGAGCGCTGCCATGAGCCAGGCGAGCACGAGGATCGGCAGGCCCGAGGCGGAGAGGACATCGGCGACGGCCTTGGCGACGCCGGTCTCGGCGAGGATGAAGCCGAATGTGCCGCCGGCACCCGTGATGAGGATGACGGCCGCGGTCGCGGGCAGGGCGGAGGCGACGACGTCCTCGGCGTGCTTGAGGCTCCAGCCGCGGCGGAAGCCGAGGAAGAAGATCGCGAGGAGGACGCCGATGAGGAGGGCCGCGGGGGACGCGCCGATGAGCGCGAAGAAATTCCGGACCCACGAGCCCGCCGGGAGAGTCAGGGCGGTCACGGTCTGACCCATGATGAGCAGGAGCGGGATGAGGATCATCGCGAGCACGAGTCCCATGCTCGGGAGGTTCTCCTCCGCGATCTCCTCGCGGGCGTTCGTCGCGGCGCCGGCCGCCTCCTCGCCCTCCACGGGGACGGGGGAGAAGACGCGGCGGACGATGAACCCGCTCATGACCTGGGCGAAGAGCCACATGATGACGGCGGGGATGAGGCCGAGGAGCAGGACCATGCCGACGTCGGCGCCCATGAGCTCGGAGCCGCCGACGATGCCGGGGTGCGGCGGGAGGACGACGTGCACGGTGAGGAGCGCCATGACGGTGGGGAGCGCGAAGACGAGCATGTTGACGCGGCCGGTCAGGCGGCGGGCCACCGAGAGGACGATGGGCACGAGGACGATCGTGGCGACATCGACGAAGACGGGGATGCCGAAGATGAAGCTGGCCGCGCCGAGAGCCCACGGGGCGCGGCGGGGGCCGAATGTCTTCAGGAGGCGGTTGGCGAGGACGTCTGCGCCGCCGGAGACCTCGACGATGCGCCCGAGCATGGCGCCCAGGGTGACGATGAGGGCCACGCTGCCGAGGGTCTTGCCCATGCCCTGCTGCAGTGCGGGCACGACCTTCTCCATGGGGATGCCGGCGGCGAGGGCGAGGCCGACGGACACGAGGAGGAGGGCGATGAAGGGGTGTGTCCGTCCCTTGATGATGAGGGCCAGGATGACCGCCACCGAGGCGAGGCCGAGGAGGACCAGGATTGTTGTGGACATTGAAATCTCCGTTGATTTCGCCGGGGTGCCACTCGGATATAAGTGTGACCGACGTCTACTTATCAGATGTCTGATAAGTTAGAGCCGTTCCTCCTGGCTTGTCAACCCCGCCCCGAGACGGGATGGCCGGCTGAGGCGGGACGAGCGTCAAGTGAGATCCTGGGAGGAGTCCACCGACCTTCCGGCCAGGAGAGCACCCCATGAAGATGTCCGAGCAGACTGCGAGCCGGATTCTCAACGACATCGCCGACGGCGCCTTTGCCGTCGGCGAGCCCCTGCCCGCCGAGGCCCAGCTGGCCGAGACGTACTCCGTCTCGCGCCTCACCGTCAGGGAGGCGATCGTGAGCCTCGCCTCGCGGGGCGTCGTCGAGGTGAGGCACGGCAAGCGTTCCACGGTGGCGCCGGTGGCGAGCTGGTCCGTCCTGGACCCGGCGATCCTCATGCTTCGCGGGCGCCTCACCGAGGACTCGGCGAGGCTCGTCATGGAGCTCATTGAGGCCCGCAGGGTTCTCGAGATCGCCTTCGCGCGGCTCGCGGCCACGCGCATCACGGACGCGGAGATCGCTGACCTTCGCTGTCACCTCGGGGCCATGGTGGAGGCTCTGGATGACGACGACGCCCTGCGCAGCGCCCAGGCGGACCTCCGTTTCCACAGGGGGATCGTCGAGGCGGCGGGGAACCCGTTCCTCGCGGGCTCGTACGCGCCGCTGGAGCACGTGCTCATGGCGGTGCGCATCAAGACGAGCACCCCGCGCTCCGTGCGCCAGGATGCCATCACCTGGCACGGGCGCATTCTCGAGGCGCTCGAGGCGCGGGACCCCGCGCGGGCTGCGGCCGCCATGCAGGGCCACATGGACCAGACGGCGGACGCGGCGTCAGGGATGGACCTGGGGCGCCCCGAGGCCTCGGCAAATTCATTTGGCGGAATATAAACATGAAGGAATAGACGCGGAGGGGGTGGAGCCCCCGCCCCGGAAGGGAGATTGGGCAATGAAGATCATCATCACTGGAGGCGCCGGGTTCCTCGGCAGCCTCGTGGCCACGGAGCTGCTGCGAGCGGCGGACGCCGGTCAGGCCCCGATCCCCTTCGACGAGATCCTCTCCGTGGACCTCGCCCCCTGCCCCGTCCAGGACGAGCGCGTCACGTCTCTCGTGGGGGACCTGGCGTCCCCTGATGTGCTGCGGGAAGCGGTGACGGCCGAGGTCGTCGGCATCTTCCACCTGGCCGCCGTCCTCTCCGGGGGATCCGAGGCGGACTTCGATCTGGCGATGCGCGTCAACGTGGACGGCACGCGGGCGCTGCTCGAGGCGGCGCGCGCCGCCGGCTCCGCCCCGCGATTCGTCTTCACGAGCTCCCTGGCGGTCTTCGGCGGGAATGTCCCGGAGGTCGTCCCCGAGACCTGGGCCGCCCAGCCTGACTCGACCTACGGCGCGGCCAAGGCGATGGGGGAGCTGCTCGTCAACGAGTACTCCCGCCGAGGGTGGGTGGACGCGCGCATCTGCCGACTCCCCACGATCTCCGTCCGGCCGGGGGTGCCGAACTCCGCGGCGTCCTCGTTCGCGAGCGGGATCATCCGCGAGCCACTC
This sequence comes from Falsarthrobacter nasiphocae, assembly GCF_031456275.1. Classification (NCBI taxonomy): domain Bacteria; kingdom Bacillati; phylum Actinomycetota; class Actinomycetes; order Micrococcales; family Micrococcaceae; genus Falsarthrobacter; species Falsarthrobacter nasiphocae. The sequence continues at coordinate 1,207,276 of NZ_JAVDUI010000001.1, forward strand.
GCCGGCGTGGAGTCCGTCTGCCCCGTGCCGCACGAGACCCGCATGTGGCTGAGCTCCCCCGAGGCCGCCGTGCGCAACCTGGTCTTCGCGCTCGGGGTGCCCGGCGAGGCGCTCGGCGCGTGGCGCGGGATCAACATCCCGGGCATCAGCGTCACGGTGGGGGAGATGCTCGCGGCGCTCGACGAGGTCGGCGGGCCGGACGCGCGGGCCCTCGTCCGGGACGAGCGGGACCCGGCCGTCGAGGGCATCGTGTGCTCCTGGCCCGGGGAGTTCGAGGTTCAGCGGCTCCTCGACGCCGGATTCACGCGGGACGAGGACTTCCTCTCCGTGGTTCGCCGCTACGCGGACGGTCTCGCCGCGCGCTGATCGTGTCCACCCCTCCGCGTAGGCTGAAGCTTCATCTCGGCGCGGATCGCGTGCCGCCTCAGCCTTGCGAAGGAGTCCCCCATGCATCAGATCATCGTCACCGAGTTCATCACCCTTGACGGCGTCATCGAGGCCCCCGGAGGCGGGGACTACGCCCACGCCGGGTGGACCTTCAAGGACATCGAGTTCGTGCCGGAGGCCTACGAGATCAAGGGGCGGGAGCAGGAGGAGGCCGCGGGCCTCCTCCTGGGTCGCGTGAGCTTCGAGGAGTTCGCGCCCGTGTGGCCGAGCATGGACGAGGAGTTCCCTCTCTACAACCGCATGCCCAAGTACGTGGTCTCCACGAGCCTGACAGAGGCAGAGGTCACCGAGTGCGGGTGGGAGAACTGCCGCCTCCTCCGCTCCATCGAAGACGTGCGCGCGCTCAAGGAGCAGGGCGAGGGGCCCATCTACGTCCACGGCTCCGCGAGCCTCGCGCAGAGCCTTGCCGAGGCAGGCATCGTGGACCGCTACCACCTCCTCACGTTCCCGCTCGTGCTCGGCGAGGGCAAGCGCCTCTTCGCGGAGGACGGGGACCGCAAGCAGCGCCTCTCGCTCGTGGAGGAGAAGGCGTTCTCCAACGGCATCCGCCTGGCGGTGTACGACGTCGTGGCCTAGCGGCGCCTGGGGTGGCTTCGTCCGGGGGGTCGGAGACGTTCACCGGGAGGACACCCACGGGTTAGAAGGGAGCCTTAGGGTGGCTGGGCAGGCCTCGCCGCGGGGCCTGCCACTCCGCAGCCCAGTCTCCGAAGGATCCCTCATGAGCCTGTCCCCTCGTTCGCGCCGCATCGGTGCCTCGGCCCGCCTGGCCGCGGTGGGAGGGGCGGTGGCCCTCCTTGCCGCGGCGGCCGCCCCCGCGCAGGCCGGCGTCGGCCAGGGTCCCGCCCGAGGCGCCGCCGTGGGCGCGTCCCACCAGAGTTCCGCCCATCCGGGCACACCCGGCCAGGGCGCGTCCCATCAGAGCTCTCCTGCTCATGGGCCCAAGACAGGGCGCGACAGCGTCCGGGTGGCCACGTTCAACGCGAGCCTCAACCGCGGCGCCGAGGGCGAGCTCCAGCGTGACCTGTCCACGCCGGGCAACGCCCAGGCCCGCGCGGTCGCAGACGTCATCCAGTCGGCCCGGCCGGACATCGTGCTCGTCAACGAGTTCGACTACGACTCCGCCCACCGCTCCGCCAGCCTCTTCCGCGCCAACTACCTCAATGTGGGCCACGGCGGGCATGCGCCTATCGACTACCCGTACATGTACACCGCACCCGTCAACACGGGCATGCCCAGCGGCGTGGACCTCGACCGCTCCGGGAGCGTCGGCGGCCCCAACGACGCCAAGGGTTTCGGCCTCTTCCCCGGCCAGTACGGCATGGTCATCTACTCGAAGTACCCCATCGACACGGCGAAGGTCCGCACGTTCAAGAACCTCCTCTGGAAGGACATGCCGGGAGCGGCCCTGCCAGATGACCCCGCGACCCCCGAGCCGGGGGACTGGTACAGCCCTGCCGCGCTCAACGTCCTCCCGCTGTCCAGCAAGTCCCACTGGGACGTCCCGGTCCGGGTCGGCGGCAAGACCATCCACGTCCTCGCCTCCCACCCCACGCCGCCGTCCTTCGACGGGCCGGAGGACCGCAACGGGCGCCGCAACCATGACGAGATCCGCCTCTGGGCGGACTACGTCTCGCCGTCGCCGCGGGCATCCTCCTACATCGTCGACGACGCCGGGCGCCGCGGCGGCCTCCCCGCGAACGAGCGGTTCGTCATCCTCGGGGACATGAACGCCGATCCTGTGGACGGGGACTCCTACGGGAAGGCCATCTGGCAGGTCCTGGCGCACCCCCGGGTGACCGCAACGAGCCCCATGAGCCTCGGCGGACCGGAGGCCTCCCGGCTCCAGGGCGGGGCCAACGCGACCCAGAAGGGCGATCCGCGCCTTGACACCGCGGACTTCGGCGACAACGCCCCCGGCAACCTCCGCGTGGACTACGTCCTGCCCTCCAAGCAGCTGACCCCTCGCGGCTCTGGCGTGTTCTGGCCGGCGCAGGGGCAGCCCGGCTCGGAGCTGACGGGCGTCTACCCGTTCCCGACGTCCGACCACCGCCTCGTCTGGGTGGACCTCAAGGGCTAATCCTCTGGGCGCGAGCCGCGCCGTCGCCTTGACCGAATTCATTGCCTGTTATATCTATTGTGGCTAGAAGGACGGGCGGCCCGCTCCAGGCCCATTAAGCGGGCATCATCGTCAGGGAGGCGTCGTACGCCGCCCGGCGCTCGCGATGAAAAGAATCTACGCCTACTCATTTTTCGCTGCGGCGGCGATCACCTCGTTCACGGTCGTCGACATGCTGTACTTCACCGGGGCCGGGTACTCCCTGGCGTTCGTGGGGACGATGTTCCTCGTCTTCAACGGCACCGTCTCCGCAGCGGAGCTCCCGCTTGCGGTGCTCTTCGACCGCTTCTCCGGCACCAAGGTCATCTACATCGGCCTGGTCCTCCGCCTGGCTGCCCTGGCCATCTTCTTCGTCAATCCCGGCGAGGGGTGGCTCCTCGTGGCCCAGCTTCTGGCGGGTATCGCGGTCGCGGCCCTCAGCGGGACCATCCCCGCGTTGATCGCCAACAGCATCGAGGACCAGTCCATCGAGGGGTTCGCCAGCGCATACCGGATCCTCGACTGGATGGGCGGCGCGGGAAGCGTCATCGGCGGGGTAGCGGGCGGCCTCATCTTCCAGGTCTACCCGCAGGGGATCTGGCTCTCCGCCATCGTGTTTCTCGCGGCGGGGACGATCGCCATGATCGGGTTCCGCGCCCCGGAGGCCGAGGTCGAGCGCACACCCCTGCGCGGCTACCTCGTCAAGGTGCTGGGGGTCTTCAAGAATCACTCCATGTGGGTGGGGTGCGCGGCTGGGACGGCGTCCGTGGCCCCGTACATCCTCTGGCAGATGCGCTTCGCCGAGACCTCGGTGCCCTTCGTCATCGTGACCTTCGTGTCCATGTACCTCGTTGGCCTCCTGTCCCCGGCGATCCAGCGGAAGGTCCCCGTCCGCCGCCCGCAGATGGTGGCCGTGGCGGTCCTCAACGCGGTCGCCATGGCCGGGTTCGCCCTCGCCCCAGCCGGCGCCTGGTCCTTCGTGACCTTCATGGTGCACATCGTGCTCCAGGGGGTCCTCTCCCTCATGATCGGCGCGTACTTCCAGAGCCAGCTGACCAATGACGTCCGCGCGGCCTCGGGCTCCATGAGCTCGCTGTGCAATTCGCTCTGGGTGGCGCTCGCGGCGCCCATCGTGACGCGGGTGGCACAGGATCAGGGGGCCGTGACGGCCATGCTCTTCGCCGTGGTGTCCTTTGCCGTCACCGCGCTCATTGCGGCGCTGCGGCCCATCGGCGCCGCGGAGGCCTCCCGGTAGAAGCCAGCGACGACGGGGCCGCGGGGCGCAACCCCCGCGGCCCCGTCGTCGTCCGCAGAACACAAGAGTGCCCCGCCCGGAATATTCCGTGCGGGGCACTCTGTCACGGTGCGGGCCCGGAGCGCCAGAGGCGCGGAGCCGGCCCGTCCCGTGGGGCTCAGCCCTGGGGGTTGGCGATGGTCACCGTCAGGGAGCCGTCAGCGTTCTGCTTGACCACGGTGGCCTTCACTCCGTGCCCCGCCACCTTGACCGAGTGGTACGGGAGGGCGGTGGAGTAGTAGGCGTCCGGGTTCGAGTCATCGAAGACCGGGGCCTGCGGCGCGGCGGGAGCGCACGGGGTCACGAGGCCGGTGTTCGTCTCCGTGGGGAGGCAGAGCTTGGCCCACGTGCCGAGGCCGAACGTCGCGTCGTACGCCTGGCGACGGCCACCGAGCGGCATGAGGCCGTTCTCCGCAACGATGGGGCTGATGCGGGCATCGACGGGGAGGACCCGCCCGGCGCCCGGGTGCTGGGACGTGTTGTTGTTCTCGTACGCGTGGTCCACGTACCAGACGAGCATGCCCGGCGTGTAGGAGAAGAACGTCACCCAGTCCGGCTTGGTCAGGCGGTTGCCGAAGTTGTACGGGCCCGTCTTGAGGACGGCGTCATACCCCTGGAACTGGCGGTTCTCGATGAGGTAGTAGCGGTCCGTCGTCGTGTCCAGGTAGCCCGGGTTCGCCGTCCAGTTGGCGTCCGCCGTGAAGCCCTTGGGGAGGTTCTTGGGCTCGCCGTTGAGCTTCATGTTGACGCGCTTGCCCTTGATGGTCAGCGAGTCGACGAAGACGCCGTTCTCCGTCACCGCGCCGTCCGTGGCATAGCGGAGGCGGAACTGGGAGGCCTTGCCGCCCGTCTCGTACTGGTACGTGACGGTCTTCCACTGGCCCTCGCTCGAGCCGGTGAGGGGCTCGGTGCCGAGCTCCGGGCTCGTCGCCAGCTTCCACGTCTTGCCGCCGTCGAGGGAGTACTCGGCGTAGAGGAAGTCGTAGTCCTGCTCGATGGCCCAGTTCATCTGGGCGGAGACCGTCACGCTCGGGGTGGCCGGAACGTCCGCGGTCAGCGAGCCGTTCAGCCCGTCCGCCGCGCCGCTCCACATCGCCTTGCGGCCCTGGACCGGGGTCGGGAACACCGTGCGGACCGTCTTGTTCGGGAGGTCGACGCGGACCGCCTGGTCCTGGCCCGCCGTGTGGAACTGGGACGGGTTCAGGGTGCGGGTCTGGGTGGCGCCGAGCGGGACGTTTGAGCCGCGCAGCCAGCCGAGGTTGAGCTTCTCCTCGGGGCCGAAGTTTCCGGGGGTGTCGCCGGTGCCCTGGATCTCGTTGCGGCCGAGCCAGGAGCCCGCGCTCATGATTGTCCAGAAGCCAGTGCCGTTCTCGGCCTTGTTCGTCGTGTCGTAGAAGTCCGGCAGACCGAGGTCGTGGCCGTACTCGTGTGCGAAGACGCCGAGGCCGCCGTTCTCAGGCTCGGTCGTGTAGTCGCCGATCCAGTACTTGGACTGGCCGATGCGCGTGCCGCCGGCGAGGTTGCCCTGGGGGCCGCTCGTGCCGGCCTGGTTGCCGAACGCGTACCAGCGGTGGGACCAGATGGCATCCTCGCTCGCGCCGGCCTCCTCGCCCTCGCCCGCGTGGACGGCCTGGAAGTGGTCGATGTAGCCGTCGGGCTCGTTGAAGTTGCCGTCGCCGTCGAAGTCGTAGCGGTCCCAGACGTCGAACTGGGCGAGGTACTCGTCAATCTGCGCAGGCGTCTTGCCTGCGGCGAGCTGGGAGTCGTACCAGGAGTTGCCCGTGTCCTTGATGTAGTTCCAGGCGCCGCCCTTCTGCTCAACGGTGTTTGCGCCGTAGGACGCCGCGTTTCCGGGGACCGTGACCCAGTTCTGCACCGAGTTCGTCACGGAGTACTTGCCGTTGGACTGCTTCTCGTAATAGTCCTTCATCGAGAACGCGGGGCCGTTGAACAGGTTTTCGTAGTGGGCCAGGCCGAAGTCCTTGGTCCACAGCGTGGAGTTGTCCTTGGTGCGGTCCGGCTCCGGAATCTGGTTGTGCTTGGGGCCGGTCCCGCCGAACTCGGAGAGGATCGTGAGGATCTTGTCACTCTTCGGGGTGGTGGTCTCGGCGAAGCTGTTCTCGGCGAGCTGCACCACGCCCTTGGCGTTGGGCTTCTTCTTGCCGCTGCGGACGAGCTTCTGAGCCTCCGCGCGCAGCGCCTTCTGCTTCTCGCTGAAGGGCCCCGAGAGGTTGTCCTCCCGCGGCGCGGCCTGCGGGGTGCCCTGGGCATCCTTGAGCGGCGGCGCGGCGGACGCTCCGAGGGGAGTCAGGGCCAGGACGACGACGGCGGCCGCCCCGGCAAGACGAATGTTCTTCATAGAAAGCCCCAAAGTGTGAGAGGTGGATCACATGATTGTGATGATGATGTGATCCTACTGTGTGGAGGCTGCGCGCTGTCAATGCGGCCCCGAATATTCGATATCTCAGCCTTGAAGACTCAGGCGGAACGCGCCGAGGGGCGGCGCCGTTCGCGTGAACGGCGCCGCCCCTCGGGTGAGCAACGGCTCAGGCCGACGGCGCGGCGTGCGAGCCCCGGCCACCGCGAGGCTCGGGGGATGCCGTTCCGGCGGCCCCGTCGTCGTCGGCCTCCGAAGCGGGGGCACCGTGCTTGGAGTGGAAGACCGGGGAGTACAGCCCGCGCCCCTCCATGACGCTCTTGACCGCGGCCCAGACGACCGCCGTGATGGGGACCGCCACAATGGCGCCGGAAATGCCGCCCGTGTGCGCCCCGATGGCCAGGGCAATGAGAATGACGGAGCCGTGAAGGCCCAGCGAGTCTCCCATGACTTTCGGCTGGAGGATGTGGTGCTCAATCTGGTTGACGAGAATGACAATTCCCACGAGGACCAGGGCGGGGATGGGGCCCAGGGTCACGAGGGTGACCAGGGCCGCGAGAACACCCGTCACGAGCGCCCCGAGAATGGGAACGAAAGCGCCGAAGAAAATGAGCGTGCCGAGCGGAATGGCGAGCGGCGCGCCCATGACGAGCATGGCGACCGTGTCCACGATGGCCGCGAAGGCCGCGATGAACACCGTCCCCCGGACGTACGCGCCGAGGACCTTCACGCTCGTGACACCGGCCGTGTGTGCCTCGTCGCGCCGTCGGGCGGGGATGAACCGCTTGATGAAGGTCCACATCCGGTCTCCGTCAAGGAGGAAGAAGAACAAGAGGACGAGCGTGAGCAGCGTGCCCGTTCCGATTTCCCCGGCTGTGGCGACGCCGTGAAGCGCCCGCGAAGCCAGGTCCCCGCCTGAACTGGAGTTGAGGCTCTTCTCGATGGCGTCGAATCGTGCCGCGTCCACCTCGACCCCCAGGCTGCGCAGCCAGTCCTGGAGGCGCGTCACACCCTCCACGGCCCGGGCCGCGAGGACATCGCTCTGCCGGTAGATCGAGATCGAGACGAGGGTGAAGATGCCGATGAGCAGCAGCAGCGTCCCCGTGAAGGTGATGGCGGTGGAGCCGATCCGGCCCGCGCCCCGCCGCCTCAGGGCCACGAGGACGGGCTGGAGGGCGGAGGCGAGGATGATGGCAATGAGGATCGGCAGCGTGGTCAGGGCCTGCGACGTCAGCGCCCAGACCACCACCGCAAGGCCGGCCGCGAAGATGAGGAACTGAAGGACTCGGGTAGCCGGGCGTCCAACGGAATCGGACCAGAGAGCACGGGGAGCGTCCACAACGGGGCCTTTCGGAGGGGATCGGGGCCGTTGCCATCCTAGGCCTCACGTCTGTGGGGCCGGGACGGGGCCGCCTCCGCGTGGTGGCGCGGAGCCGAGGGCGGCCAGCCTACGCGCGCCCGCGCCCCCGCGCCCGGCCGCGCCCCCGCGCGAGGATCTCCGCGACGACGTCGCTCTTCGCGTCCGCATAGTCGTTCATGTCGGCCCAGTCCTGGGCGGCGAGACGGCGCTTGGTGTCCTCGTAGAGGGCCCGGTCTTCGGGGCTCGAGCGCAGCCCGTCGCGGAAGACGAGGTACGCCTCGATGGCCTGGTCCCCCTCCTGGAAGATGTGGACGTGGGCGTCACGCTGGGGCGTGCGGACCATGCGGTGGCCGGGCTCGCGGACGCGCAGCTCGTACCCGGCGCCGAGCAGGTGGCCCAGCCAGTCTTCCTCCGCGGTGATGTCCTCGACGATGAGAAGGACATCGATGATCGGCTTCGCCGCGAGCCCGGGCACGGACGTGGAGCCAATGTGCTCGATTCCGAGGGCTGCCGCCCCCACGGCACCGCGGATGCGCTCCTCGTGGGCCCGAAAGGCAGAGGGCCAGGAGATGTCGGGGTCGGCGAGGATGACCGCGCGGCGCTCCGCCCCGCCGACGAGCTCCAGCTCCGTGACGTCCGGGTGGCGGGGCCGGCGCCGGGGGCTGGGCCCGGGGTGGCTGCGAGACTGGGGCGTGTCATTCATGAGCCCAAACCTAGCGCGCTCTCCCCGGGGCTCCCGCGCCGTGCCCCGTGCCCCGTGCCCCGTGCCCCGTGCCCCGTGCCCGCGCCCTGCGCCCTGCGCCATGCGCCCTGCGCCCCGTGCAGCCGGAGCGCAGGTGACCCCGCACGCTCGTTGTGAGAAAGTGTCCCTATGAGCGCTGCATCCTCTGACGCCCTCCCCCTCCTCGCGGCCCTGGCCAATGAGAACGCCAGGCGCGCCCTGGCGCTCGCCATCCTCGGGCAGCTTGGGCCTGAAGGTGTGCCGGGGCTCCCGCCCCGGAAATCGGCGACGGCGATCGAGCGCGCCCGCCCCTTTCTCCGCCCAGACGGGGACGGCGGGTTCACGTTCGACGAGTCCGTCGTCGTCGCCCTCATGCGCGCAGGCGCAGAGGCCCGCTCCTCTGAGAGCGCGGCCATCCCGGGGTTCGAGGCCCACTGCGGCCAGGACGGCCGGCTCGTGAGCTACCCGGCCAAGCCCGGGCGCCGGGGGCCGCTGCTTGCGGCGCTCGCGGACAGGGCGCTCGGGCCTGGCCGCACCTACACGGAGCCCGAGGTCAACGAGGCGCTGGCCGCCGTGGCCGAGGACGTCGTCACGCTGCGGCGCTACCTCGTGGATGCGGGCCTGCTGGAGCGCTCCGTGGACGGGGGTGAGTACCGCCGCCGCGTCGATCCAGCAGGGTGACCGCCCCTGGGGCGGCAGCCGAGGTCGGGTGGCGCACCCCGGCCTCACGGGCGCGCCAGCCGCCGGGCCAGATCAGCTGTGGGAGGCCCTGATCTCCCGCCGCAGGATCTTGCCCGTGGGCCCCTTGGGGAGGCCGTCGAGAATCCACACCACCGCCGGCTTCTTGTACGCCGCGAGCCGCTCGGCCACAAACGCCCGGATCTCCTCCGGTGTCACCGTGGACCCTGGGGTGAGGCTGACCGCTGCGGCCACGTTCTCGCCGTACGTCTCATCCGGGATGCCGACGACGGCCGCCTCCGCGATGGCCGGGTGCTCGTAGAGGACCTCCTCCACCTCGCGGGGGTACACGTTGTATCCACCGTGGAGGATCATGTCCTTCTTGCGGTCAACGATCGTGACGAACCCGTCCTCGTCCATCGTCCCGATGTCCCCCGTGCGGAACCAGCCGTCCGGGATGGCCGCCGCCGTGGCCTCGGGGTTCTCCCAGTAGCCCTTCATGACGTTGTCCCCTCGCACGGCGACCTCGCCGGACTCGCCGCGGGGCAGCTCGCCGCCCATGTCGTCGAGGATCCGCACCTCGACCCCGGGCACGGCCGCGCCCACGGTGCCGGGGCGGCGCTCGCCGGTCATGAGGTTGAACGTGGCGATGGGCGCCGTCTCGGAGAGGCCGTAGCCCTCGAGAATGAGGCAGTCGAACGCCTCCTCGAAGTGCCGCATGACCTCTAGCGGCATGGCGGAGCCGCCGGAGATCGCGGCGCGCAGGGAGGACACGTCAGGCATGCCGGACCCGCTCCGGGCGGCTGCCGCCGCCGCGAGCAGCCCCTGGTACATCGTGGGGACGCCCTCGAAGAGGGTCACCTTGTCCCGCTCGAGCATCTCGAGGGCCTTCGCGGAGTCGAACCGGGGCAGGAGGGTGAGTTCGGCGCCGCCGAGGATGCACGCGTTCAGCCCGCACGTCAGCCCGAAGACATGGAACAGCGGCAGGCAGCCCATGACGACGTCCTTCTCTGTGATGAGGAGGAGGTCCTTCTGGCCGACCAGGGCGTTCGAGCGCATGTTCCAGTGGGTCAGGCGTGCGCCCTTGGGCCGGCCCGTCGTGCCGGAGGTGTAGAGGATGACGCAGTCGTCGTCGTCGGCCCGCTCCACCGCGTCTGCGAGGGCCGGCTCGCGTGAGGCGAGCGAAGCGCCGAGGGGGTCCACCTCGATCACCTCCGCTTCCCCGGCCCCGGAACGCACCTCGTCCGCCGTGGCCCCCAGTGTGAAGACGGCCCGGCTGCCGGAGTTCTCGAGGTGGTAGTGGATCTCGCGGGCCTTGAGGAGCGGGTTCATGGGCACGGCCACGAGGCCCGCCAGCTGGATCCCGTAGAAGTAGATGCCGTACGCGGGCACGTTGGGGAGGATGAGCCCCACGCGGTCCCCGGGGGTGAGGCCTTTGGCGATGAGGTCGTCGGCCACAGCGCGGGCCCGCTGGGCGAACTCGGCGTAGGTCACCGTGTGCTCGTCCAGGGTGAGCGCACGTGCGTCGGGGAGGCGGGCTGCGGTCTCGAGGAGGTGGGTGGCGAGGTTGGTCATCGGAACTCCTGTCGTGGGGCGCCGTACGGCGCGTGGGGCCAGTCTATGTGGTCCATCTCACCCTTGGGGCTCGTCGTCCGGAGAATATTTCGGCTGGTGAAACGGTTTCAGAGGGGAGCGCCCCGCCCCACTCCACCCAGAAGAAGGACATGTGAACACGCCCGAGCAGACCCTCCACCCGGATGCGCGCATGGGCGCCGTCACCCTCAACGTCGGGGACCTGCCGGCCATGGCGTCCTACTACGAGCGCGCCTTCCTCCTGGAGCCCCTCGAGGAGCGCGAGTCCGGCGGCGTCCGCAGCCGCGTCCTGGGCCGGGGCGCCACGCCCATGATCCGCCTCGACGAGACGCCCGGACTCCCCGCGTGGAGCCCCCGATCCGCGGGCCTCTTCCACACCGCGTTCCTCTTCGAGTCCCAGGCGGACCTCGCCGCGACTGTTCTGCGGGCCAGCGGCCACCCCCAGACGCGCTTCGCCGGCGCCGCGGACCACCTTGTCAGCGAGGCGTTCTACTTCACCGATCCCGAGGGCAACGGCGTGGAGCTCTACTGGGACCGCCCGCGCGCCCAGTGGACCCGCGAGGGCGGGGAGATCCGCATGGCCACCCTCGCGCTGGATCCTTCCGCCTACCTTCGGCGGCATCTGGCCGACGACGGCGCAGCCGCCCGGCCCACCTCCGCTGGCAGCGTGGGCCACGTCCACCTCCAGGTCGGCGACATCCCCAAGGCCCGGGACTTCTACGTCAACGCCCTCGGGTTCGACATCGCCAACTCCCAGATCCCCACAGCCCTCTTCGCCTCCGCGGGCGGCTACCACCACCACGTGGCCATGAACACGTGGAACTCGCGCGGGGCCGGGCCGCGGGCGGCGAGCCTCGGGCTCGGCTCGGTGAGCATCGAGGTGCCCGGCCGCGAGGACCTGGACGCCCTGGCGGCCCGGCTGCGCTCGCGGTCCGTGGGCTTCGAGGACGACGGCGCGAGCGTCGCCGTGGCGGACCCGTGGGGAACGCGGGTCCGGGTCTCGGTGCCGGGCGCGGATGCGGGGACGCTGCTCGCTCGCGCGTAGCCGGGTCGGCGGGGGCCATGCTGCGGACTCGGGTACTGTCGGACGCCGAGTGGGGGGCGAGCCGTTCGTGCCGTCCGGCGGTGCGAGTGTGGCTGCGCTTGGCAGTTTTCCCTAGGTAGCCATGAAATTCCGTTGCGCTCGATCCAGGGGGTCAGCAATGATCTTGAGGCATGAGGATCGAGACACCCACACCAGAGCTGCTGCACGAAGCCGCCACCATGGCGACCGCGTCCGGGACTGGGATGACATCCGTCCAGATCGAGACAGAGATCGCTGCCGGGCGTCTGCAGCCTCAGTGGTCACAGGTCGCCATCGACGATACTGGCCAAGTCATCGGCCGAGCTTTGTGGTGGGGGCGTGACCACCAGACTCCCATAGCACTGGACGTGTGGGATGTCATGGCCGGCCACGCCGAGGCGGCAAAGGTCCTCCGTGCACTCCTGGAGCGCGGCCACGCCATTCTGGCAGCTCGCGGCGTCCCTGTTCCGTTGCCGCACACCATGCGTGTCCCCGTCGCGTGGCGAGACGCCGCCGCCGTGGCCGAGGAGGTGCACACGAAGATCGTGGAAGCCGCAGGCGTCGGCCTCGGTCACCACAACGAGCGGCGGCAGTTCGAGTGGGTTCAAGGAACACCCGTAACCTCGCCCAGCCCGCGGCTGCGGTTCGAGCCAGCTGATGACGATACGTTCATCAGTCTCTTCGCCCGCGCCGCGCACGGCTCCCTCGACGTCATGACCCGACGCGAACTGGCCACCACCGATGCGCTGAGCTTGGCGCGAGAAGAGGTGGGCTATTACCGCTCCTGCCCCGGCGATCGGGACTGGTGGCGCCTCGCGCGTGACAAGCGCGGCGCCATCGTGGGGATTGCCATCCCTTCGGCAACGCCGACGAATCGCAATGTCGGCTATGTGGCGGTCTTGCCAGAACACCGTGGGCACGGATACGTCGATGATCTCCTCGGATTCATCACCGCTTTCCATGCCGCGTCCGGAGCGGAGAGGATCACTGCAACTACAGATGCCGTGAACACACCCATGGCAGCGGCGTTCGAGCGGGCCGGCTACCAATGCGTCGAGACACGAATCGACCTCGAACGCTAACCCATCTCCGCACGCGCTCTCGCTGCCGGGCGCGTATCGCCATGACAGGACAGCCGCAAGTGGAAGGCAGGCCCTAGCTGAGGGGCCGCACGAACGGGAACGTGAGCACGTCCCGGATGTTGGTGCCGGTGAGCAGCATGATGAGCCGGTCCACGCCGATCCCGAGCCCACCCGCCGGGGGCATGCCCGTCTCGAGGGAGTAGAGGAAGTCCTCGTCCACCGCCATGGCCTCGGGATCGCCGTGAGCGGCCTTGAGGGACTGCTCCGTGAGGCGGCGGCGCTGCTCGACGGGGTCCGTCAGCTCGGAGTAGGCGGTGCCGATCTCCATGCCGTTCGCCACGAGGTCCCAGCGCTCGGCGAAGCCCGCCTTGGTGCGATGGGGGCCCGCGAGGGGGCTCGTCTCCACGGGGAAGTCCACGTAGAAGGTGGGCCGGATCGTGGCGGGCTCCACGATCTCCCCGTAGAGCTCCTCGATGAGCGCTCCGGGACCCATGTCAGGGCGGTAGTCCACCTCGTGGCGGCGGCAGAGGTCCAGGAGCACCTCGATCTCCGTGTCCAGGCCCACGGGCACGCCGACCGCCTCAGAGACGGCGTCCACGACGCTCACCACGGCCCACGGCTCGGAGACGTCCGTGAGGGCCGTGGTCCCGTCCTCTTGGCGCAGCGGCAGAGCCACGGCCCCGTGCGCGTCGAAGGCCGCGCGCTTGATGAGCTTCTCGGTGAGCAGGCGCATCGTCGTGTAGTCGCCGAAGGGCTGGTAGGCCTCCAGGGCCGTGAACTCGGGGTTGTGGGTGGCGTCCGCGCCCTCATTGCGGAAGTTGCGGCCGATCTCGAAGACCGGTCCCAGGCCGCCGACGAGGAGGCGCTTGAGCTGGAGCTCCGGGGCGATCCGCAGCGTGAGGTCCATGCTGTAGGCGTTGATGAAGGTCCGGAACGGGCGGGCCGAGGCGCCGCCGTGGACGGTGTTGAGCATGGGGGTCTCAACCTCGATGAACCCCTCGCCGATGAGCACCTCGCGCAGCGCATGGACGGCCCGGGAGCGCAGCCGCAACCTGGCGACCTGGTCCGGGTTGGTGAGAAGCTCCGTGGACCGCCGGCGCAGGCGCGCCTCCGGGTCCGTCATGCCCTGGAACGGGATGGGGTGGAAGGCCTTGGCGGCCATGCTCCACGAGGAGAGAATAAGGGACGGTGTGCCGTTGCGGGAGGCGCCGGGCACGCCCCGGACGAGGATGAGGTCCCCGGTGCCGAGCCCCACCCTCAGGGCGGTGAAGTCCTGGCTGGACCCGCGCTCAGCAACCACCTGCAGACGAGCCCCGGAGTCCACGAGGTCCACGAAGATGACCCCGCCGTGGCGGCGGACGGACGCCGCGCGCCCGTAGACGCTGAGCGGGGCGCCGGAGGTCCAGTCGGCCTGGGTGAGGTCGTGGAGGGCGATCGTCTCTTGGGCGCCGAGCGGGAAGGGCGGCATGCCCTCCCGCATGAGGCGCGTGGCCTGGGCGAGGCGCAGGCGAGTGTGGCTCGAGGGCACATGCGTCACCTCGTCGACGCGGGGGCGGCGCAGCATGAGGGACTGACCCCGAAGGCGGTCGAGCGCCTCCTGGCACAGCGGCGCGCGGCGGGCCGGGCGAGCCCACGGCAGCTCCGGGAGGAAGCCCTCGGCGACGCCCGCGGCCACGGCGGCCCGGGGGAGCGAGAAGATTCCGTCGAAGAGGAAGTAGCGCGGGGACCACTCGGGGTGGAACTTCGCGTTGGCCCGGTAGAGGCTCTCCACCTGGGTGAACCGGTTGAGGACGCCGAGCAGGCCCGTGTTGACGCGGGTGGCCAGGCCCGCGCCGAGGCGTTCCCCGTCCGCGAAGATCGCGCGGAACACGGCGAAGTTGAGAGAGACTTTTGAGACGCCCTGGGCGCGGCCGAAGGCCATGAGCTCGGCGACCATGAGCTCGGTCGTGCCGTTCGGCGCCCCTGGGCGGCGGAGCATGAGGTCGAGCGAGAGGCCGCGCGTTCCCCACGGCACAAAGCTGAGGAGGCCGTGAAGCTCGCCGTCTGCGGTGTGCGCGAGGACGACGACCGTGTCCTGGTCCGCCGGGTCGTTGAACCGGCCGAGCGCCATGGAGAAGCCCCGCTCCCGCTCAGTGCGCCAGTCCTCCACCGTGGCGGCGAGGGTCTCGCGCTGGTCCGCAGGGAGGTCCCCCATGCGGTGGATGCCGACGTCGAGGCCCGCCCGGCGGGCTCGCCCGACGGCCTGACGGACGCTGGTCATGGCCTCTGTGTTGAGGGTGAAGGAGTCGGGCTTGAGAATGGCCTCGTCTCCGAGGGCGAAGACGCTCAGGCCCGTCTCGAGGTACGCGCGGGCAGCTTCCTCCGAGGCACCGATGACCGCCGGAACCCACCCATAGGCGCGGCAGGTGCTCATCCACTCGCGGGCCAGGGCCGGCCAGGAGGCGCGATCGCCCACGGGGTCCGCCGCGACGAGGCACACAGGGCCGATGATGCGGTACGCGAGGCTCGCCTTCCCGTCCGAAGACGTGAAGATCCGCTTGTCCCGGCGGGTGGCGAAGTACGAGAGGGAGTCCGGGCGGTCCATGTGGAGCATCTGCTCCCGCAGGCGCTCCTCGGCGCTCGGGTCTTCGGCCTCCGAGCGGCTGCTCGGCCGCAGCAGCACGTACAGGCCGGCGCAGATGCTCCCGGCCAGGAGCATCGAGGTCAGCTGTGAGATCGCGTAGACCGTGCGCACGGCCTCGCGGGGCAGGCGGGCGACCTCCAGGCCGAGCGCCCGTTTGAGGGCGGCGGCGAAGAGCTCGGAGTCGTTGAGCCCCGGAACCTGGGTCAGCGTGAGGAGGAAGGCTGAGAGGCCGAGCGCGACGACGAAGCCCGTCAGCGTGATCGCGACGGCGCGCATCCACAGCCGCGAGCGGATCTTCGCGGGGAAGGCCGCCCGGCAGCGGTAGAGCACGAAGGGCATGACGATGCCGAGCACCACGCCGCTGATGGACTGAACCACTGTGAAGAGGGCGAGCGGACCCGGGGCCCCCTCCTGACCCCTGCCGTGCTGGAGGAGGGACACGAGTGCTGCGAGCGACAACAGGCCGCCGGAGATCTGGAGGACGATGACCGCGATGAGCGCAATCCGCTTGCGGCGGGCGAGCGCACCCCAGATGATCCACAGAACGATGACGGAGAGGGGCGTCGAGGCCAACGGCACGTTGAGGGAGCCGAACAGGTCCTCGAGGAACGAGCTGCCGCCCGGCCGCCGTCCCCCACGAGAGAGCAGGACGAAGACCGAGATGAACGCCGCCACCGCGTACACAGCGATGACGACACGGGCCACCGCCTCGTGGGAGCGAGCGGGCGGGGTGCATCCCTGAGCACGGTCGAGCTGTTTGGTCACAAGGTCATGTTATTAGCCGTCGCTGGGAGGAGCTCCAGGGGCGACCTTTGGGGCGAGCACGGCACGCCCGTGCTCGTCCAGCACCCACACGCCAGACGCGCCGCGGCGGTGCGAGCCCACAAGGTGTGTGTCCACCACGCCGACTGCCTCCATGAGGGCGAACATCGTCGTCGGGCCCACGAACCGGAACCCCTCCTTCTTGAGCGCGGCGGAAAGCGCGCGTGACTCCGGGCTCTGGGACGGGACCTCCTCGAAGCTCGCGGGCGCAAGCCCCTCCGCGGGCTGGAACGACCACACGAACCGCTCCAGGCCGCCCTTCTCCCGCAGGCGGATGACGGCTGCGGCGTTGGAGATGGTCGCCTCGATCTTCTGGCGGTTGCGGATGATGTCCGCGCACCCCATGAGGCGCTCGACGTCGGCCGCGCCGAACTCCGCCACCGCCTCCGGCACGAAGCCCGCGAACTCCCGCCGGAACGCCGGGCGCTTGCGCAGAACTGTGGCCCAGGACAGGCCCGCCTGGAAGCCCTCGAGGGCGAGACGCTCGAACATCGCGGCCTCCCCGTGCACGGGCATGCCCCACTCGGTGTCGTAGTACTCCCTCATGAGCGGGTCCGTCGCGGCCCACGCCGGGCGCGCGAGGCCGTCCCCGCCGATCACGATGTCCTCAATCACGGTGTCCTCCGTCATGGTCTCTCCTCTCCCGGCGCCACGCGGCCGATGGACTGCCACTGTAGGCGCGGGGGAGCAGCGTGCGCGCCGTGCCCCGGCAGAACGTGGATAAGTCCCCGCGGCCCCGTCGTCGCCCGCTGGGGCAGGGGAGGGGCACCCGGCTAGGCCTGGCGCGAAAGGTGCGCGTCCAGCTTCTGGAAGGAGGAGGCCCAGCCGGCCGAGGCGGGCTCGAAGACCGCGAGGGGAAGGGGCGCCTGGCGGATGACGATGCTCGTGCCGCCCTCGACCCGTGTCAGCACGGTCTCCATGACGACGTCCTGGGGGAAGCCCAGGGCCGCGTACGCGGAGTCGGTGGCGCGGATGTACTCCGGCGCGCGGAGCTCGTCGATGACAGCCGTCACGGGGGAGGACTGCTCCGCGTCCTCGTCGTTGACCATCGTCAGGCGATACGCCCCGCCCTCGCGCGGCTCAATCGCCACGGACTCGGCGGGCACGCTCCAGCCGGCCGGACCGAACCAGGCGGCGAGCCCCTCGGTCGTCATGAAGGCCTCGTAGACCTTCTCGATGGGGGCCTCGACGGTGTGTCCGGTCTCGAACTCTCCGAAGCCTTCGGGGTGGCTCATGCGGTGTCTCCCTCGTGCGCGTGTGGGGCCGTTCTCTGAGGCGGCGCGGTGGCCCATTCCCGCCGTCCCAGCCTAATCCCCTGGGCTCGGCCGCCCTGGAGGCCCACCGCCTAGACTTGACTGCATGCCTGAACCTCACGCTTCACGCGGCAGATTCCTCCCCACGGGGGAGTGGGCTCCCGTCCCGCCGGCCGCGCTCACGCCCGTAGCCGACATGGACCGCGTGGACGGCCCGCCGTGGACGCTGCCATTCGGCGGCCGCGACTGGGTCGTGGTTGCCGCCTATGTCTTCACGATGATCCTGCCCGTGCCGCTCATCGTGGTTGTGGCCGCGCTCAGCGCCGCCGGCCACCCGCTGGACTTCAAGGACCCCGTGACCCAAGCGGCGGCACAGACGTCCATCTACGTCATCGTGACGCTCATCCTCCTCGTCGCCGTGCGCAAGGATGTGGCCCGCGCGGCCCGGACCTTCACGGACCACCCGGGCCTGAAGTGGGGCCTCGTCCCCGTCTTCTTCTTCGGCAACCTCATCGTCCTGACGGTCGCCTCCGCGATCGTCACGGCCCTGACCGGCGGCGTGGCGGAGTCCGCGAACCAGACCGGCCTGACCGAGATGGCCAAGGCGCAGCCGTTCGCCCTCATGGCCATCTCCACCGTCCTCTGCGCGCCGCTCGTCGAGGAGTACATCTTCCGGAACCTGCTCATCGGCAAGCTCTCCCGGCGCGTCAACCAGTGGGTCTGCCTTGGGATCTCCTCCGTGGCATTCACGCTCCTGCACGCGCTCGCGGGCTGGCCGGAGAACCCGCTGACGCTCGTGCCGTACCTCGTCATGGGTCTCACGTTCGGCACGATCTACATCCTCTCCGGCAAGAGCTTCGTGTACTCCACCATCATTCACGCGCTGCACAACCTCATGGCGCTGTCCTTGATCTACGTCCTGCCCTCGAATCTGCCGACGTGATCCGCGCCCGGGGGCCGCGCCCTGACCGCGCGGGCGTCAGCCGCGAGCTTCTCGTTCTCGCCGTTCCGGCCCTGGGCGCCCTCGTCGCCGAGCCGCTCTTCGTCCTCGCCGACACCGCCATGATCGGCCACCTCGGGGCCGCCCAGCTCGGCGGCACGGGCGTCGCCTCCACGATCATCCAGACCGCCCTCGGCCTGCTCGTCTTCCTCGCCTACGGCACCACGCCGCGGGTCTCCCGGCTCGTGGGCGCGGGCCGCATGCGGGAGGCCCTGGGCGTCGGCAGGGACGGTGTGGCCCTGGCCCTTGGCCTCGGCCTGGCCCTCACGGCCGCGGGGGCGTTCGCGGGCCCAGCCCTCGCGGAGGCCCTCGGCGCCCGGGGCGCGATGGCGCCCTACGCGGCCGAGTACATCCACGGCTCCCTCCCTGGCCTGACGGGCATGCTCGCCATGTTCGCGCTGACGGGGGTCTTCCGCGGCCTCGGAGACGCGAAGACCCCGCTGCGCGTGGCGGTGGCGGGCGCGGTGGCCAACGTGGGCGTCAACGCCCTCTTCATCTACGGCCTGGGGCTCGGCGTGTTGGGCTCCGGCCTCGGCACCTCGCTCGTCCAGTGGGGCATGGCGGTGACGCTGGGTCTCGTGCTGGGGCGGCGCATGGTCCGCGAGGGGGTCTCCTTCATCCCCACTCTCCCGGGCGTCCGGGCCAACGCGGGCGCGGGCGTGTGGCTCGTGCTGCGGAGCGTGACGATGCGCGCGGCGATTCTCGCGGCCCTCGTCGTCGTCACCGGATGGGGGCCGGAGGCGGCCGCCGGCCACCAGATCATCCAGGGGCTCTTCATGCTTCTCTCGCTGGCGCTGGACGCGATTGCCATCGCCGCGCAGACGCTCATCGCCCGTGAGCTCGGCGCCTCGAACGCCGAGCGCGTCCTCGTGTTCCTGAAGATCATGCTGCGGTGGGGAGTGGGCGTGGGCCTCGCAGCGGGGGCCGTGTTGGCCGCGTGCTCGCCGTTCGTGGCCGGGTGGTTCGGCCAGGCGCAGATCGCCCCGGCGGTCACGGCGGCGGTCCTCGTTCTGGCGGCCTCGCAGCCGCTCGCGGCGGTGGTGTTCGTCCTGGACGGCGTGCTCATCGGGGCCTCGGATCTCAAGTACCTCGCGCTCGTGTCCATCGCCACGCTCGCGGTGTACGCGGCGTGCCTCGCCGGGGTGGGGCTCGCGTTTCCGCCGGGGGCGCGTCAGATGCCGACGGCGGAACTTGCGTGGCTCTGGGCCGCCTGGTCCGTGGGCTTCATGGCGGCGAGGGCCGCGACCCTGTGGGTGAGGGCCCGCACGGGGGCGTGGGTGCGCCTCGGCGCGGACTGACCCGCCCGGGCTGGGTCGCCGCGTAGGCCGCTGTGTGGGCCGACGGCCATTCGACGCGGCGTGACACCGCAGACCGACGCACTCGGCCGGGCCCAAGGCTGACCGCGTAGAATCGGGGTTTGACCCCCGCCCACCGTGAATTCGTGACAGAGGAGCCCCTCCGCGTGCAGACCCCTTGGTACAAGCGAGACGCCGTCAAGATCCCGTTGCTCTTTGCCACCTGCGCGGGCGCCGTGGCGGGCTGGGTCTCCATGCTCGCCATGACCGGGGGCTCGGACCACCCGCTGCGCGTGGACGTGGGGGCCATCGGCTTCGGCATCGCGTTCATCGCCTCGCTCGTGGTGGCCGCCATGCTTCAGATGGTGGAGAAGCCGAATGACCCCGAGCTGGGCCAGGGCTCCGGCATCAACCGCCGGTCCGCGGACATCCCCGGCGGGGCCATGAACGTGCCGGATCCGCGCAAGCCTCAGGCCTCCCGGCCTGCTGCGGACGACGACGCAGCCGCCGCACAGCACCCCGCCGGCTCCGAGGACGCCGCAGCGGAGGCCGCCGCCGCCGCGGGCCATCCCTCGGCCGCTGAGCCCGAGGACCTCGAGCGCGGCGGCTCGAGCCGCGCCTAGCGCCCCTCCCACCGGCGGAGCCGGAGGGAGTTGGCCACGACGAGCACGCTCGAGGCCGCCATGGCCATGCCCGCGAACATGGGGCTGAGCAGCCCCAGCGCGGCAATTGGAATGCCGATGACGTTGTAGGCGAACGCCCACCCCAGGTTCGTGCGGATGGTCCGCAGGGTCCGGCGCGCCAGCGCGAGCGCGGTGACCACGGTGCCGAGCCGGTCGGCGAGGATGGTCATGTCGGCGGCGCCTTGGGCAGCATCCGTGCCGGTGGTGAGGCTGATGCCGAGGTCCGCGGTCGCGAGTGCAGCCGCGTCGTTGAGCCCGTCGCCCACCATGACCACGCTGCCGTGCTCCGCGCGGATCCGCTCAATCTCCCGCACCTTGTCCTCCGGCAGGAGCCCGGCGCGCACACGGCCTTCCTCAATGCCGACGGCGTTGGCCACGCTGCGGGCGGCCCCCGCGTGGTCACCCGTGAGCATGTAGACCGCCAGGCCGTCCCGGGTCAGCTGGGCCACGGTCTCGGCGGCATCCTCGCGAGGGGCGTCGGAGACCGCGAAGAGGGCTGCGAGGCGTCCATCCACGGCCACCGCGGCGAGGGTCTCCCCGCCCGTCAGCCCCGCGTCCGCGAAGGCGCCCTCGGGGACGTCGATCCCCGCCGAGCGGAGCGCCCGGGGCGAGCCTGCGAGGACCTCGCGCCCCTCGACGCATCCGCGCACGCCGCCGTCCGCGAGGAGCGCCATGTCCTCGACGGCCAGCGCCGCTGCGTCCTGCTGGGGCGCAGGGCCGGGGGTCCAGGCGGCGATGGCCTGGGCGATGGGGTGGGTCGACTCCCGCTCGAGGGCCGCCGCGAGTCGCAGCGCCTCAGGGTCCCCCCACGTGCTCGACACCGACATCCGCCCGGTGGTCAGGGTGCCGGTCTTGTCGAAGACGACAGCCTTGAGTCCCGAGGCCCGCTCGAGCGCCTGCGGGCCAGAGATGAAGATCCCGAGCTCGGCGCCGCGCCCGCTTCCGGCCACGAGCCCCACCGGGGTGGCGAGCCCCAGGGCGCACGGGCACGCGATGACGAGGACGGCCACGGCGGGGCCGAGGGCCTCGGCCGGCGAGCCAGTGACGACCCACCAGGCGGCGAACGTCAGGACAGCCAGGACTACGACTACGGGTACGAACACGCCAGAGACGCGGTCCGCGAGGCGCGCGATCCTCGCCTTCTTGGTCTGCGCGTCCGCGACGAGGCGGCTCATGCGCGCAAGGCGGGTCTCCGCGCCGACCGCCTGGGCCCGCAGGCGCGCTGAGCCGTCGAGGACGACGGCGCCCGCATGGGCCTCGTCCCCCGGGCGAGCGGAGCGCGGGACGGACTCGCCCGTCATGGAGGACGTGTCGAGGCTGAGCGTGCCCGATTCCACGGTGCCGTCCGCGGGGACGAGGTCGCCGGGGCGGACCTGGACCAGGTCCCCAGTGCGCAGGCTGGCCGAGGCCACCGGGGCGGGCTCGGGCAGAGGCATCCCCTCCCGCTCGAGGAGCAGCGCCGTCCGGGGCGAGGCGTCCCGCAGGGCGGCCAGGGCCGCGGAGGCAGAGCGCGTGGCCCGCGCCTCAAGGATGCGCCCCAGGAGGAGGAACGTCACGATGACTGCCGCGCTCTCGAAGTACAGGGCTGGCCCGCCGTGTCCGGCCCCGTGGCCGGAGCTCGCGGACGCATCGCCGTGGAGGACGAGCCCCACGAGGGAGGAGATCCAGGCGGCCGCTACGCCGAGGGACACGAGCGTGTCCATCGTGGCGCCGCCGTGCCGGGCGTTGACGGCCGCGGCCTTGTGGAACGGCCAGGCGGCCCAGGTGGCCACGGGAGTGGACAGAGCTGCGACGACCCATGCGCTGCCCGGGAAGGCCAGTGCGGGAACCATGCTGAGGAGGACCACCGGGAGCGTGAGAACGGCGGCCACGACGAGGCGGGGGACGAGGCGGCGCGAGCCGGCGTCGTCGTGCTCAGGGGCGGACTCCGCAGAGGCGAGGGAGGCCGAGTAGCCGGCCCGCTCGACGGCCGCGATGAGCTCCTGGGTGTCAACGGACTCGGGGGCCGTGACGGTGGCGGAGTGGAGGGGGAGGTTGACGGAGGCCTCCACCCCCTCCACGGCGCTGAGGCGCTTCTCGACGCGGCGGACGCACGAGGCGCACGTCATGCCGCCGATATTGAGCTCGAGAACGCGCGAGTCAGTCACGTCCTCAGGCCTCGCCCACGACGCTGTACCCGGCCTCCGCGACGGCCTCGGAGATCTCGGCGGGGCTGACGGGGGCGCTCGAGGTGACAGTCACGCGGCTGGGGCCGTCCTCGGCCAGCTCAACGGCGACGTCGGTGACCGCCTCGATGGAGGTGAGCTCCTCGGTGACGGCCGTGGCGCAGTGCCCGCACGTCATTCCCTCGACGAGCACGGTGGTGGTGTTCGACATGATGTCTCCTTCGGTCGGTGGATTTGCCTCTTGGTTAGGCAATCGTGCAATTTTTGACCCCCGGCACGGCCTGCGCCGAGGGGCTTTCAGCGGACGAGGCGGGAAATGGTCGTGATGACCTCTTCCACCTTGGCGTCCAATTCCTGACCTTCAGCGTGGGCCACGCAATGGCCGACGTGCTTTTCGAGGAGTTTGATGCTGACCCCGCGCAGTGCCGAGTCTGCGGCGTTGACCTGCGTCAGCACGTCAATGCAGTATTCGTCCTCCTCGATCATTCGGCGGATGCCGCGGACCTGCCCCTCGATGCGTTTGAGGCGGGCGAGCAGCGCCTTCTTGTCCCCGCTGTAGCCAGGGGCGTCGGGCGCGGGTGCCTCTGCGGACTCCACGGGGCCCGGGGCCGCTGTGGGGTGGGTGTCATGCGGGGGGATCATGGCAGTGATCCTATACCCCCCTGGGGTATGGGTCAAGGGGGCTGGTGCCGCCGGGCACACGAAAGAGGCCCGCCCCGCGGCGTGCGGGACGGGCCTCTTCAGGCTGCGGCGGTCACTGGGCTGCCGTCAGGCAGCAGCCGCCGAAGGGGCTGCGTGAATCAGCCCTTGCGGCGCTGGAACGCGCCCCAGGCGAAGGACACGATGAGCGAGCCGATGACGGCCCAGAAAAGCGTGGCCATGTTGAAGCCGGAGTTCGTGTTGATGTTGAAGATGGCGCTGCCGATGAAACCGCCGACAAAAGCGCCGATCACGCCGAGGATCATCGTGGCGAGGAAACCGCCACCCTGCTTGCCGGGCATGATGAGCTTGGCGAGAGCGCCAGCGACGAGGCCGACAATGAGCCAGACGAGGAAGTTCATGATTGTGCTCCTTAGCAAGATTCACGCACGTAGCTATGTCTCAGCGCGTGGGGGACAGTCCATTGTATGCAGGTAGGCAAAGCAAAGTCACGTGAGAAGTTTCTACGCGCGCGTAGGTTTGGGGGCCGCCCTTAGGATTGAAGGCACGCGGCCTGCCGCGCGACGCTGGACAACCAAGGGAGACGACGACCGCATGGACACCACTGCCCGAACCATCGTTGCGGTGAGCGGAGGCCTCAGCCGAGACTCCTCCACGCGTCGCCTCATCGACCTGCTCGTCGACTCGGTCGTGCGTCAGGCCGCCGAGCGCGGCCTCACGGTGGAGCCCCGCATCGTCGACCTGCGGGACTACGCGCGGGAGCTCGGAGAGGGCCAGCTGACGGGCCTGACGGGCGGGCCCCTCAAGGACGCGGTGGACGACCTCGTCACGGCCGACGCCCTCGTCGTCGGCTCCCCGACCTTCAAGGCCAGCTACTCCGGCCTCTTCAAGAGCTTCTGGGACCTGACCGTGGACGGTGCCATCGCGGGCCTGCCGACCCTCCTCGCCGCCACGGGCGGCTCGGGGCGCCACAGCCTCATGATCGAGCATCACCTGCGCCCTCTCTTCAGCTACCTCAAGGCCCTCGTCCTGCCCACCGCGGTCTTTGCGGCACCGGAGGACTGGGCCGACGACGCCCTGCAGCAGCGCGTGGATCGCGCCGCCCGGGAGCTTGTAGGCCAGCTGAGCGTGGGCGTGGGCTTCGGCAGGGGCCAGCAGGCTGTGGCCGCCGTCGGCCTGACCGAGAACGCCGTCCAGGCGGCGCTCGACGCCGACCCGTTCGTGGACCCCGCCGCGCAGGTCGGGGCCTCCCCGAAGGGGGCTGAGGGGTGAGGCGCGCGCCGGGCCTGACGGCCTGGGCTTAGCGCACGGGCAGCCGCACCTCGAAGCGGGTGCGCCCGGGCCTCGACTCGACGCCCACAGACCCGCCGTGGCTGCGCGCCACCGCGTCCACGATGGACAGGCCGAGCCCCGTGGTCCCGTCAGAGCCGGAGCGGGCCTGGTCCGCGCGCGTGAAGCGCTCGAAGATGTGCGGCACGAAGTCGCTCGCGATCCCCTCGCCGTTGTCCGTGACGCTGAGCACCACCCACTCGCCGTCGGGGGTGATCCGTGCGCCCGTCGTGATCTCCGTGCCGGGTGCCGTGTGCTTGCGGGCGTTCGAGAGGAGGTTCGTCAGCGCCTGCTGGACCTGGCGCTCGTCCGCCCGCACCACCGCGGGCTCCTCGCCGAGGTCCAGCCGCCAGGCGTGGTCCGGCGCCGCCACGCGGAAGTCGTTGACGGACTCGAGGACCATGCGCGTCACGTCGACCTCCGTCACGGAGACGGGACTGCCCTCGTCGAGCCGGGCCAGGAGGAGGAGGTCCTCCACGAGGGTCCCCATCCGGCGCGCCTGGGCCTGAACGCGGCCCAGCGAGCGGAACCCGTCCTCGGAGAGCTGTTCCGTGGCGGCGAGGAGCTCGGAGTATCCGCGGATGGCCGCGAGAGGGTTGCGCAGCTCGTGGCTCGCATCCGCCACGAACTGGCGGACCTTCATCTCCGAGGCCTGGCGGGCCTCGAGCGCTCCCTCCACCGAGTCGAGCATGCGGTTGAGCGCGACGCCGACCGCGCCGACCTCGGTCCCCGCCCGGGCGTCGCCGTCCTCGACCCGTGCGGCCAGCCGGACCTCACCGGCGTCCAGGGGGAGACGGGAGACGTCGTCGGCCACATCCGCGAGCCGCTCGAGCGGACGAAGCCGCTGGCGCACGACCACCGCGCCCAGGACCCCGCCCGTGAGCACGGCCGCGCCGCCCACGCCGAGGATGATGATCGTCAGGTTCTTCAGGGAGCGCTCCGTCGCGGCCAGCGGCAGGCCCGTCACGAGGCTCTGGCCGTCAGAGACGGCCACCGCCTGGACGCGGTACTTCCCGGCCGAGAGGGTCACCGTGGTCGGCCTCGCGCTCGCAGCGATGGTCTTGAGCGCGCTCGCGTCCTCCGCGCTCAGGGCCTCCCGGTTGCCCGTCTTCGCGTCGATGATCTGCCCGCGGACCACGGTTCCCGAGGTCACGAGGGCCTGGAGGGTGCCCGGCCCTTGCCCCGGGGCGTTGAGGGGGTCCGGGGCGCTCGCGTCAGCGGCCGACGGCGGGGGCGAGTCCCGGTAGTGCGCCGCCCGGGACGACGAAGCCCTGAGCTGCTCGTCGGCCTGCCGCAGGAGCGAGCGCTCCATGAGGGCGTGCGTGAAGAATCCAAGGGCCGCCACCACGGCGGTCAGGAGCATGACGACCGTGATGGTGAGCGTGACGCGGAGGGAGAGCGCGCGCCTCACGTGGCCGGCTTGAGGACGTACCCTGCGCCGCGGACGGTGTGGATCATGGGCTCGCGGCCCGCGTCGATCTTCTTGCGGAGGTAGCTCACGTAGAGCTCGACGATGTTGACCTGTCCGCCGAAGTCGTAGTTCCACACCGTGTCGAGGATCTTCGCCTTGGAGATGACGCGGCGCGGGTTCTCCATGAGGTACCGCAGCAGGTCGAACTCCGTGGCGGTCAGCTGAATCTCCTCCCCGGCCCGGCTGACCTCGCGGGAGTCGAGGTCCATCCGGAGGTCTCCGACGACGAGCTGGGAGTCGTCCGCCGCGATGACACCGGAGCGCTGGACGAGCCGGTGCGCGCGCAGGACGACCTCCTCAAGCGAGAACGGTTTGGTCACGTAGTCGTCCCCGCCGGCCGCGAGCCCCTCGATGCGGTCCTCCACGCTGTCCTTCGCTGTGAGGAAGAGGGCGGGGACGCCGGGGGCGAACGTGCGGATCTTCGCGAGGGCCTCCACCCCGGAGAGGCCTGGCATCATGCGGTCCAGGATGCAGAGGTCGGGGCGGAAGTCGCGGGCGGCCGCGACGGCCTCGTCGCCGTTCGAGGCCGTCCTGACGGACCAGCCCTGCATGCCGAGGCCCATGTTGAGGAGCTCGGTCAGGTTCGGTTCGTCGTCGGCCACGAGGACGCGGACGGGGGTGCCGTCCGGGTGTTCGAGGCGGGGGAGCTGGGCGGGGGAGAAACGTGAGGACATAGCTTCGATCTTCCGTGGGGGCGGTGGGGAGGAGCTGGGGCGGCTCTGTGCCTGGGCTGTGAAGCTGGCGGCGGAGGACGTATATGACAGCTTGTGGGTACTGGCTTTTACGCTCCGGTAGCCTTCAGAATAGAGTACGTGTGTTCGCCTCACCACGAGTTGGGTGTCAGAACCGGAAGGACTTGCACATGCGAGGGAAGAGGAGCATCCCCCGGAGCGTCGCGTCTCCCGTCCAGGCCGAGCCGCGCTGGGTAGGAGCGGCTGAGATCCGAGCGAGCCTTGCACCGGAGCGCGCCGTGGCAGCGCTGCGCGCCGTCCTGGACAGCGGGTTCTCCCCCGAGACGGACGCCCCGCGCGGCCGCGTGGACACGCCCGGCGGCTCCCTGCTCTACATGCCGTCCTCCCTCACGCTCCGGGACGGGTACGTCTGCTCCGGTGTCAAGATTCTCACGCTCACGCCCGCCAACGGGGTGCTCGGCGCGCCCGTCATCCAGGGCACGTATCAGTTCTTCGGGGGCCCTCAGCAGGCCCCCGTTGCTGTGCTCGACGGCGCGGCCCTGACCAGCGTGCGCACGCCCGCCGTCTCGGCCCTCGGCGCCGAGATGCTCTTGAGCCCCGAGGCGCGGGAGGAAGCCCTGCGCATGCTCATCATCGGCACGGGCGTCCAGGCCTGGGAGCACGCTCGCACGTTTGCGGCGCTCTTCTCGCTCGGCGAGATCGTCGTCGCCGGCCGCTCGTACGGCAAGGCCGAGGCG
The DNA here is from genome assembly GCF_031456275.1 of Falsarthrobacter nasiphocae. Taxonomy (NCBI): domain Bacteria; kingdom Bacillati; phylum Actinomycetota; class Actinomycetes; order Micrococcales; family Micrococcaceae; genus Falsarthrobacter; species Falsarthrobacter nasiphocae. The sequence continues at coordinate 1,234,716 of NZ_JAVDUI010000001.1, forward strand.
CTCGCGGCGCGGATCCGGGCGGAGCTCGGTGTGCCCTCGCGCGCCGTCACGATGGACGAGGGCCCGCTGGGCTCTCCGCTTGAGCCGGAGGTGCGCCGCGCGGATCTCATCGTGACCTGCACGGCGGCCACGGAGCCCCTCTTCCGGGGGGAGTGGGTCAGCGACCAGGCGGTCGTCATCGCCGTGGGCGCCCACACACCGGAGGCCCGGGAGCTCGACGACACCCTCATGGGCCGTGCGGAAGTCCTCGTGGAGTCGCGGTCCACGGCCACGCGGGAGTCGGGCGAGGTCATCCAGGGGCTCGAGAACGAGGTCATCGTCAGCCAGTACAGCCTCGTGACCCTGGCCGAGATGACGCTCTTCGAGCGCCGCGGATTCGCGCGCCCGGGCGTCTTCACGACGACGGGCATGCCGTGGGAGGACCTCGCCCTCGCGGCGGAGGTCGTCCGCGGCCTGGGGGAGGAGACGGCTGCGGGGGGCTGGGTCTAGGCCTCGCCCCTGCGGGAGAGGTACGCGTCCTCGAACTCGGCCGCCGTCATCTGGGCGAGGACGCGCTCGAGGTCGTCGCACTCGGCCTCGGCCTCCTCGAAGGAGCCGGGCTCGGTGCGGAGGACGGCCTCGTCGTCCGAGCGGCGGCGCACGACGACCTCGGCCTGCCGCGCGTCCACGCCCGTGCCCCCGAAGAACATCTCCGCAGCAGCGACGAGCCACTCGCCCGCGCGGCGGATGACGTTGCCCTCGGCGCTCTCGATGCGGGCGTCATACACGGTGTTGGCAAGCTGGCTGTCAGACATGGCTGGTCCATTCGTCGAGGCGGAAAGATGGCACGAGTTTAGCAACCGGCCCAGGCCCGGGCGGCGTCAGGAGGCGAGGCGGCCCCCGGACTCGGTGAGGTAGCACGTGGCGCAGAGGGACTCGTACGTGACGGCCTCGCCGTCGATCGCGACCTGGTCTCCGTCGAAGATGAACGTCTCGCCGATCTTCCTCCCGTTGAAGACGGCCTTGCGCCCGCAGCGGCAGATGGTCTTGAGCTCCTCGAGCGTGTGCGCGATCTCCAGAAGGCGGGCTGCGCCGGGGAACGCCCGGGTCTGGAAGTCGGTGCGGATGCCGTAGGCCAGGACGGGGACGTCGTCGAGGACGGCGATCCTCAGAAGGTCGTCCACCTGGTCCTCCGTGAGGAACTGCGCCTCGTCGACGAGCAAGCACGCCACGTCCGCAAGCGGCAGCTCGGGCACGAGGGACTCGCTGCCTCGATTGGCCGCGTGGAAAAGGGCCCGGGCGTCGTCGTCGGCCCCGATGAGGACGTCAACGGGACGGGTGACGCCGAGGCGAGAGACGAGGTCTCCCTCGCCCTTGGAATCGATGCTCGGCTTGGCGAGGAGCACGCGCTGGCCGCGCTCTTCATAGTTGAAGGCCGCCTGCAGGAGCGCCGTGGTCTTGCCGGAGTTCATGGCGCCGTAGCGAAAATACAGTTTGGCCATGGGATCCATTCTTGCAGGGGCGGCGGGGTGCAGGCCCGGCCGGGAGCGGTGAGCTGGGGACGTGTGAAGCCCCCTCGCCGTGCGGGACGGTGCGGGGCGAGGGGGCTTCAGGGCTATTACGCTCTCTCAGCGTAGCGTAATAGGGGTGGGCGTGTCACTGCCTCCCGTGCTAATGGCCAACGAGCTGCGAGGCGACGCCCGTGTACCCCTCCGGCGTGAGCTCGAGAAGACGCCGCTCGGCCGCCTCGCTCAGGCCGAGGCCCTTGACGAACTCCTGCATGCGGGCCGCGTCGACGCGGTGTCCGCGAGTGAGCTCCTTGAGGCGCTCGTACGGGTTCTCCATGCCGGCAACGCCCGCGATGGCCTCGGCGCGCATGACCGTCTGAATGGCCTCGCCGAGGACCTCCCAGTTGGTGTCGAGGTCCGCGCGCAGAGCCTCCACGTTGACATCCAGCTGGCGCAGGCCCTTGGCCACGTTGCTCAGCGCCAGGAGGGAGTGCCCGAACCCGATGCCGATGTTGCGCTGCGCCGAGGAGTCCGTGAGGTCCCGCTGCCAGCGGCTCGTGACGAGGGTCGAGGCGAGCGAGTCGAGCACCGCGCAGGAGAGCTCAAGGTTGGCCTCGGCGTTCTCGAAGCGGATCGGGTTGACCTTGTGCGGCATGGTCGAGGAGCCCGTGGCGCCGGCGACGGGGATCTGCTTGAAGTAGCCGATGGAGATGTAGCTCCACACGTCCGTGCAGAAGTTGTGGAGGATGCGGTTGAACCGCGCGACGTCCGCGTAGAGCTCCGCCTGCCAGTCGTGCGACTCGATCTGCGTGGTCAGCGGGTTCCACGTGAGGCCGAGGCCCTCGACGAACGTCCGGGAGATCTCCTGCCAGTCCACGGCCGGGGCCGCGGTCACGTGGGCGGCGTAGGTGCCCGTGGCGCCGTTGATCTTGCCGAGGAACTCCTGGCGGCCGATCCGCTCCAGCTGGCGCTCGAGGCGGCGGGCCGTGACGGCGAGCTCCTTGCCGAGGGTCGTGGGGGTGGCGGGCTGGCCGTGCGTGCGGGAGAGCATCGGCGTGTCCGCCTGCGCGGTGGCCAGCTCGCGGATCTGCTCGACGACGCCGCGTGCCGCCGGCAGCCAGACCTGCTGGACGGCGTCCCGCACGCCCAGGGCGTAGGCGAGGTTGTTGATGTCCTCGGAGGTGCACGCGAAGTGGACGAGGGGGCGCAGACGGGCAAGGCCCAGGCCCTCGAGGCGGTCACCGATGAAGTACTCGACTGCCTTGACGTCGTGGACCGTGACGGCCTCGGTCTCGGCGAGCTCGGCCACGGAGCTTTCGTCGAACTCGGTGACGATGCGCCGCAGCCCGGCGACCTGATCCTCGGTCAGCGGCTCGAGGCCGGGGAGGACGCGCTTCTCGCAGAGGTGGATGAGCCACTCGACCTCGACATGCACGCGGTCTCGGTTGAGGGCCGCCTCGGAGAGGTAGTCCACGAGGGGCGCGGTCTGCGGCCGGTAGCGCCCGTCGAGGGGGCCGAGGGCCAGGGAGGAGGAGGCGAGCGAGGCGCGCCCCGTGGACGTGAGCTGTGCGTCGGAGTACTCAGGCATGGCCCCATTCTCCCACGGCGTGCCCTGGTCTGCGGGGGCGCGGCTGCAGTGGCCGACGACGGCGTTGCCGCCCGTCCTGACGCCGGAGCCGAGAGATATCCACGTTTGCGCGCAGCCCGGCACGCGCGGGCCGGAACCCCCGTACGGTCTCTGCCATGGACCGCGCAGGAGGGCGCGGGGGAGACCGAAGGGGGAGACAGGAATGAACGGGTTTGGGGAGCCCGGACTGGTGGCGGCCGAGGCGGGGGCGTGGGAGGAGCGCGTCCTGAGGGCCCTCGCGGAGGCGGAGCTCGTGACGGGGGCCGTGTGGTCCTCGAGGGCCGGGAGGCGGTTCAGGGTCCGCGTGGAGGAGGCGCGGCACGGGCTCGCGGACGTGCTCCGCCGTGTGGAGGAGTGCCGTGAGGCGGCGCGGGCGCTGGAGGGCGCGCTCGCGGCGGCCCCGGGCGCGCGGGCAGAGGCGGGTGGCTGGTGATCGCGGGGGCGCCCGTGGGGCCGGCCCTCCCGGAGCTGCCTGGGGCCGCGGACCCCTGGGCGGACGGGGAGGGCCCGCTCATGGTGGACGGCATGCTCGTCCGCGGCGGCGCGGAGAGCATGGCCTTCGCCTGGGAGCAGGTCGCGGCCGTGCCCGGGCAGCTGCGGTCAGCGGCGGAGGCTGTCTCCCAGGTGCAGGACGGGGCGGTGCGGCGGCTCCTCGCGCCCCCGGGCCTTGGCCCGGACGCGGGGAGCGCCGCCCAGTGGGCGGCCCAGCGCCTCGAGGAGGCCCTGACGGAGCTCAGCCGCTCAGCCGGGCGGACGGCCGGGGAAATCGAGGCCCTGGCGCGGGCCGTGGACACCGCCTACGCGAGCTACGTGCGCATGGAGGATGACGCCATCCGGGCGATGTACAACGGCCCTCGCCTGCCCGCACTGCCGCTGGCGGGCCTGCTCGTCCTCACGTCCGTGAGCGGCCGCGGGGTGGAGCGGATGCTTGGCCAGTGGTCCGGCCTGGGGCGGTGGCTCGGCCCGGGCCTCGCGGCGGGCGGGTTCAGGGAGCGGCAGCGCCCCGTCGTCGTCGAGGGAGACCCGGAGCGGGTGGAGGGGCCGGGCATGGACCCCGGGGCTGGGGTGGCGTCCTACCTCGTGGGCGGACTGGACGCCGTCAAGCGGCACGCCGTCCCGCGGGAGGGCTCCGACGGCAGCAGCATCCTTGTCGAGAGGATCCGCAGGCCGGGGGAGCCGGACACGTTCGTGGTGTACCTGCCGGGCTCGGCGGACCTGACCCACGTGGGCTCGCAGAACCCCAATGGGATCCTGGGCGTCGCGGACGCACTCTATGGGCAGTCGGAGGCCATGCGGTCCGGCGTGGAGGCCGCGCTTGAAGGGGCAGAGTTCAGCCCGGGAGACCGGCTAGTCCTCGCGGGACACAGCCAAGGAGGGATGCACGCGGCCAACCTCGCCGCGGACCCGGCGTTCGCATCGCGCTGGAACGTGCGTGGCCTCTTCACCGTGGGTGCGCCGACGGGCCTGGCGGAGCCCCAGCCAGGAGTCGCGGCCCTCCAGATTGAGAACTCCGGGGACGCCGTGCCGGGGCTCGAGGGGGTGCGGAACCGGGCCACGGCTGAGCGGGTCACCGTGACGGTCCCCTATGAGCGGCCGGACGTCGCCAACCTTGCCGCTGGGGGATTCCCGGTGGAGCACGCGCTCACCGCCTACGCCGAGTCCGTGAAGGGCGTGGACCGGGCGGAGGGTCGGCCCGGCATCGCCTCGGCCGCGAGGCCCCTGGGGGACCTTCTCGGCGCGGGCGGCAGCGGGGTCACCCGGGACTACCTGGCGTTCGGCGTGCGGCAGGACGCGGCGGCCCCGCCCCCGCACACCTCGTGGCAGTGGGGCGGGGACAGGGGTCGGCGGTGAAGGGCGGCAGTCGTGCCCTGTTGTTCGGCAAGAGGGGGCCGTAGGCTGTGACGCATGACTCACAACAATCGCCCTGTGCACCCGCGCTCCGCCATTGGGCGCCTTCCGGTGTACCGAGCGGGGAAGAGCCCCGCACCTGTCGACGGCCTGACCAGCTACAAGCTCTCCTCGAACGAGAACCCCTTCCCGCCCCTTCCGGTGGTTCTCGAGGCGATCCAGGCAGAGTCCGCCGTCAACCGCTACCCGGATCCGGCCACCACTCGCCTGCGCGGGGCCATCGGGGCGGCCCTCGGGGTGGACCCGGAGGACGTGGTCACCGCGGCGGGCTCCCTCGGCGCCCTGAGCCAGGTCCTCGCGGCCTTTGCTGGGCAGGAGCCGGAGGGGGACGCGGACGAGGTCGTCTTCTCGTGGCGCTCCTTCGAGGCGTACCCCATCTGCGTGACGCTCGCGGGTGCGACCCCCGTGCCCGTGGCCAATGCGGCGGACGGCTCACACGATTTCGACGCGCTCGCGGCCGCCGTCACCCCGGCCACCCGCGTCATCCTCCTGTGCTCGCCGAACAACCCCACGGGCCCTGCGATGACCCACGAGCAGGTCGAGGCGTTCCTGGCCCGGGTGCCCGAGGATGTCGTCGTGGTCCTCGACGAGGCGTACATCGAGTTCGTGCGGCTCGAGGGAGCGGTGGACGGCGTCCGCCTCTATCAGGAGCACCCCAACGTCGTGGTCCTCCGCACCTTCTCGAAGGCGCATGGCCTCGCAGGCCTGCGCGTCGGCTACTCGCTCCAGGGGTCGGCCCTGCGGGGATACGTCCGGGCCGCCGCCACGACCTTCGCCGTGACAAGCATGGCCGAGGCCGCGGCGAGCACCTCCCTGGAGCACATGGAGGACGTCCTGGCCCGGGTGGACGAGCTCGTCGAGGAGCGCCAGCGCGTCGTCGCCGGTCTCAAGGAGCTCGGGTGGGTCGTTCCCGAGACGCACGCGAATTTCGTCTGGCTCGACTATTCGGGTGGCGAAGGGGATGCTGCCGAGTTCGCTGCGGCCGCAGAAGCGCGGGCCCTGTCCGTGCGGGCCTTCGCAGGCGAGGGAGTCCGCGTGAGCATCGGGGAGGCGGAGGCCAACACTCGGTTCCTCGAACTGTGCGCGGAGTACCCAAGGGCCCCTCACGGCTCGCAGGCCTGACGGAGCCGACCGGGGTCTAGTTGGCCAGCGGGTTATATGCGGAAATCAGAATATAAACATCGCCCGCCCGGTGGGTGACAATGGCAGAGGCTGGCCGCTCCGGGTTCGCCCGGAGACGGCCGCCTGCCCACTGAACAGGGCGCGCGGGTGAGGCCTGGCCTCCCCGCTCTCGAGACCACCCGGGGTCAGCGACGAGCCCCGCTTTCGACACACGGAGGCTCTAGACATGCTCCAATTCCTTGACCCCGAGGGGCGCTTCACCGTCCCCGAGGGCTACGAGGAGGACGCCAAGGCGCTGACGCCGGACGTCATGCTCGGCCTGTACCGGGACATGGTGCTCACGCGCCGGTTCGACGCGGAGGGCACGAGCCTCCAGCGCCAAGGCCACCTCGCCCTCTGGCCCCCGATGCTGGGCCAGGAAGGCGCACAGATCGGGATCGGCCACGCCATGAAGCCCGAGGACTTCGCGTTCCCCACCTACCGGGAGCACGGTGTGGCCCTCACACGCGGGATGGACGTCGCCGACCTCTTCGAGACCTTCCGCGGCGCGGCCCACTCGGGGCGGGACCCCCGCGAGCACAACTTCCACCATTACACCCTCGTCCTCGCCGCCCAGACGCTCCATGCCGTGGGCTACGCCATGGGCACGTCGTGGGACGCGCAGCGCGACGGCCGGACCGAGCCGGGGGAGGCTACCGTGGCCTTCTTCGGGGACGGCTCCTCCAGCGAGGGCGACGTCCACGAGGCCATGGTCTTCGCCGCCTCCTACAACGCGCCCATCGTCTTCTTCGCCCAGAACAACCAGTACGCGATCTCCGTGCCGTTCTCCGTCCAGTCCAAGCGGCCCCTGGCCGAGCGGGCGGCCGGCTACGGATTCCCCGGGATCCAGGTGGACGGCAACGACGTCGTCGCGACCTTTGTGGCCTCCAGCCGAGCGCTCAGGCGAGCGCGCGCCGGAGAGGGCCCCACGCTCATCGAGGCCCAGACGTACCGCCTCGCCGCGCACACCACCGCCGACGACCCCACGAAGTACCGGGTCAAGGACGAGGAGACCGAGTGGCACGCCAAGTGCCCCATCTCCCGGATGGAGCGCTACCTGCGCGCGGAGGGGATTCTCGACGACGACGCGGCCGCCCGCATCGAGGCGGCGGCCACGGAGCTGGCCATGCACGTGCGCGAGCGCGTCCTCGCCAGCGAGTCGCCAGTCATCGAGGACTCGTTCCGCACGGTCTACGCCGAGGAGCACCCCCTCGTGGCGGAAGAGCTTCAGGCTCACCTCGCCTACACCGCCGGACTCGAGGAGTAAGACGTGGCAACCCAGAACATGAGCATCGCCAAGGCGATCACCGCGGGGCTCCGCCGCGTCCTCGAAACGCACGAGAAGTCCCTCATCATGGGCGAGGACGTCGGCCGGCTCGGCGGCGTCTACCGCGTGACGGAGGGGCTCCAGGCGGACTTCGGGACGGATCGCGTCATCGACTCCCCGCTCGCGGAGTCCGGGATCGTGGGCACAGCCATCGGCATGACGATGCGCGGCTACCTGCCCGTCTGCGAGATCCAGTTCGACGGCTTCATCTTCCCCGCCTTCAACCAGATCACCACTCAGCTCGCCAAGTTCCGCACCCGCAGCGCCGGCCGGATGAGCGCGCCCGTCGTCATCCGCGTGCCGTACGGCGGCGGGATCGGCTCCATTGAGCACCACTCCGAGTCCCCGGAGGCGCTCTTCGCGCACACCGCGGGCCTGCGCATCATCACGCCGTCCAACCCGCAGGACGCGTACTGGATGATCCAGCAGGCGGTCGAGTGCCAGGACCCCGTCATCGTCTTCGAGCCCAAGCGTCGGTACTGGGTCAAGGGCGAGGTGGACACGGACACGGACCCGGGCAGTCCCTTCACGGCGCGCGTCGTGCGTGAGGGCACGGACGCGACGATCGTCGCCTACGGACCCCTCGTGGCCACGGCCCTCGCGGCGGCGGAGGCCGCGGAGGAGGAGGGCCGCAGCGTGGAGGTGGTGGACCTGCGCTCCATCTCGCCGATCGACTTCGACACCCTTGTGGCGTCAGCCCGCAAGACCGGCCGGATGATCGTCACCCACGAGGCCCCGACGTTCGGCGGCATCGGCGGCGAGATCGCGGCCCGCGTCACCGAGCGGGCGTTCTTGTCCCTTGAGGCGCCGATCCTGCGCGTCGGCGGATTCCACATGCCGTACCCGGTGGCCAAGGTGGAAGAGGAGTACCTGCCGGACGTCGACAAGCTCCTCACCGCCCTTGACGAGCTGTACACCTACGAGGAGCCCGCATCGTGAGCACGCACATTTTCAAGCTGCCGGACGTCGGGGAAGGCCTGACGGAGGCGGAGATCGTCTCCTGGCGCGTCGCCGAGGGGGACGAGGTCGCCCTCAACCAGGTCGTCCTCGAGATTGAGACGGCCAAGTCCCTCGTCGAGCTCCCCTCTCCGTTCACGGGGCGGATGGCGCGCCTCCTCGTCCCTGAGGGCAAGACGGTCAGCGTGGGCACCCCCATCTATGAAGTGGCCGACGACGCCGAGCCGCAGGGCTCAGACCCCGCCGGCGGCGAGAACGCCGCATCGGCGCCAGAGGCCGATGCCGCATCCCTCGCTGCGGCCGACAACGCCGACGAGGTCATGAAGCCGCTCGTGGGCACCGGCCCTAAGGCGGAGTCCGTGACACGGCGCCGCCGCCGCTCGGGGGCGGCTGGCTCCACGGCGCAGGCTCGCCCCGCGGCGGACACGCCTGCGCCTGCGCCGGCCGCGGGGGTGGCCGCCGCGCCAGCTCCGTCGTCGTCCGCTCCGGTGGAGAGGCCGCTGGCCAAGCCGCCCGTGCGCAAGGCGGCGAAGGACGCAGGCGTTGACCTGGCCGACTGCACCCCTACCGGCCTGCGGGGCGAGGTGACGCGCAAGGACCTCGAGGACTTCATCGCCCAGCGGGATGCCGAGGACGCGCCCAAGATCAAGGTGCCGCTCAGCGGGATCGAGATCGGCACTGCGGCCGCCATCGCCCGCCAGGCGCACGAGGGCGGGCCGGGGTTCTCACGCGGATTCACGGGCGACGTGGAGCGCGTTCCCGTCCGCAGCGTCCGCAAGATGACCGCGGCCGCCATGGTGGACTCCGCGTTCACCGCGCCGCACGTGACCGTGTTCAAGGAAGTCGACGCGACCGCCACGATGGAGCTTGTGCAGCGCCTCAAGAAGCGCCGCGACTTCGAGGGCATCAAGATCTCGCCGCTGCTCATCGTGGCGAAGGCCGTCATCTACGCGCTGGAGCGCAACCGCACCGTCAACTCGATGTGGGCGGGCGAAGAGATCCTCGTGAAGAACTTCGTCAACCTCGGCATTGCCGCCGCGACGCCCCGCGGGCTCATGGTCCCGAACATCAAGAACGTTCACGAGATGGGGCTGCGGGAGCTGGCAATCGCCATCAACACGCTCATCCTCACGGCGCGCGAGGGGCGGACCCGCCCCGCGGAGATGCAGCAGGGCACCTTCACGATCACGAACATCGGCTCCCTGGGGCTGGACTCCGGCACGCCGATCATCAACCCGGGCGAGGCCGCGATCCTCGCGTTCGGCACGATCAGGCAGAAGCCGTGGGTCGTGGACGGCGAGATCAAGCCGCGCTGGGTGACGACGGTGGGCGGGTCGTTCGACCACCGGATCGTCGACGGTGACGTGGCCGCACAGTTCACGGTGGACGTGGCGAGCGTGCTCGAGGACCCGCTGCTGCTCCTGAGCTAGGGCGTCGGCGGGGCCTGGCAGCACGGCTGGCCTGGCACCCTCACCCGTTCGCCCCCTGTTCTGGTGTTTGCCCCCTGCAATGTCAGTGGCAAACGCCAATCCAGGGGGCAAGCCGTGTGGGATGGCCGCACCCGGTTATTCCAAGCTTGTTCCAGAGGTGCCGGACCGCGGTGTCCGAAAACCGCTGGCGCCCCGGCCCCGTGTGGTGTGGACTGGGGACATGACGACGCCCCATAACTCCGCCGACGCCCTCCATGCTGAGCGGCACCGTGCCCTCTCGTCGCGGGACAGGCGGTTTGACGGCCAATTCGTCGTCGGCGTCCTCAGCACAGGGATTTACTGCCGCCCGTCATGCCCCGCACGGACCCCGAAGCCGGAGAACGTGCGGTTCTACCTGACGTCGGCGGCCGCGCATGAGGCGGGGTTCCGGGCGTGCAAGCGGTGCCTGCCCGAGGCGACGCCAGGCTCGCCCCAGTGGGATGTGCGCGGAGATGTCGCGGCGCGGGCGATGCGCCTGATCGGCGAGGGCATCGTGGACCGGGAGGGCGTTCCGGGGCTGGCCGCGCGCCTGGGCTACTCGCCGCGGCAGCTCCAGCGTGTCATGACGGCTGAACTCGGGGCGGGGCCGGCCGCGCTCGCCCGGGCGCAGCGGGCCCAGACGGCGCGCGCTCTCATCGCCGGGACGGATCTGCCCATGTCTGACGTGGCCTTCGCGGCGGGCTTCGGCTCGGTGCGCCAGTTCAACGAGACCATGCGCGAGGTCTTCGCCGTGGCCCCAGGGGACTTGCCCCGGCGGACCGCGGGGGATCGTCGCGGTGCACGTCAGGGCGTCGGCGCGGCCCGCAGTTTGGGCGGGCACCGCGGCGCAGACCAGGGGGCTGCCGCCCTCCGGAGTGTCCGCGCGGCCCAGGACGGCGGCGCGCCCAGGGGCGAGAGCCCATCCAGCCCCGGAGACGCGATCCGCTTGACTGTGGACCTGCCCGTCAGGCAGCCGTTCGACGCGCCCGGTGTCTTCGAGTTCCTCGCGCCGCGCGCGCTGGACGGCGTGGAGCGGATCGACCTCTCCGACCCCGACCGCCTCGTCTACGCGCGGACGCTCCGCTTGCCGGGCGCGCCCGGGGCCGCCCGGGTCATCGCGGAGAGGCGCCCAGTTCGCGGCGGCGCGGCCAGGGTTCGCGGCTCCAACGCCACACCGGCAGTCACAGCCGCGCCCCCGTCATACCCAGACAGCGGCCCCAGAGCAGCGGGGCAGCCCGTGGCCGAATGGACCCTGTCCGCCGACCTGGAGCTGGGCGCGCTCTCCGACCTGCCCGCCGCCATCGCCCGGCTGCGCCGCCTCTTCGACCTCGATGCGGACCCGGTCGCCGTGGACGCGGCCCTCGCCGCCTCGCACCCCCGTCTCGCGGAGGGCGTCGCGGCCACCCCGGGCATGCGCGTGCCGGGAGCGGCGGACGCCCACGAGATGCTCGCCCGGGCCATCGTGGGCCAGCAGATCACCGTGGGCGCCGCGCGGGGGCACCTCTCGCGCGTGGCCGAGCTGGGACCGGCCGTGTCCTTCGGGTTCGACGGGCTGACGCGGCTGTTCCCCACCGCGGAGGAGTGCCTCGCCGTCGTCCCAGACCCCGGCCCCAAGGACGTGGCGCTGGAACCGGGGCGCCCGCTGCGGCTGCCGCGGCGGAGCATCGTGGCGTTCCGGGGCGCCATGGCGGCGCTCGCCTCGGGGGATCTGGTGCTCGACGCCGGGCGGGACCGCGCCGAGCTCGCCCGGGATCTCGTGGCTCTGCCCGGCATTGGGCCGTGGACGGCCGCGTACGTGACGATGCGCGTCCTCGGTGACCCGGATGTCTGGATGCGCGGGGATGTCGCGCTCATTGCCGGCGCGAAGCGTTTAGGCCTCCTTGAGGCGGACATGCCGGCGCGCACCGCCCATGTGGAGCTCGAGCGCATTGCCGCGGACTGGTCGCCGTGGCGCTCCTACGCGCAAATGCACCTGTGGCGGGCAGTGGCGATGCCCGCGCCCTAGCCCGAGGCGGCGGGCGCAACGTGTCTGGCCCGCCACGCCGGCGCCGCGTTGCCCGAGCTTCCCGCCATTCGCGCCGGCCCGGACCAGTCCAGCCTTGATTCGACCACCCCTGACCCGATCAGCCCGCCTCGCCGGGCCCCCATCCCTAAGGACACCTCATGAACGCATCGCCGCAGCCCAGCACCACGGCCCCGTCTTCTGGCGCGGCCTCGTCCCCCGATCACACCCCCGCCGTCACCGCGACGCTCACCACGGAGGACGGCCCGTTCACGGTCATCGCCAGTGACGGCCACGTCCTCGCCTCCGGCTGGACCAATGATGTCTGGGCTCTGCGGGAGCTCATCCACGCGCGCCTGCGCCCCGCTGAGGTGGACCTCGTGGATGACGACGACGAGCGGATCACCCACGCACTCAACGCCGTCCGCGCCTACTACGCCGGGGACCTGGACGCCCCGGCGGCGGTGCCTGTGCGTCAGGACTCGGCTGAGTTCAGGGCTCATGCCTGGGATGTCCTGCGACAGGTCGGTCCCGGGGCTCCCGTGACATACGCCGAATACGCCGAGCGAGCGGGCCGCCCGGCCGCAGTCCGCGCCGCAGCCGGTGCGTGCGCCTCGAACGCGGCCGCGCTCTTTGTGCCATGCCACCGGGTGGTGCGAACGGGCGGCGGGATGGGAGGGTTCCGCTACGGGACTGAGATCAAGGAGCGTCTCTTGGCGCGGGAGGCTGGGCGCCTGCCTCTTTCTCGTTGATTGTGGGCTCGCCGCCAGAAATGGGCCCGTTTCCGGCATTGAGCCGCCAATTGAGGGCCGTGCCGCGTCGGCAGACGATGGCTGCGTGCGGGCGGGCGCCGTCGTCGTGCCGTTGATGCACCTCAGTCACACGGAACCCCGCGCGCTCAAGGAGAGCGGACATGCGGGAGACCGGCCAGCGGTAGGCCGTGGTCACCGCGTGATCAAAGGGGCTGAGCTCCGGCCCTTCGAAGAACCCGACGAGCAGACTCCCGCCCGCTGTCAGGGCCGTCCGGATCCAGGCGAGGTGCTGCGGGAGCTCGGCCGGGGGCAGGTGAATCAAGGAGTACCAGGCCAGGATGCCCGCCGCGCCCCCGGGCTGGAGGTCTGCGGCGGTCCCGCGCCAGAAGTGCACCCCCGGGTGCTCGCGCGCGGCGAGGCGGGCGAACTCGGTGGAGGGGTCGACGCCGTCAATCGTGCAGCCGAGACCCGCGAGGTGTGCCGTCCAGTGCCCGGGCCCGCACCCCAGGTCGACGATGGGCCCGTCCTGCTCGAGGGCCCAGCGGGTCACGAGTTCGCGGTCCGGGGCGGCGACGGCATCCATTGAGCCCAGAGCGGCCGCGTACTCTGCGGCGCGGCGCGTGTAGGCGTCCGCCGCGGCGGAGGTTCCACCGCGGGCACCGGAAGGGCCACCGTGGTCTGGGTCCGCAACCGTCCTCACAGGGTCACGCTCCTCGGTTGTGGGCCCGCCGCCGGCAATGGGCGTGTTTCCGGCATCCAGGCACCAATCGAGTCGGACGGAGCCCAGAGCCTAGCCCCGCGCGCCCTCGATGGCCCGCATGAGCACGGGCTTGAGGCGGCGGAAGCCCTCGTCAATCTGCTCCGGCGTGACGTTGGAGAACGCGAGGCGCAGGTGGTGATTGGGCTCGTCGTTGGGGGAGAAGGCCACGCCGGGGATGAAGACCACGCCGGCGTCGATGCCCTCGCGCATGAGCGGGTACGTGTCGATCCCCTCGGGCAGGGTGACCCACACGAAGAAGCCGCCCTCGGGCACGGTCCACGAGACGCCCTCGACATCCCCGAACTCGCGCTCGAGGGCCGCGAGCATCGCCTCGCACCGCTCCTTGTAGAGCGCGCGAGACTCGCTGATGGCGCCGCGCCAGTCGATCGAGGTGAGGTATTCGGACACGAGCAGCTGCGTGACGGTGGACGGCGTGAGGACCACGGCCTCTGCGGCGAGGTAGAAGCGCCGGAAGAGGGCCTTGGGGATGACGGCCCAGCCGACGCGGACGCCGGGGGCGAGGATCTTCGAGAACGAGCCGAGGTAGATGACGTCGTCCGGGTTGTCGGCGACGAGGGGTCGGAACGGCTTGCCGTCGAACTTCAGGAGACCGTACGGGTTGTCTTCCAGGACGAGAATATTCTCCGCGCGGCATGCGTCAACGACGGGCTGGCGGCGCTCTTCCGCGAGCGAGATCCCGGACGGGTTGTTGAACGAGGGGATCGTGTAGAGCATCTTGACCCGCTTGCCCGCGGCCTTGAGGGAGCGGATCGTCTCGGTGAGCGCCTCGGGAATGATGCCGTGCTCGTCGGTCGCCACAGGCACCACCTCAACGCGGTACACCTCGAACGCGTTGAGCGCGCCCACGTACGTGGGGTCCTCGCAGAGGATGACGTCGCCCTCGTCGCAGAACACCTTCGCCGCAATGTCCTGCGCAAACTGCGAGCCGGTGGTCACGAGGACCGTCTCCCAGTCCACGTTCTCTGCGCCTTCCAGCGCCATGACCTCGGTGATCTGCTTCCGCAGCTGGTCCATGCCGGTGCCCACGCCGTAGTTGAGCGCCTCGGCGGAGTGGTCGACGACGACGCGCCTGGCGGCCTCCCCAAGCTCCTCGACCGGGAGGGCCTTCAGGTTGGGGCTGCCGCTGGCGAAGGAGACGAGCCCGGGCTGGACGGAGATGTCGAAGACGTCCCGAACTGCGGACTGCTTGATGTGCGCGCTGCGCTCGGAGAAGAGGGCTTCGAGGGGATTCGAGAAGGCGTTGTCAGTCACAGTCTTCAGCCTAGCCTGTCCGGGGCCTCTCGCGCCCCGGCTCGCGCCCGGGATGCCGGTGCGACGGCTCATGCCCAGCGCCCCACACCTCGCCGTCTCCGGCCTCGGCGCCGCCCCGAACGCGGAGTCAGCCGCGAAGCCCAGCAGCGGGTTCGAGCCTGGCGGCAATGCCGGCGGGCACTACAGCGGCAATGGACCCCACCCCCAGGCCAAGCAGGACCGCGACGAGGGGCATGACGACAGGATCGAGAATCGGGATCCATCCTTGGGTCATGGAAAGGCCCACGACGAAGAGCACGCCGAGAAACAGGCCACCGAGTCCGCCCACGAAGCCGAGAAGGGAGCCCTCGAGGATGAACTGCCGTGCGATGGACAGGCGACTTTGCCCGAGGGCCCGGCGCAGCGAGATTTCACCTGTTCGGCTGAGGACGGAAATATACATGCTGGTGGCGGCGGTGAGCGCCGCGAGAATGAGCAGGACGATCCCCATGATGCGGACCATGAGGGTCAGGTCCCCCGCAACGCCTTTCTTGAGATTTCGCAGATCCGCCGTCCGTTGAACGTGGACAGCGGCAGGGGCTCCGGGGCTCAGTGTTTGAGCAACCGCTTCGCCGACGGCTGTCGGATACCCGGGACGCGTTTTCACGACGTAGGCGTGTTTTACGTCGCCTACGGTGCGGGCGAGGTTGAGGTTGCCGAAGACACCTTGATCGATGATTGGGTCACCTCGCCCTGGAAGAACCGCCACCACGGCCGCACGGGTGTCGCCCACGTACACATTGACCCCAGGCCCGGCGCGGGCCACGGACAGCTTCTGGGCGGCCTCAGCGCCCAGGATGGCCTGGTGCCCGCCCTGCGGGGAGTCCCAGAGAGCGACGCCTCCGGTCACGAGGAACTGCTTGACGCGTTCACCGTTGACGGCGGTTAGTGTCGAGATGACGGTCTTGGCGCCCGGACCGGGTTCGTGCAGGCGTTTGATCGAGACGGTGTCGGCCGTAGCCTCGTACCCCACACTGAGGACGCCATCGATCGACGCGGCCTGCTCGGACACGGCGCGGACAATCGCGTCCGATGGAACGGGGCCCCGAGTCGCGTCTCGGGGGTCCCGCTGGCCGGCGGGGACGGGGAGCGTGGGTCTGTCGCGAAGGTCCTGGAATCGGACCTCGCTCAGGGCCGCGTCGTCGAGGCGGTCGCTGATGTGAGCGCTCGTTGTCGCGGTGAGGCCCGACGCCGCGATCAGACCGCCCACACCAAGCGCAAACGCCGTGATGAGGAGGGCGGAGCGAAACGTGAGAGACCATAGAGCGTTGACCCCGTCAGCCAAAGTGTCTGCCCATCGGGAGAGGGCCCGCCCCTTGGGCAGTGTGGGCTTCCTGCTGCCTAGCCCGCCTGTGTCCACCCCGAGGTGTTTTCTGGTCACGGACCCGGGCCGCGCCTGCGCAGGAGTCGTCTCTTTGGGCCTCGGGGGTGCCGACACGCGGCCATCAAAGACGTCCAGACGGCGGTCTGCGGCAGCTGCCACAGTTGGGTCGTGCGTGATGACGACAACGGCGACACCCGCCCGCGCGAGGCCCTTCAGCTGCCGCATGACTCCCGCGGCGTTGCGGGAGTCCAAGTTTCCCGTGGGCTCGTCGGCAAGGAGGAGCTCTGGGTGCCCTGCGGCGGCCCTCGCGATCGCCGCTCTCTGGCGCTCGCCACCGGATAGAAGGGCGCCAGGCGTAGCCGCACGGTCGCTGAGTCCGTAGGTCTGCAAGAGTTCGGTGATGCGGTCATCGCGGTAACCCTGGTCAACGCCTCGCACCCTCAGGTTGAGCCCGACGTTGTTCGCGGTGGACTCGTAGCCAATGAGATGACTCGACTGGAAGACGAACCCGATATGGAGGCCCCGGAAGACGTCGCGTTCGCGTTCAGACAGGGTGGTCACGTCGCGCCCGAGGATCTCGATCGAGCCGCGCGTCGGCCGGTCCAGAAGACCCATGAGATTGAGCAGCGTGGACTTGCCGGCTCCGGACGGCCCGACGACCGCCACCAGTTCTCCGGGCCACACCTCGAAGCTCGCCTCGGCGAGGGCGACGGTTGTGGGCCCCGTTCCGAACTCCCGTCTCACGCCCCGCAGGCGGAGAACGGGGGTCCCTATGGAATCCATAGAACGCTTCCCACAGGGAGGTCCGTCTCCGGGGCAATAGCCGCCCAGCCGTCCGCCTGGCGCAGGACCTTGACGTTGATGCGCCGCGGCTCGTCCGATCGTGATCGCGCTGCCATGACATAGGTCTGTCCGTTCTCCTCGCGGAGTGCAATCATCGGAACAGCGGGCCCCGGGCCGGCAGTGCCCTTTGGGGTGATGGACACTGTCGAGACCGAGCTGAGGTTCCCGTCCGGCCGGACGGTGACGTCTCGCGCGGAGATGCCGCTGTCGTCAGTGCGGAAATCACCCACATCCGTCACCGTGCCTGTGGCGGTCTTCTCGCCTGCCGCCAGGCCGACGACGTCGCCCTTGCGGATCTCATCCGCCGTCGGCAGCGTGACGCGAGCGGTGACGATGGCGTCCCCCCGGGAGATGGTGAGCAGCGGCGATTTTTCGCTCACGCTGCTGGCCACAGCGGCCGCCTTGGTCACAATCCCGCTGCCGTCCCCGAAGCGCAAGAAGTGGGCGTGATGGAAGACAGTGTCCTTGGCCGTCTTGCCGGGGGCCTCGAGCCCCTGGTTCGTGTAGACGAGGCGCACAGCCTCGAGCGTCACGGCGTCAACGGAACCGCTGGAGGAGACCCCTGGGAACCCGTGCGAGGAGAGAAAGTTCTGCAGCATGAAGACGTCGTTTCCCCTGTCGCCGAGTTTCAAGTCCCGAAACAGTGGGATCGAGGCGCTCATGGCGAAGACGGGCTGCTCGCCAAGAGACCCCAGGTATTGCAGGGGCAATACTTTCGCCCCAGGGGAGAGGGGCATATGTGTGACCACGGGGCTTGCCGCGACGGCACTCGTGCCGATGGCGCTGCTCTGTCCCGATGAGAGCGTGCCCGTGATGCGTTCCGTCGCGTTGACAGTGCGCTGTTCGACGACCGCGTAGCTCTGGACGGACGCGGGGGCCTCCTGGAGTGCTTTCTGAGACGGGCTGGTGACAAGCCGTCCGAGGAGAAAAGCGCCGCCGATGGCGCACACGATGAGGAGCGCCATGACGGCGGTGGCCACGGGGCGCGTGAGGCGTGGGGTGCGGGTCCTGCGTGGCCGGGTCATTGAGCGGAGTGGGTTGCGGCATACCGTTTGGCGGCTGCGACCTCTTTGTCGATGGCATCTCGCTGGGCCTTGAGCGCGGCCTCATTCTGAGTCACGAGCGTCTGCTGATAGGACGCTTCGAGGTCGGCCAGTTTCTGGATCATGCCTGTGGATTCTTTGCAGGCGACGTCGTCGACGGCCATGCGAATCTCATTCTCTCGACTCAGCCCGTCTGGTTTGTCTGGCGACCACTTCTCGGCGCCGTCCTCTATGTGGTGGCCCTTGGAACGGAGGCAGGTCTTCCAAGCTCCGACGTACTCGTTCCATGCGGGGTTGGCCTGTGCGGTGAGGCGTGCCTTGAGACGCAATTGTTCGGAGAGGCTGTCGAGCGTGACACCCGGGAGGTTTGCGCCAGGGACGCCATTGAGGCGATTCAGACAGTCGTCCCATGCCTGGTTTTGTGTAGCACTGAGAGTGCTCAGATCCAGGTCTTCTGAGCCCTCTCGGGGTGGAAGCTGGTAACCATACTTTGAGGCTTTCGCCTTGGACCAAATGCCGTATATGCGGTCTTCCTCCGGAATGGTGACGGACGTGTCCGGGACAATAACCCCGGTTGGTTTCATGCACGCACGCATCGCAAGGTCGATTGCTTTCTGTCCGGCTTTCTTGTCCGCGACTGTGGGGGCGTAAGCGTTGAGTGGGAGCGTGATGGCGCCAGTCGAGGGGTCGAGACGGGCTTTGGTTGGAGTTGGGGAAATCTGGTCCTGAGGAGCGTTGGCGGGAGTCGTGGTACAACCCGAGACGGCGAGGAGCGATGCCACGGCGATGACGAGAAGAGAACGGTATGAAGACATGGTGTATTCAGAAAACCAGGAGAAAACTGACTGAGGGCCCACCCCGTGAGACATGTGGGCCCTCAAGGAGGGAAGTTGTGTCCTACTCAGTACGTGATGTAACTGGAGATCTCGTCGTTCCAGTTCGTCCACCAGGGATAGATCCCACGTGGAAGAATGTAGCTGCTCAGGTTGTTGACCGACATCCCGGGCTGAAGAGTGATCTTGTATCCCATTTGGTGGGCGTCTGTGTAGAAGGCGGTTTGCCGGTTGATTCGGTTGTGCAACGAAGTTGCCTGGTCGTTTGCTGATCCGACGTTGTCAACCTTTCGCGGAGAGAAGTTCCACTTGGGTCCGCTGTAGTTGATGTCCTGCCACAGGCACACATTGGAATTGCAGTCGAAGGCTGCTTGGGCGGGTGTTGCTGCGGCGACTACCCCGCCGGACGCGAGCAGTCCGCCAAGGAGGGCTGTAGTCACTGGCTTCTTCACGTAACCTCCTGGTTCGATCCTGTCCTGCGAGATGCAGGCAATCACATCATACATAGAACGATCGAACGTGTAACGAATGTTGCGGAATGTGTCTTTGCGGATGCGTTGAGGCCCCCGGCAACCCTGGTGGGCCTCTAGCTAAGGCCCGGCCGACGCAGAAAGGGGGCTGGCCGCCGGAGACGCGATCGTCTCCAGCAGCCAGCCCCCTTCGAGGGAGACGTGAGTCCCCTTAGGCGAGCTCGGCCTCAAGGCCCAGGGCCACGGCCACGGGCTTGTTGGCGAGCTTGCCGTCACGCACGTTGAGGCCCTCGGCGAAGCCCTCGTCCGAGGCGAGAGCGGCCTCGACGCCGAGGCCGGCGAGCTTGACCGCGTAGGGCAGGGTCACGTTGGCGAGCGCCGCGGTGGACGTGTGGGACACGCCGCCGGGCATGTTGGCCACGCAGTAGTAGATCGCGTCGTGCACCTGGAACGTGGGGTCCTGGTGCGTGGTCGGGCGCGAGCCCTCGAAGCAGCCGCCCTGGTCGATGGCGATGTCGACGAGGACCGAGCCCGGGCGCATCTTGGAGACCATGTCGAGCGTGACGAGCTTCGGAGCCTTGGCGCCGGGGATGAGGACGGAGCCGATCACGAGGTCGGCGCTCGTGACTTCCTGCTCCACGCTCAGCTTGTTGGACACGAGCGTCTTGAGGCGCCCGCCGTAGAGGGCGTTGAGCTCGCGGAGGCGGTCGACGTTGATGTCCATGACGGTCACGTCGGCGCCGAGGCCCATGGCCATGACGGCCGCGTTGGTGCCCGCGACGCCCGCGCCGAGGACGACAACCTTCGCCGGTGCCACACCCGGAACGCCGCCGAGGAGCTTGCCGGAGCCGCCGTTGGGGGCCATGAGCGCGTTTGCGCCGACCTGCACGGACATGCGGCCGGCGACCTCGGACATGGGCGCGAGGAGCGGGAGGGCACGGCCGCGGCGCACGGTCTCGAAGGCGATGGCCGTGACGCCGGCGTCCATGAGGGCTCGGGTCAGCTCGGGCTCGGCCGCGAGGTGGAGGTACGCGAAGAGGATGAGGTCCTTGCGGAAGCGGTGGTACTCCTCCTTGACCGGCTCCTTGACCTTGAGGACCATGTCGGCCGCGGCCCAGAGCTCGTCGGCCGAGTCCATGATCTCGGCGCCGGCTGCGATGTACTCCTCGTCGGGGATGCCGGAGCCGAGGCCTGCGCCCTTCTCGACGTAGACGGTGTGGCCGGCGGCGACGAGCTCGTGCACGCCCGCGGCGGTGGCGCCGACGCGGAACTCGTTGTTCTTGACCTCGCGGGGGATGGAAATGCGCATGGGCTCTCCTGAATCGTGTGGTGTTTCTTCCAGCGTAGGGCCGGGATTCGCGTCACGTTCGGGGTGCGTGAGGGGGATGCGGACGACGCCGGGGCCGCTTCGGCCTCATGCCGGGCAGGCGGAGCCTCGTCCGCTCGACATCTGTCGAGCGCTCCCTCGACGAATGTCGACCTTCGTCCCAGTCCGCCCCGTAGAATCAGGGTGTGCAGTCCATTGAGGAGCTTGTCGAAGAGGCCGGGCAGAGGATCGGACACGGCGTGTCCCTGGAGGATCTTGACGGGCTTCTTCTCGCCTACAGCTCCAACCAGGCGGACGCTGACCCGGTGCGCGTGCGGTTCCTCCTCGCCAAGCGGGTTCCTGCGGATGTCGCGTCATGGCAGCGCTCGCACGGGATCGAGGATGCGGTGCGCCCCGTCGTCATCCCCGCAAACCCTGCGCTCGGCATGCGCCCGCGCGTGTGCGTCCCCCTCCTTGAGCGGGGGTTCCGGGTCGGGTATTTCTGGGTCCAGCTGGCGGAGGAAGACGAGGCCCCGGAGGTCTTGGACCGTCTTGCGGCGGGGGCCGGCTCAACGGCCCTTCTCGCCCAGCGCATCCTGGACACCAACACAGGCCAGACGGAGCACCGCCGGGCCAGGGAGGCGGTGTTCCTCGGGGCGTGCCACGGACGCCCCCGCTCCGCGGCCGAACTGGAGGACTGGCCCGAGATCCACGGCACAGGCCCGTGGATCCTGACGGCGATGACGCTGCTCGAACCGTCTCAGGAGACCGCGCCGAGCCTGGGCGGGCGCGGGGAGAAGCTCGCCCTCTCCGGGGACGACGTCGACATCGTCCACCGAACCTCCGCACTTCAGGCGACGCTGGGGAGGGCGAGCGCCGTCTTCTCCGCAGGGGACAAGACCTGCGCCCTCGTCCTCGTGTCCGCTGAGGACGTCGCCGGGCTGAACCGGGACGTGCGGGCGGTGAACCGCGCGTACGGGCGTGAGGCCGCGGCTCGAGGATCAGTTCGAGGCGCGCGGCTCGTCGTCGGACGCTCTGGAGTGTTCCGGTCCGTCCACCATTTGCCGCAGCACTATGGGCAGGCCGTGGCAGCCCTGCAGGGGGCCGCGGTGGACCCCTCTGTGGGCGAGCGCTGGGGCCAGCCTGGGGTCGCCGGGCTGTCCGAGGCCGCCGAGGCGCCGTTCAGCGGGCTGGGCGTCTATCAATTTCTTGCGGGGACGCGCATGGGCCAGTCTCCCGTCCACTCCTCGCACGTCACGCGGATCGCGCGCCAAGAGGACGGGGCGGAGCTCCTCGCACTGCTGGAGGCCGTCTACGACCGCAACGAGTCCGTCACGGCCGTCGCGGAGCGGCTCCACGTCCACCGCTCCAGCGTCTACAACAAGCTGGGGCGCGTTCGCGAGCTGATCGGCGTTGACCCCCTCCACGGCCCCGTGCGCCTGGAGATCCACCTGGCGCTCAAGGCGATGCGGTGGGAGAGGCGCCCGCGCCTGTAGCGGGGCGGGCCCGGCGGGCAGAGAACGCGGTCCAGGCGATCCAGAGGATCGGGGCGTAGATCCCCAGGCGCTCGAACACGCCGATGGGCATCCCGAGGTCCTTGACCCCGGTGGCCGCCTGGGCGCCGAGGATCAGGGGCGCCACCGCGCCGAGAGCCACGTCTGCCCACCCCGCGCCCCGCCCCGCACGCAGCCGGCCGACGCCCTGGCAGATCGCGAGAACGCTGGCAGCGAGGACACCGACCGCCGCAGCCGTGCCGTGGATCATCATGTGCGTCGTGTTGCCCACGAGCACCTCGGCGTACGAGCCGGGGAAGAGCCCCACCCCCGCGATCCCCGCGCCGCACACGATGGCGGCGGCGACCCACACCCACGGGGCGCGCCGTCGTCGTTCTCTGAGGAGGACCAGGGGAAGGAGGGCCGCGACGAGAACCCCCGCCCCGATGAGGCCCGCATTGAACCACCCCGGATGCGGGGGACAGACGAGGCGGCCGTTGGAGTGGCGGCACGTGGCGGCCCCGAGGTCGCTCACATAGTTGTGGACGTAGCTGTAGCCGGGCTCGGGCCAGCCCAGGGACCCGGCGAACTCCAGGGCGAAGAAGAGGACGGGCGCGGCGAGGAGCCCTAAACGAGCGGCGCTGGCGAGGCGTCGGCGGTGCGACGTCTCGGCGCCGGAGGTCAGGTGGGGCATCACGGCCTCTCGATTGGTGGCAGCGTGCGTGCGTTTGGCCGGCACAGACCTGGCCGCGCACTGGTCCTGGCCCACGATACGCGGGCCGGAATAACTCCGGAACGATGCGGGTTCCTTTCAATCATGAAGAAACTTCGCATTGTTGTGACCTCGACCCGTCCGACCCGTATCGGGGGCCGCCTCGGCCAGTGGGTCGCGGATCAGATTTCCCCCGAGGAGTGGGACGTGGAACTTCTCGACCTCGGCGCGCTGGACCTGCCCATGCTGGATGAAGACGACGTCCCGCGCCTGGGGAACTACACCCGCCCGCACACGCTCGCCTGGGCCAAGACCGTGAGCGAGGCTGACGCGCTCATCATCCTCACCCCGGAGTACAACGCGTCCTTCACGGCGCCGCTCAAGAACGCCATTGACACCCTCTTCGCGGAGTGGAACGAGAAGCCGATCGGCGTCATCGGCTACGGGTGGGGTGGCGGAGCGCGGGCGACGGCGGCGCTCTCGCCCGTCCTCAAGAACGTCCAGGCCGACGAGCGCGGCGTCGTCCACGTGCACTTCAACAAGGACATCGACCCGGCCGGCGAGGTCCTGAGCGATGAGCTCGCGGGCAAGGTCCAGGAGCTCGCGGCGAAGCTCGTGTAGCCCGAGCCGGAGCCCGAGCCCGCGGCTCCGCGCTGTCAAACCACGTCACCATTGGAAAATCCCGGTCTTCTTCGGGGCCTCCACGCCGCTAGATCTCGCGGCGAAGGTGGCGTGGTTTGTTCGTTGGCGGCGTGAATCGCCAGCGGCCCGGGGCCGCTAGAGCCACTTCTTCAGACGGAAGATCCCCCAGAGCAAGGCCGCGAAGACCACCATGAGGAGCACCGCGAACGGGTACCCGAACGCCCAGTGGAGCTCCGGCATCTCGTCGAAGTTCATCCCGTAGATGCCCGCCACGAGCTGGGGAGCGAAGAAGATGGCGGCCCACGAGGAGATCTTCTTGACCTGGTCGTTCTGGGTGATGCTCTGCTCGGTCATCCGCTGCGTGACGAGGGTGGAGTGCACTGTCAGGGCGTTGTCGAGGATGGACCGGAACGAGTTGACGCGCTCGCTGAGGCGGATGGCGTGGTCGTGGACGTCGCGGAGGTGGCGCTGAAGCTCGACCTCCCCTTTGACGTCCCGGATGTGGCGGAGCAGCCCCTCGAGCATCCCGGTCAGCGGGGCCGTGGCCCTCTGGAACTGGATGACCTCGCGGGAGAGCTGATAGATGCGGCGGGACAGGGCGTCGTCGTCCGCGGCGGCGAAGAGCTCGGTCTCGATCTCGTCGATGTCGTTCTCGAGGCCGGCCACGACGGGCTCGTACTCGTCCACAACCTCGTCCAGGGTGGCGTAGAGAACCGCGTCCGGGCCGAGAGAGAGCATCTCGGGGTCTTCCTCGAGGCGCTCGCGGACGGGCGTGAGGCTCGGGCGCTCGGCGTGGCGGATGGTCACGACGAAGTTGGGGCCGGCGAAGACGTGGAGCTCCCCGAACTCCACGCGCTCGTCCGCGTCGATATAGCGTGCGGGCCGGAGGACGGCGAAGAGCGTGTCTCCGTACTGCTCCAGCTTGGAGCGCTGGTGGCCGCTCATGGCGTCCTCGACGGCGAGCTCGTGGAGGTCGAACTCGCGGGCGACGGCGCGGATCTCCTCCTCGCTGGGCCGGTACATGCCGATCCACGCCATGCCGGAGTGCTCCCGGAGGAGATCGAACGTGACGTCGAGGCTCGCGGGGGTCGCGACGCGTCGCCCGTCGACATAGACGGCGTTGTCGATGATGGCCATAGGGTCCTTCTCTCAGTGGGCCGAGCTATGGGGTCTGCGCGGGCGAGGCACCCGCCTCGTCGAATTCGGCACCCTGAATTCTAGGGCCCCGAGGTGGGGGTCTCGGTCCGGGCCCTCGCAGCGTCAGCTCCGCCCGGCCCGTCCCCGGCCCCGCCGCGCGGCCAGCCCGGCCCCGCCGCGCGGCCGCCCCGTCTAGGGCGCGCTCGGCCCCGGCGTGATCTTCCACCCCTTGGGGATGGCCCCGCCGCTGCGCTCTGCGAGGTCGTGGAACGCCTGTTTGACGACGTCCCCGTAAAGGTAGAGCCCAGCGATGTCCGGGTGCGTTCCGTCCGCTTGGAGGACGCTCGGGTCCTTCTTCACGGCGGCGTGCCATTCGCCGATGATGACGTTGGGCCGCCCCTTGGCCGCGTCACGGTAGGCGGCGTTCGCGGCGTCGATGAACGTGCTCTGCCCGTAGATGGTCATGAGCACGACGGCGCGGTCGGGCCCGAGGGCGTCGAGCACGCGCGTGACCGCCCCGGCGTCGGGCACCCCGCCGTTGGTCCCGAAGTCCACGACGACGGCCCGGGGCAGCGTCCCGTCCGCGGCATGCTGCTTGACGAGCGCCTCGGCCTCGTCCCACTTGCGGTTGGGCACCCCGTCCACGGCGGCGTCGGGGAAGCGGTCCACGATGCCCTGCGCGCTCGTCGAGACGATCGAGTCCCCGAGGAACAGGATGTCCTCGCTCTTGGGGTAGTCGAAGGCCTTGCGGTCCCCAGGGGCGGGGGAGGGCGACGGCGGTGCTGGCGCGGCGCTGCCCCCGCGGGAGGACGCGCGCTGCTTGGCCTTGGCCTGGCTCTCGGCGAGGAGCCGCTCGTTGTCCTTGATGCTCTGCTCCACGGTGGAGCGCGCGGGGGCGGTGGCGATGCCGGCGGCGGCCAGGAGCACCGCTGCTGCCGTGACTCCCGCCGCGATCCGGGCCGCGAGGGGCCTCGCCCCGGGGGAGCCGTCCCCGAGCAGCGCCGCCCGAGCGGCGGCCCACGTGGCCCGGAACCCGTTGCGGCGGATGGGCGCCTCAATCCACCGCGCGGACGCGGCCGCGGCCCCGAAGGTCAGCGCCACGGCGACGGCCTGCACGCCCCACCAGGCCGCGGAGAACGGTGCGGCCGGCGCGAGGTCGTTGACGATCTTGAGCGCGGGCCAGTGCCAGAGGTAGATCCCGTAGGAGCGCTCGCCGACCCACCGGACGGGCGCGGACTCGAAGACCGGCTGGAGCGGCGCGCTGGAGCCGAGCTGGCTGAAGATCAGCGCGGCCGTCGCGAGGCTTGCGAAGAACAGCCCGCCGCGGTAGGTGAAGGTCCCGTCCTCGGTGACGAGCGCGAGGCACGCGGCGAGCCCTGCGAGGCCGGCGAGGACCGCCCCGCGGCGGGCCTGGCGGACGGCGCGCGTGTCGGCGTCGAACCCTTGCCCGGCCGCCCAGGCGAAGGCGAGCGCGATGCCCGCGAAGAGGCCGAACGAGTGCGAGTCCGTGCCGTAGTACGCTCGCGTGGCGTCCTGGCCGGGGGCGACGAGGACGGCCATGAGGACGGCCGAGAGGAGCGCAGCCGTCGCGGCGAGCCCCACGCGCGCCCGGCGCCCCGGCACCGCCTTCATGACGAGGATGAAGAGCAGCGGCCACACGAGATAGAACTGCTCCTCGACCGCGAGGGACCAGAAGTTCATGAAGAGAACGGGCGAGGTGTGGTTGAAGTAGCTCGAGCCGTGGGCGATCTCGATCCAGTTGGTCGAGAACGTCAGCGCCCCGAGCGTCTGCCGCAGGATGCCGACCCGGAGGTCGGGGCTCCCCGCGAGGCTCGCGGCAATGGAGATGACGACGACGACGGCGAGCGCGGGGAGAAGCCGCCGGGCCCGCCTGACCCAGAACTGGCCGAGATCGATCCGCCCGGTGCGCGCATGCTCGCGGAGCAGGAGCGTGGTGATGAGGAACCCGGAGACCACGAAGAAGACGTCCACGCCGATGAACCCGCCGGGCAGCAGCGCCGGGTGGACGTGGAAGGCGAGCACGGCGAGGACCGCGACGGCCCGGAAGGCGTCGAGGCCCAGGATGCGGAACGGCTGCGCGGGTGTGCGCTCTGCTGAGGAGACCTGCATATGCGGATGATGTCCTGGTTGAATGCGGGGTGACGGGGACTGCGGATCAGTCTAGTGGGCGGGTATAGGCTTGGATTCGCGCCAGCAGCACCGTCTCCTGAGGACCCTGTGCCATGACCGTCAGTCCCGCCTCCCGCCTCGTGCGAGGCTGGCTGGCTGCGCTTGTGAGCACCTTGACGGCGTCCGCCTCCCGCTGACTGAACGCGGTCGGTCCTGAGCCGGCTCAGCCTCTCGCGAACAGCGAAGACCCCGAGATTTCGCAGAATCTCGGGGTCTTCTTGCATGTGCTGCGGGAAATAGCGCCGCAGGACGAGCGCGCAGAGTGCCGCCGGTGCTCAGCGGCCGAAGAGCTTGGCGAGGAAGCCGGGCTCTTTGGGCTCGTTCTCGTGGCCCTGGCAGCGGTCAGCAGGGGGGACGTTCTTCATCACCTGGTCGACATGCTGGCCGCATCCGGCCCATGTGGATTTTCCGCACTTGCGGCAGGTAACTGCTCGGCACATGGTGATTCCTTTCGATCGAGTGAATGCTGTGTGGTGCTTGCGGTGCGTGAAAGCGCGGTTGCGGGCACCCAAAGCACCACACAGCGGGACGGGGAGAGGGAGCGTGGTCAGGAGGCGGCGGCCCAGGCGGCGTAGCTGCCCTTGAGCTCGGTCACCGTGAAGCCTGCGCGTCGCAGGGCGCTTGAGACGACGACGTTGCGGGCTCCCGATTGGCAGAAGGTGATGATTGCGCCGGGTTTGCCGGTGGCGGGGTCGTGGGGAAGCTCGTCTAGCCGCCACATGGCGGAGCCGCCGGAGAGGTGCTGTGCCCCGGGGATGGTGCCGTCCGCGTACTCGGATTTCGCGCGGATGTCCACGAGCGCGTCGCGGTCCGTGGAGTCCAGCTCGTCGACGGAGATCGTCGGAGGGACGAAGCTCCGCAGCCCGTCGAGGCTTTCGGCGTAGCAGCAGAGCGAGTCGATGCCCACGCGATGCAGCGACGCCCGAAAACTCTCAGCCGCGTCTTCGGAGGGGGCCAGAGCAATGAGCGGGCGCTTCTCCTTTTCGGGGTCGATCACCCAGGCTCCGAAGTTTGAGGCGGAATTGCCTGCGGGCACGACGAGGGCGCCGTCGACAGTCCCTTCCAGCACGGAGTCCCTGTCTCGGGTGTCGATGAAGATGGCCGCGTCGGCGTCGAGCTTGGCCTGGACCTCGGTCGCGCTCAGGGCCTCGAGGGGGGCCAAGGGGCCGAGCACTGCAGGCCCGACTCGATTCTCGCGCTTCATGCGCGCGAAGTACGCGTGTGCGTCGGGCTGCCCGTCCAGGAGTTCGGCCACGAATCCAGCCTCGTCGTTGTTGAGGAGGTGACGCGACCACCATGCGTGGGCGCGCTCGTAGCCGACCGTCGTTGAGGGGACGGCCCCGAGCGCCTTTCCGCAGGGGCTGCCTGCGCCATGAGCCGGGTGGACCTGCACGTAGTCGGGCAGGGTGAGGAAGACCTCTCGGAGACTGCGGAAGAGGTCCTTCGCCCCGGCGAAGCGGGTGTCGACGCCGCCTGCGGCCTCGTCGAGGAGATCGGGGCGGCCGAGGTCGCCGACAAAGACGAAGTCGCCCGAGAGCAGGTAGCCCGGGTCTGATGAAACCGCGCCGTCCGTGATGAGGAATGACAAGTGCTCGGGTGTGTGGCCGGGCGTGTGCTTGGCGGTGACGGTGATCTTGCCGAGCTGGATCGTATCGTCGTGGCGCAGGTCTGTGCCCTCGAAGGCGTACTGCCAGTCCGGTCCGCCCTCCGCGGAGAGGAAGATCTCGGCCCCCGTGGCTGCTGCGAGCTCGCGTGTGCCGGAGAGGTAGTCGGCGTGGATGTGCGTCTCGGTGACGGCGGTGATGTCCATGCCGTTTTTCGCTGCGAGGTCAAGGTAGACCTGGATGTCGCGGCGGGGGTCGACGACGATCGCCTTGCCTTCACGCTGGCAGCCGATGAAGTAGCTGGCCTGGGCGAGGCCTTCCTCGTAAATGCGCTCGAACAGCACTGGAGCTCCTCAGATGAGACGGATCGATACCCGGGCGGGTATTCATGTCATCCACCCTAATACCCCTGGGGGTATAAATCAACGAAGGTCGTTGCGCTGTGTTTGAGTGGGGGCTGGACACCCCTAGGGGTATAGTGATCGGACTAGCCGTCCGATAGATGAAGGGCAGACTCGCATGAAGCTCGACCCCCAGGAGATGAAGTCGGCCGTCAACCGACTCAAGCGCGCTCAGGGCCAGCTTGGCGCTGTCATCCGCATGATCGAAGACGGGCAGGAGTGCCAGGAGGTCGTCACCCAGCTCGCTGCGGTCTCCAAGGCCGTGGACCGTGCGGGGTTCGTCATCATCTCCACTGGCCTTCAGCAGTGCATCAGCGAGGGGAACTCGGAGATTGACGCCAAGCAGCTCGAGAAGATGTTCCTCAGCCTCGCCTGACGGAGAACAGTCGGGCCAGGGGCCTCAGAGCACGAGGGGCAGGGCCACGAGCATCCCGAGGCTCCACGTGAGGTGGAGGGCTGTCGGAGAGACGAGGGAGCCCGAGCGCTCAGCCTCCCAGAAGGCGGCGCCGCCCACGAGCAGCGCGGCCACGGCGAGCAGCGGCACGCCCAGGGCCGCCGTCACCGCGAGGTAGAGACCCATGCTGATGATCGCGCGGAAGAGCAGGCTGCCGCGGAGGCTCCGGGGGATGACGCGGCGGAAGTAGGCCTCCTCCCCGAGGCCGTTGAGAGCCGTGGTCATTGCGGTGAGCCAGAGCGGGCCGACCCGGGCGTTGTCCAGGAGGCTCTGCACCGGCCCGAGGAGTGACGGCACCACGCGGACCACTTGCGCCCCGATGAGGAAGAGGGCAAGGAGGCCGAGGCCGATGAGCACGCCGCGGCGCAGCTCCGCGCGGGCGGGGAGAGCCGGCGAGGCAGGCATCGGGGCACCCCCACGGACACCGCGGCCCCAGAGCACCCACGCGACCGCATAGACGGCTGCCACGCCGAAGGTCGCCGCATAGAAGATCGCACCGCCGCGGGGTGCCGCGCTCGCGATGGCGAGGCCGGCGGCTGCAGCGCCCGAGGGAACGAGCAGGGCCGCCCAGCGGGTGACGCCGTTGGGCTCGTGCTGAGGGCTCGCGCTCGTCTGCTCCGGGGCCATGGCTCGATGATCCCATACGTCCACCTCCTACATGTAAGGTGACCAACAAAGTTACGCGGAGCAGGGGAAGAGGTCATGGCCGGACAGTCGCATCGCACGGCGCTCGTCACGGGGTCGACGGGATACATCGGGCGGAACCTCGTCGAGGAGCTCGCCTCCCACGGCTGGGCGGTCAAGGCCGTCACTCGCTCGGCGAGCAAGGCCGAGGACCAGCCCTGGAGCACTCGCATCGTCCGCGACCACGGGGCCGAGCAAGGCCCCGGCCCGGGGGCGGTCGAGGTCGTCGAGGCCGACCTCTCCGACGCCGAGGCGCTGGAAGAGGCCATGAGGGGCGTCGACGCCGCGTGGTTCCTCGTCCACTCGATGGCATCCGGCGGCGACTTCGCCCGCGAGGACCACGAGATGGCCGAGGCCTTCGCGGCGGCCGCTGAGCGAGCCGGGGTCTCCCGGATCGTCTACCTCGGCGGGCTGCACCCGGACGGCGTCGAGCTCTCGGACCACCTGGCCTCCCGCGTCGACGTCGGCGAGATCCTCCTCGACTCCGCCGTGCCCACGGCGGCGCTCCAGGCCGGAGTGGTCGTCGGAGACGGCTCGGAGTCCTTCGCCATGCTCCGCCACTTGTCCGAGCGCCTCCCCGGCTCAGTCGGCCCCGCCTGGATGTCCAACGAGATCACCCCGATCTCCATCCGGGACGTCCTCTTCTTCCTCCGGGCTGCCGCGGACCTGCCGCCCGAGGTCAACCGGGCCTTCGACATCGGCTCCCCGGATACGATGCCGTACAGCGACATGCTCAGGGTCTACGCCCAGGAGTGCCTCAGCGTTCCGAGGATCGCCAAGACGGCGCCCATTCTCAACCAGCGCATCGCCGCTTGGGGCATCGCGTTCATGACGCCCGTCAGCCAGCGGATGACGGTGCCGCTCATCGGCAGCCTCGTTCACGACACGGTGGTGCAGGAGCGCGACCTCGAGTCCCTCGTCGGCACCCCCTCGGGCGGTCTGCAGGGTCTCCGCGAGGCGATCCGGCTCGCCGTGGACGGGGTCGACACGGGCCGATGGATGCGCACCGTGCGCCGCGTGGGCGCGGGTGTCGCCCTCACGGCGGTCACGGGCTCGCTCCTCACCGATCCGGACAGCGCCTGGTATCGCGGCCTCCGCAAGCCCTCGTGGCAGCCTCCCAGCGCGGCGTTCCCCCTCGTGTGGACGGCCCTGTACGCGGACATCGCCCTCGTGAGCGCGCTTGTCATCGCGGACGCTCAGGAGAAGGGAGACGACGACGCGGCCCGCCGCTACATCCGCCGCCTGACCGGGAACCTCATCCTCAACGCGGGGTGGACGGGCCTCTTCTTCCGGGCCCGAAAGCCGTGGCTCGCTGCAGGGGGCGCCGCCGTGCTCGCCGCGAGCTCGGCAGACCTCGTCCGGCTCGCCGCGCAGTCCTCGCCGGAGCGGGGCGCCGTTCTCGCCCCGTATGCCGCCTGGACCGCGTTCGCCACGGCCCTGAGCGGCTGGATCGCTCGGCGCAACTAGTCGATCTCGTGAGGCGGCTCTCGGCGTGACGAGGGGGCGCCGAGCTCCGGCTTCACGCGCTCCCAGCTCTCAATGCCGCCCGCCACGCTGCGGAACAGGGGGTGCGGCGCCGGGTCCGTGTCGAGGACTGGCTCCCACTCGGGGCTGCGCTCGCGGACCTTGGTCTTGAGGAGGCGGAGCTCGTAGTCGAGCTGCCCCTCGGTGACGGGGAGGGCCAGCGCCGGGCCGGTCGTCGTCGGCCCCTCGGGGCTGGGCGCGATCCGCGAGCGGTCGAAGCGATAGCCGCGGCTGTCCGCCTCGTCGGCGAGGCCGTGGAGGTACGCGGTGATGCAGGCGAGGGGATCGGGGGCTGCGCGGAAGCGCTCCAGCTGCGGATGGCGGGTGTAGCCGCGCGTGAGGCCCTGGAGGACCTTCTGTGCGAGGAGCGCCTCCCGCCACCCGGCGACGAGCGCTTGGCGGTCGAGCAGCGAGGGATGAAGGGACCAGAGCCTCATGCGGACTCGGGGTGGGTCATCGTGCGTCCTCTCTGGGGAGCGGTCGTCGGCGGATCATCTGCGGACACACTATCCGCCACCGGGTGCTGCCCTGTGAGACACCCACGGGGCGTCCTTGACTGTTGTCAGTTCGCGGAGGCCCTCAGGCGCTGCAGGGCCTCCGCCAGAGAGACATCGCCCGTCTGGTTGTACGGGAGCTTAGCGAGCAGTGAGCCCATCATGCAGGAGTTGCTGACGGCGGCGTAGACGAGGCCTGTTCCCACTGCTCCGGAGAGCCACTTGGCCTTGGGCGCAACCGTGCTCAGTGCCACGCCGCCGGCGACGAGTGCTCCGGCGACCAGCCGCACTTGGCGCTCCAGATCCCAGCGGACCAGGCCCTGGTTGGCGGTGCGCCCCTCGGCTGACCATGCCTGAATCCCACCCTCGAGGACGCTCGTACCCAGGGCTCCTGCGGAGGCCAGGAGCTGCTGAGCCCGCTGTGCTCGCGCGCCGGAGCGGCAGATGATGACGGTCTGGGTCGGGAGCTCATCGCTGATGTCCTGGGGGCTCCCCTCGATGAGGCTCAGCGGGACGTTGACGCTGCCGGGAATGTGGGCGGCCTCGTGCTCCGCCTTCGTGCGGACGTCGAGCAGCAGTGTGTCCGCCGGGAGGTTCTGGAGGTCAGACGGGGCGAGGTGGGGTGAGACGGGCATGGTGCTCCTGTGTTGGGTGCGGGGTAGTTGAGAGTTGGGCGCGTGGCCTAGAAGAGGTTGGGCAGGCTCTGGCTGGCGGTGTAGGCGGCGGCGACGAGCAGGAAGCTCGCAAAGCCGAGCTGGAGGCCCTTCTTCGGGACGCGCTTGCCGAGCCATCCCCCGATCAGCGTGGCGGCCATCACGGTTGCCGCGAAGGGGATGGCGAGGTCCCAGCGAAGGCTCGCGGCCTGGTCGGCGTGCATCGCGAAGGAGATCGCGCTGTTCACGGCGATGACCAGGAGAGACGTCCCTACGGCTGCCGTCATGTCGAAGCCGAGCACGAGGACGAGCGCGGGGACAATGGCGAAGCCGCCGCCGACGCCGAAGAACCCGGTGAGGAACCCGACCCCTGAGGCGGCACAGACGAGCAGGGTGACGCCGCGGGCGTCCATGGGCGTCTCTCGGGTCTCAGCGCGTCCGGTGCCGAGGGCTTTGCGGATCATCGTGGCGGCCACGACGACGAGCAGCACTGCGAACATCACCAGCAGAAAATCGCCGTTGATGCCCTGTGCGAGCCGCGTGCCAATGAAGGCTCCGCCGGCGCCCAGCAGGCCGAACAGGAGGCCCTGTCTGAGGCGGACGTTGCCGGCCTTGGCGTGGGAGGCCGCGCCTGTCACTGCGCCGACGCCCACGACGATGAGGGAGATGACCGTCGCCTCCTGCGGGCTCAGCCCGAGGCCGAACACGAGGAGGGGGATCGCCAGAATCGCGCCGCCTCCCCCGAGCGCGCCCATGAGGAGTCCGACCGCGATGCCGCCGAGAACGAGAAGAATCATGAAGGGCGCCTGCCTGCCTGGTCGGGTGAACTCGCCCCCCACTATACCCCAGGGGGTATGTGGTCGTGTTTGCTCTGTCGGCCCCGGGGGCGGAGGGCGCGCGACGCGAGGGCGCATGCGGGGTGCCCAGCGCAGTGTGACGGGGGCTCGTCACACTTCCGCGCCCCGGGGTATCGTTGTCTGGTAGATCACAACTTCATCTTCGCCTCGCGCACGCGGGAGAGCTGGCGCCCTTGCCGGGCAGCCCAGCGCCGTAGGAGCAAACCTCCCCGGGAATCTCTCAGGCATCTGTACCGCGCACGCGAGCCGGCCGCGAGCCCGCCCCACGGGGCGCCGCTGACGGACGGCAGGGCAACTCTGGAAAGCATCGGCCTCCGTGGGCCCACCCCTAAGGGGGAGAGCGCGCGGGGCCGGACACCGACGGTGCAACGCCGTCCACAGGGCTCACGCGGCGCCAGCGCCGTCGTCGGCCAAGGGACAGCGGAATCTCTCAGGTCACAGAACAGAGCGGGGAGAACGCCGGCTTTTCCACGATCCAACGCCAGGAGTTCTCCATGACGGCCAACGCCCCTGAGACCCATCCCTCCGACGAAACCCTCCGGGGCCAGCGCGTCGGCGACTTCTCCCTGCGCCACATCGGTGCCGACGAGAGCGCCCAGAAGGCCATGCTGGACGTCGTCGGGTACGAGTCCCTCGACGCCCTCGCGGACGCCGCGGTGCCCTCGACGATCCGCCAGGAAGAGGCCCTCGCGCTCGAGGACCCCCGCACGGAGGCCGAGGTCCTCGCCGAGCTCCGCGCGCTCGCGAAGAAGAACCAGACGGCCGTGCAGATGATCGGCCAGGGCTACTACGACACGATCACCCCGCCGGTCCTCCGCCGCAACATCCTCGAGGACCCGGCCTGGTACACCGCCTACACGCCGTACCAGCCCGAGATCTCCCAGGGCCGTCTCGAGGCCCTCCTCAACTTCCAGACGATGGTCCAGGACCTCACGGGCCTGCCGATCGCCAACGCCTCCCTGCTCGACGAAGCCTCCGCCGTCGCCGAGGCCGCGCTCTTCATGCGCCGCGCCAACAAGAAGGTCAAGGAGGGCGCCATCCTCGTTGACTCGGAGATCCTCCCGCAGAGCCTCGCGGTGCTCCAGGGCCGCTCCGAGGCGCTCGGCTTCGACGTCGTCGTCATCGACGTCGCGAACGGCCTCGCGCAGTACGAGGGCGACGTCGTGGGCCTCGTCCTGCAGCAGCCCGGCGTCTCCGGCGTGGTCCGGGACCTCAAGGACGTCATCGCCGAGGCCAAGGGCCGCGGCGCCATGGTGACCGTGGCCGCCGACCTCCTCTCCCTGACGCTCATCGAGGCCCCGGGCCTCCAGGGCGCGGACGTCGCGGTGGGCTCGGCCCAGCGCTTCGGCGTCCCCCTCTTCTTCGGCGGCCCGCACGCCGCGTACATGGCCGTGGCCAAGGGCCTCGAGCGCTCCCTCCCGGGCCGCCTCGTGGGCGTCTCGGTCGACGACGCCGGCCTGCCCGCCTACCGCCTGGCCCTCCAGACGCGCGAGCAGCACATCCGCCGCGAGAAGGCCACGAGCAACATCTGCACGGCCCAGGCGCTCCTCGCCATCGTCGCCAGCATGTACGCCGTCTACCACGGCCCGGACGGCCTGACCCGGATCGCCGAGCGCGTCCACGGGCACGCCCGCTCCCTCGCGGCCAGCCTCGCCGGCGCCGGCCTCGAGCTGCTCCACGACGCCCCGTTCGACACGGTCACCGTCTCGGTGCCCCGCCGCGCGGCGGACGTCGTCGCCGCCGCGAAGGAGCGCGGAATCAACCTGCGCCTCGCCGGCACGGACGCCGTCGGCATCTCCGCGGATGAGACGACGACGGAGGCCGTCATCGCGGACGTCGTCGCCGCCTTCACGGAGACCCTGGGGCTCGAGGGCGAGCTCGTCTCCGCGGACGCCGCCGAGGGTTTCGAGATCCCCGAGTCCACGCGCCGCGAGTCCGAGTTCCTCACGCACCCGATCTTCCACTCGCACCGCTCCGAGACGCAGATGCTCCGCTACCTGCGCAAGCTCTCGGACCGCGACCTCGCGCTGGACCGGACGATGATCCCGCTCGGCTCCTGCACGATGAAGCTCAACGCCACCGCCGAGATGGAGGCCATCAGCTGGCCCGAGTTCGCCTCGATCCACCCGTTCGCCCCGGACGAGCAGACCGTGGGCTGGCGCGAGCTCATCTCGGGCCTCGAGGACGACCTCGCCGCCATCACGGGCTACGACCGCGTCTCCATCCAGCCGAACGCCGGCTCCCAGGGCGAGCTCGCGGGCCTCCTCGCGATCCGCGGCTACCACCTCGCCAACGGGGACTCGAACCGCGACGTCTGCCTCATCCCGGCCTCCGCCCACGGCACGAACGCCGCGTCCGCGGTGCTCGCCGGCATGCGGGTCGTCGTCGTCGCCACCGCGGAGGACGGCACGATCGACGCCGCGGACCTCACCGCGAAGATCGAGGCCAACGAGGGCCGGATCGCCGCCATCATGATCACCTACCCGTCCACGCACGGCGTCTACGACGGCGACGTCCGCGACGTGTGCGAGGCCGTTCACGCGGCCGGCGGCCAGGTGTACATCGACGGCGCCAACATGAACGCGCTCGTGGGCCTCGCCCAGCCGGGCAAGTTCGGCGGCGACGTCTCCCACCTCAACCTCCACAAGACGTTCTGCATCCCGCACGGCGGCGGCGGCCCCGGCGTCGGCCCGGTCGCGGTCCGCAAGCACCTCGCGCCGTTCCTGCCGGGCGACGCCAACGCGTGGCACGGCGGTGCGGACGTGCCGGTCTCGGCCTCCCGCTTCGGCTCGGCCGGCGTCCTGCCGATCTCGTGGGCGTACGTCAAGCTCATGGGCGGGGCGGGCCTGACCCGCGCCACCCAGGCGGCGCTCCTCGCGGCGAACTACGTCTCCAAGCGCCTCGCGGACTACTACCCGACCCTCTACACGGGCCAGAGCGGCCTCGTGGCCCACGAGTGCATCCTCGACCTGCGCGAGCTCACCGCCAAGTCCGGAGTCACCGCGGAGGACGTGGCCAAGCGCCTCATCGACTACGGCTTCCACGCCCCGACCCTCGCGTTCCCCGTGGCGGGCACGCTCATGGTCGAGCCGACGGAGTCCGAGGACCTCGGGGAGATCGAGCGCTTCATCGAGGCGATGATCTCCATCCGCGCCGAGATCGACGCCGTGGCCCACCACGAGATCGACCTCGAGGCGTCCCCGCTGCGCCGCTCGCCCCACACGGCGGCCGCCGTCGTCGACTCCTCCTGGGACCGCGCGTACTCCCGCGAGGAGGGCGCGTTCCCCGGCACGACGAGCCGGCAGGACAAGTACTTCCCGCCCGTGGGCCGCATCGACGGCGCCGGGGGAGACCGCAACCTCGTCTGCTCCTGCCCGCCCATCGAGTCCTTCGAGAACTAGGCCCCTGCGCCGCCCGGGCGGCGCGCCCCACGGATACAACGGAGAACACCAATGACCAAGCACACTGCGCTCCGCGCCGAGCACGAGGCACTCGGAGCGAGCTTCACCGACTTCGGCGGCTGGGACATGCCGCTCAAGTACGCCTCCGAGCTCACCGAGCACAAGGCCGTCCGCTCGGCTGCAGGCATCTTCGACATCTCGCACATGGGCGAGATCTCGGTCAAGGGAGCGGACGCCGCGGCGTTCCTCGACTACGCCCTCGCCGGCCGCATCTCGGCCGTCGCCGTGGGCAAGGCGAAGTACTCGCTCATCTGCAACGAGGACGGCGGCATCATCGACGACCTCATCACGTACCGCCTCGGGGAGGACGAGTACCTCGTCGTTCCCAACGCGGGCAACGCGGACACCGTCTGGGGCGAGTTCCAGGCCCGCGCCGAGGGCTTCGACGTCCAGCTTGAGAACCAGTCGGCTGACACGAGCCTCATCGCCGTCCAGGGTCCGCGGGCGGAGGAGATCCTCCGCTCAGTGGCCGACGACGACACGGCCGCCATGCTCGAGGCCCTCGGGTACTACGCGGCCCAGCCCGGTGTGCTCTCCGGGATCGAGGTCCTCGTGGCCCGCACCGGGTACACGGGCGAGGACGGGTTCGAGCTCTACGTCCCCAACGAGAAGGCCGCGGAGCTGTGGCGCGCCGTCCTCGCGGCGGGAGAGCCCCTCGGCCTGACACCGTGCGGCCTCGCGAGCCGCGACTCGCTGCGCCTCGAGGCCGGCATGCCGCTCTACGGCAACGAGCTCAGCCTCGACGTGACGCCGTTCGAGGCCGGACTGGGCCCCGTCGTCGCCCTCAAGACGAAGGAGCGCTTCGTGGGACGCGACGCCCTCGCGGCCCGCAAGGAGCAGGGCAAGACGAAGTCCCTCGTGGGCCTCAAGGGCGCTGGCCGCCGGGCCGCCCGCTCCGGGTACGCGGTCCTCGACGCGGACGGCAACGAGGTCGGCGTCGTCACCTCGGGGGCCCCGAGCCCCACCCTTGGCTACCCTGTAGCTATGGCCTACGTCCCGAACGAGCTCGCCGAGGTCGGGACCGAGCTCTCCGTGGATCTCCGCGGAAAGCCTGAGTCGTTCACGGTCGTGGAACTCCCGTTCTACCGCCGCGAGAAGTAAAAACGCCATCAACCCCGCCTGCCGCGCACGTGACGCGGACGAGGCACAACCGAAAGGTTCACCCATGAGCAAGGTTCAGACCGGATTGCGCTACTCGGCCGAGCACGAGT
Source organism: Falsarthrobacter nasiphocae (assembly GCF_031456275.1). Lineage (NCBI taxonomy): Bacteria > Bacillati > Actinomycetota > Actinomycetes > Micrococcales > Micrococcaceae > Falsarthrobacter > Falsarthrobacter nasiphocae. The sequence continues at coordinate 1,272,792 of NZ_JAVDUI010000001.1, forward strand.
GGATCGACGACTCCTCCCCGGCCAAGGTCGGCATCTCCCAGGTGGCAGCCGACGCCCTCGGCGACGTTGTCTACGTTGACCTCCCCGAGGCGGGCTCCGTCGTCACCGCAGGCCAGACCTGCGGCGAGGTCGAGTCCACGAAGTCCGTCTCCGACCTCTACTCGCCTGTGACGGGCGAGGTCGTCGAGGTCAACCAGGAGGCCATCGACAACCCGGCGATCCTCAACGAGGACCCGTACGGCGCGGGCTGGCTCTTCACGGTCAAGGTGGACGCCGAGGGCGAGCTCATGACCGCCGAGGAGTACGCGTCCAAGAACGGCGGCGAGCTCTAAGCCATGACGGACTTCCTCAACGCCGCCCTGCGCGACGTCGATCCGGAGGTCGCCGAGCAGATTGACAACGAGCTCCGCCGTCAGCAGGACGGGCTCGAGATGATCGCCTCGGAGAACTTCGCCGCCGTTGCAGCGATGCAGGCACAGGGCTCTGTCCTGACGAACAAGTACGCCGAGGGCTACCCGGGGCGCCGCTACTACGGTGGCTGCGACTACGTGGATGTCATCGAGCAGCTCGCCATCGACCGCCTCAAGGCCCTCTTCGGGGCCGGCTTCGCCAACGTCCAGCCCCACTCGGGCGCCCAGGCGAACGCGGCGGTCTTCCACGCGCTCGTCATGCCCGGTGACACCGTCATGGGCCTGTCCCTCGCGCACGGCGGCCACCTCACGCACGGCATGAAGCTCAACTTCTCCGGCAAGTACTACGACATCGTCCCGTACGAGCTGGACGCCGAGGGCCGCGTGGACATGGCCGAGGTCGAGCGCCTCGCCAAGGAGCACAAGCCCAAGATGATCGTGGCCGGCTGGTCCGCGTACGTGCGCCAGCTGGACTTCGCCGAGTTCCGCCGCATCGCGGACGAGGTCGGCGCCTACCTCTGGGTGGACATGGCTCACTTCGCGGGCCTCGTCGCGGCCGGGCTGCACCCCAGCCCCGTCCCGCACGCCCACGTCACGACGTCCACGACCCACAAGACCCTGGGCGGTCCTCGAGGCGGCGTCATCCTCTCCAACGAGGCTGACATCGCCAAGAAGATCAACTCCGCGGTCTTCCCGGGCCAGCAGGGCGGCCCGCTTGAGCACGTCATCGCAGCGAAGGCCGTGGCCTTCAAGATCGCCGCGACCGACGAGTTCAAGGACCGCCAGAAGCGCACCCTCGAGGGCGCGCGCATCCTCGCCGAGCGTCTCATGCAGGACGACGTCAAGGGTGCGGGCGTCAAGCTCGTCTCGGGCGGCACGGATGTGCACCTGGTCCTTGTCGACCTCGTGGACGCCGAGCTGGACGGCAAGCAGGCCGAGGACCTCCTCAAGCGGATCCACATCACCGTGAACCGCAACTCGGTGCCGAACGACCCGCGGCCGCCCATGGTGACCTCGGGCCTCCGGATCGGCACGCCGGCGCTGGCCACCCGCGGGTTCCAGGCGGAGGACTTCGAGGAGGTCGCGGACGTCATCGCGCAGCTCCTCGTCGGCGGCGAGGGCGCGGACATCGACGCCCTCGCGGGCCGGGTCTCCGCCCTCGCGGCGAAGCACCCGCTCTACCAGGACCTCGCGCCCCTCGCGTAGTCCTCACCCCCGGCGGCCCCGTCGTCGTCCTCTCCTGACCATCAGGGAGACGACGGCGGGGCCGCGGCGGGAACCCCCGCATTTCTCTATCCCAAGGAGAGCACCACCGTGGCCGTTGGAGTCTTTGATCTCTTCTCTATTGGCATTGGCCCCTCGTCTTCGCACACCGTGGGGCCCATGAGGGCTGCCGCGCAGTTCGCGCAGGAGATCGTCAAAGCGCAGGTCATCGAGGATGTGGCCAGCCTGAGCGTGGACCTGTACGGGTCCCTTGCCGCCACAGGCCACGGCCACGGCACGCTCACCGCAACGCTGCTGGGCCTCGAGGGCTTCGAGCCGGAGCTCATCCTCCCGGACCAGGTTGAGGAGCGCCTCGCGGCGATGGAGCGAACGGGCACCATCACGCTCGCGGGCCGTGTTGAGCTGCCGTTCGGTGTGGACGACATCACGCTGCGCCCCCTCACCGTCCTCCCCTTCCACACGAACGGCATGAAGATGGCCGTCAAGAACGCCGCGGGGGAGACCCTGCACGAGGCGACGTACTTCTCCGTGGGCGGCGGCTTCATCGTCAAGGAGGGCGAGGTCGCGGCCGAGAAGGAGGAGCTCGAGGAGACCAAGCAGGAGCAGCCGTTCCCCTTCCGCACGGCCGCCGAGCTCCTTGAGATCTGCCACCGCGAGGGCAAGTCCTTCGCGGACGTCATGCTCGCCAACGAGCTCGTGGTGCGCCCCGAGGCGCAGGTGCGCGCGGGCCTTTTGAAGATCCGGGACGTCATGAACGACGCCGTGGAGACCTCCGTCAAGCGGACCGGCGTCCTGCCCGGGGGGCTCAAGGTGCGGCGGCGCGCGCCGGGCTGGTTCCAGCGTCTCGAAGAGGAGGACCCGGACCGCGGGCCCGAGTTCTGGCAGGAGTGGGTGAACTTCGTGGCGCTCGCGGTCAACGAGGAGAACGCCTCCGGCGGGCGCATCGTCACCGCCCCCACGAACGGGGCCGCGGGCATCATCCCCGCCGTCCTCCACTACGCCGTCAATTACACGAAGGCGTGCCGCGGCAAGAGCCAGGAGGTGAAGGACGAGGCCACGGTCAGGTTCCTCCTTGCCTCGGGCGCCGTGGGCGTGCTCTACAAGGAGCAGGCCTCGATCTCCGGCGCCGAGGTCGGCTGTCAGGGCGAGGTCGGCTCGGCCTCGTCGATGGCCGCGGCGGGCCTCGCCGAGGTCATGGGCGGCACGCCCGAGCAGATCGAGAACGCGGCGGAGATCGCCATGGAGCACAACCTTGGGCTCACGTGCGACCCGATCGGCGGCCTGGTGCAGGTGCCGTGCATTGAGCGCAACGCCATCGCGGCGGCCAAGGCGATCAACGCGGCGAAGATGGCCCTGTGGGGCGACGGCGAGCACCGTGTCTCCCTCGACGAGGTCATCGTGACCATGCGTGAGACGGGCCGGGACATGAGCGACAAGTACAAGGAGACCGCCATGGGCGGCCTGGCCGTCAACGTCGTGGAGTGCTGACCGGGCTCTGACTTCGGCGTCGCGGGATGGCGGCGGCCCTCAGCGCGGGCAGGCTTCGGCCTGCCCGCGCTTTTCTGCGTGTGGGGCCTGCCTCCGTGCCGCCGCTCGGCCGGCTTCCTGTGATGAGGCTGTGACTGGCCTGCAAGAAGAGCTTCCCAAGGGGGCCGAAATGTGTTTAAGTGTGTAACACAGCTCACGTTCCGGGCATGCGAGACCGTCTGGAATGTCAGCTCAGATTCACTCACCGTGCGGCCTTTCACGCACAAGATGTTAGGAATCCAGCATGAAGAAGCAGGCCCTCGCCGGAGCTCTCATCGGCGCCACTCTCATGGCCATCAGCTCTGCGGCCACCGCCGCGCCCACGATCGACGAGGGCAAGCCCTCGTGGAACGAGTTCAAGGCAAGTACGTACAAGGACTTCGACGGTCAGTACATCGTCAACGGCGATATCCCAGTCTCCTCCACCTCCGAGCTCAAGGCGTTCTACGCGACCCTCCCGAGCGGCACGCCCGGCACCGGCGACCTCATCGCCAACACGGACGCCTATGGGACCAAGACGCTCTGGACCGCCACACAGGCGCGAAACCTCACCTACTGCGTCTCCGACAAGTTCGGCACCCGAAAGAGCACGGTGATCAACGCGATGCAGGGCGGCGCCGCCCTCTGGCAGAACGCGAGCTCCGGCATTCGGTTCGTCTACAAGTCGACCGAGGACCGCAACTGCACCACGCGCAACAACAACGTGGTCTTCTCGGTCGAGCCGGTGACGACGACCCAGTACATCGCCCGCGCCTTCTTCCCGAACACGCCGAAGTCCGGCCGCAACGTCCTCGTCTCGCAGACGCTGACGACCTCCGGCTGGTCGCCCGCGAACATCATCGGCCACGAGCTGGGCCACGTCCTCGGCTTCCGCCACGAGCACACGCGGCCCGAGGCCGGCACGTGCTTCGAGGACAACAACTGGGCCCCTCTGACGCCGTACGACTCGGCCTCGATCATGCACTACCCGCAGTGCAACGGCTCCTCGCAGTCCTTGAGCTTCACCTCCGTGGACCGCACGGGCGTCCAGAAGGCCTACGGCTACTGAGCCGCGCCTCCCTGTCTGACTGACACAGCCAACCCCCAGTGGCCTCCCGCCGCTGGGGGTTTCCTGTGTCGTAACCATTCCCCTCGCGCGGGTGATGCCGATACGCTGAGCCTTGTCGACACCTGTCCGCATGCCGAGACTCGCCGAGGAGATCCGTGACCTTCTTCCACGAACTGACCCTCCGGGAGCCAGCTCGCCGTCGCGGATGGGACGCGCCGCTGGGCCTCCGGGTGGCCCTGTCCGGGTTCACGATCTACCTCTTGCTCATCGGTGCCAACCTCGCCACGCCCCTCTACCCGTACCTCCGGGAGCAGATGGGCCTGAGCTCAACGGCCACGACGGTCACGTTCGCCACATACGTCATCAGCCTCATCGTGGGTCTCCTCTGCGCGAGCCATTGGTCCGAGTACATGGGGCGCCGCGCCGTCCTCGTCGCGGCCGTTGCAGCGGGCATCGTGGGCGCGGTGATCTTCGGGACGGCGACGGGCCTGGAGGGGCTTGTCGGCGGCCGTCTCTTCCAGGGGATCGGTGTCGCGCTCGCCACGGGTGCGTCGGCGGCGGCGGTCCGTGATCTTCTTTCTGACTCGCCCGACGCCGCAACCCGCATCACTCTCCTCAGCTCTGCCGGGGGAGTGGCCTCGGGCCCACTCCTGGGCGGGTGGTTGTCCACGCTCGGAGACCCGGTCCTCTTGCCGTTCGGGCTGCACCTCGTCTCGCTCGGGCTCGTCCTCGTCCCCCTGCTCCTCCTCAATGCCCGCCCCGCGCCGCAGCGGCCCGGCGAGGGGCCCCGGGCCCGCGTCCTCATGCCGCTGAGGCCCACCCCGCCCGGCGAGGCCCGGCGCATCTTCTACCTGACGAGCTTCACGGGCTTCCTCAGCTTCTGCATGTTCGGGTTCTACCTCTCGCTGGCCCCCGGCTACTTCGCGGGCGTGCTCGGGTCCTCCCGCATCATGACGGGCGTCCTCGCCGCGACGGTCCTCGGCTCGTCCGCCGTCGCGCAGCTCGTCACGCTGCGGCCCAAGCACCGCGGAGCGGGCGGGCTGCTTCTCGTGGCCGCAGGCCTCGCCGTCGTGCTCCTGTGGGGGAGGCAGAGCGCCGCGCTCCTCCTCACGGGATCCGTTCTGCTGGGGCTGGGGCAGGGTGTGGCGTTCCGGACGCTCTTCACGTACATGTCCGCGTCCGTGCCGCGGAGCCGGCATGCCACGACGATCAGCCTCATGTACGTCATCACGTACATGGGCTCCGCGGTGCCGATCATTGCGCTGGGTGCGGCGATTGACGCGTGGGGGAGCGCGGCCGCGGTGCCGCCGTTCATCGCGGGCATGTGCGTGGCGGCGCTGCTGCTTGCGGCGTGGACCCGGTTTGAGCCGGAGCCGCCGCGGTACGTGGAGGTCTCGGTCCTGGAATCGGACGTGGACCGGTCAATGGGGGACGAGCCGCCTCACGTGTGAGACCCGGGCTGAAAGGGCGGTCCCTTGCGTTGGAGTGCACTCCAACTCCTAGCATCGGGGACATGAGAAACCCCATCAGCATCGCCGCCATGGCAGAGCTCTCCGGCCTCACGCCGGACACCCTGCGGTGGTCGAGGTGGCTGGTCCTTGGCGGCCGGGCGCAGCGTTCGGGAAGTCCGGGCCCCGGACCGAAACCCCGGGGTGCTTCAGGACAGCCGTGACGCACCCGAGAAAAACACACTTTTGGCCGCTAACCCAGGGACCGCGGCCGATTTGAAGGAACAGACAGCAGGACCCGCCATTCCACGAGTGTGGGGCGGGTCCGCGTAGCCCAGTCTACTCCCTTTGCAAGGGCTGTTGCATGAGGGGGTCAGCACTGAGATGGAGCTTCGACTCTCCTTGTTGCACAAGCAGCAGGCGGCTGGTTAGCCCTCTGCGCGGAGTCCTCTCAGCTCGTCAGACGTCATCGTCGGGACGAATTCCGTGACCGCGTACTCTGCGACTCCGTGCACCGAGAAGGGGTCTAGCGCAAGACGCTCGAGGATTACCTCGCGGGAACCCCGCGCGAGGATGACCCCTCCCGTGCGAGGCACTTTTCGTCCTGAGGCGACGAAGAGCCCGTCCTCGTATCCTCCCCGGAGGAACTCGCGGTGAGCCTCCATGTGACGGTCAGCCGCTTCGGGGCCCTGGACGTAGGTCAGTTCGACGACACAGAGATTGGTCATGGCCTCATTATGCCGATGATGGGGTGTCCGCTGCGGGGCTGCCCTCGCTCGGCCAGCGGCGTTCGAGGCGGTCCAGGCCCGCCGAGAAGGCCACCGTCACCACCGCCAAGACCGCCGCGAGGGCGACAGCCCTCGGGAGGTCCCCCCACGAGCATGCGGGCGGCCAGGATCATCAGCAGGAACTCGGCGGCGCGGGCCAGGGCGGTGGCCACCCCCAGCGGGGCGTGAAGCCCGGCCGCGGCCACACGCACGTTCCGTTCGAGCCACTCAGCCAGGAGGAGGGTGGACGAGGCGAGGAGGGCAGTCCGCACCGGGTGCTGCTCCAAGGGGGGCGGGCGGGCCGTCCCAGACGTTGACCATGACCCATGCGAGCCCCAGGCACAGGAGGGCTTGGGGCACCGCCACGAACGCAATGGTCACAAGGAGCCTGGACAGCATCCCGGGCTCGGCAGTCGACGGGGCCTTGGAGGGTGAGTGCATGATGACCTCGCACGCAGAAGACATCTCCTCGTGACGGGCGCCACGATGGGATGTTTATATCACGCGCGCAGGAAGAAGTGGCTTCCGGGCCTGTCTGGGCCCGCTCCAGTCCCGGGGCAGACCGCCCGCGATCTTCAGACCGCCTGGACCACCTTGAAGGCCGCGCCGAACGGGTCCATGAGGGCGGCCACGCGGCCATACGGGGAGTCCTCCGCGGGCAGCAGGAGCGTGCCGCCGTTCTTCTCGGCCAGCTCCACGGCGGCATCTGTGTCCTCGACGCCCCAGTAGATCTGCCAGTGGGACGGGACGCCCTCCGGCAGGAACGCGGCGGCGTCCATGACGCCCGCGGTGGGGCTGCCGGGCTCGCCGAACGTCGAGTACCGGAACTCGTCCGTGTCCGCCATGGGGTGCAGAGTCAGGCCGAACGTCTTCCCGTAGAAGTCGCCCACCCCCGCGAAGCCTCGGGTGGAGAGCTCGAACCAGCACGGCGCACCCGGGGACGCGAGGCGGCCGAACCCGGTGTGGGCGCCGGCCTCCCACACGCCGAGGCTTGCGCCGTCGGCATCCGTGATCATGGCCATGCGGCCGAGGTCCCCGACCTCGGTGGCCGGCATGTGGACGGCGCCCCCAGCCGCCTCCGCGGCGGAGACTGTGGCGGCCGCGTCGTCGCTCGCGAGATAGAGGCTCCAGAAGTCCGGGTACTCCTGCATGGACGCGTCCTTGGCCATAAGGCCCGCCACGCGGTCCGAGCCGCTGAGGACGTTGACGTACCCGCCGAAGTCATCCTGGGTGGGCTCGAAGGTCCAGCCGAAGAGCGCGCCGTAGAAGCGCTGGGCGCCGTCGAGGTCGGAGGTCGTGAGGTCGGCCCATGCGGGGGAGCCGGGTGTGAAGTCGGTCATGGCGGGGGATCCTTCCGGTGGGGGCCTGCCGCCATCGTAGCCGTTTCGCCGAGGCGTTCCCCGGGGGCCTGGCATAAACTTTGATGCATGCCCGTTCTCCGTAACGCCCGTGCCGCAGCCCTCCCCGCCAAGCTCTCCCGGTCCTGGCTTCTCGCCTCGGCCGTGGATGAGAAGAACTTCGCCCCGGCCCTGGCCTCGGAGGCGGATTCCGTCATCTTCGACATGGAGGCCGCCGTGCCGGAGGACGGCAAGGCGGAGGCGCGCGAGCGCGTCGTCGAGGCCCTCTCCACGGGCATGACCGCCTGGGTGCGCGTCAACGGGCAGGAGACCGAGCACTGGGCGGAGGACCTCGCGGCCCTGTCCAAGGCCCCGGGCCTGCGCGGCGTCATGCTCGCGTCCACCGAGAAGCCCGAGCAGGTCACGTACACGGCCATGCGACTGCGGGCCGGCACGCCGGTCCTGGCGCTCGTCGAATCCGCCGTCGGCCTCGAGAACGCCACCGCCATCGCGTCCGCGCCCGGCACGTTCCGCCTCGCGTTCGGCACCAACGACTTCCGAAAGGACACGGGCGTCTCCGAGGACCCCATGGCCCTCGCCTACGCACGCTCCCGCCTCGTCATCGCGTCCCGCGTGGGCCAGCTGCCCGGCCCCATCGACGGCCCGGCCGGCGGCCTCTCCGGCGCCGCGCTCCTGGAGGCCTGCGCCGTCACGCAGAAGATGGGCATGACCGGCAAGCTCATGCTCACGCCTGATCAGGCGGTCGACGTCAACCGTGGGCTGTCCCCGCAGGAGGACGAGATCGAGTGGGCGCACGAGATGCTCGACGCCCACGCCAAGGGCGCCAAGGTCGGCGACGGCTCCTACCTGCCCCGCCTGGCCCGCGCGCAGAAGATCGCGGACCTCGCGGACTCCTACGGCCTCTGGAACGCGTAATCCCGCCGGGGAGTTCACCCTCTCGTTGACTGCGGGCCACCGCCGGATGGCACGGTGTCCGCATGACTCCGCGATTCCTGGCGATCGGCGACTCCTTCACGGAGGGCGTCGGAGACCCCAACCCCCGCTTCCCCAACGGCTGCCGGGGGTGGGCGGACCGGGTGGCCCGCCAGCTCGCCAAGCAGGACCCCGCGTGGACGTACGCGAACCTCGCCGTGCGTTCCAAGCGCCTGCGCGGCATCCTCGACGAGCAGCTTGAGCAGGGCCTCGCCCTCCGCCCCACCCTGACGAGCCTCTACGCGGGCGGCAATGACCTCCTTGAGTGGAGCGCTGACGTCCCAGCGCTCATGGAGGAGTACGACGACGCCGTGGCCCGCATCAAGGCCGCCGGATCCGAGGTCCTCCTCTTCACGGGGTTCGACGTGAGCCTGTCCCCCCTCGTGGCGCCGATGCGCCGCCGGAACTGGGAGTTCAACGACGCCGTGCGGGAGATTGCCGAGCGGCGCGGGGCCATCCTCGTGGACTACTGGGCGTTCGAGGAGTTCGCCGAGCCGGCCTGCTGGGCGGAGGACCGCCTGCACATGAGCACGACGGGGCACCGCCAGTTGGCCCGCCGCGTCCTCGAGACCCTCGACGTGCGGCACACGATCCGCCCTGGCGGCCCGGGCGACGAGCTGTGGGACCGGCCGTCCAGTGAGGGCCTGGATGAGGCGTCCGACATCCCGCGCAACACAGCCGAGGCGAGCCGGGAGATCCTCCGCCGGGCGGCGCGCCTCGGCCGGGCCCTGGCCGAGGAGGAGGCGTGGCTGCGCCGATGGGTGGGCCCCATGCTTGTGCGCCGGGCCCGCGGCATCACACTGGGGGACGAGCTCGAGCCCAAGTGGCCGTACCCCATCCGACCCGCGCAGGGCATGAAGTGGAACGCGAAGCGCCGCGCGCGGGTGCATGTGGCGCCGGGGACGTTCCTGCCGCCGGACCTCGCCCCGTGGGCAACGGGCCTCCGCGAGCGGGGCGGCCAGCACGTATGATGGGAAGTTGCACGCGATAGCACCTCACCACCACGGAACGGCTCTTCATGGGTTTCCTCTCATCCCTCAAGCATCCCCGCCCGGCCAGGCCGCAGGCACAGCAGGTGGAGCAGCACCAGCCTGCCGAGCAGCGGTCCCACGCGGTAGAGGCGCGCCCAGCCGGGGCTGGCGTCTCCCACTCGGAGGACGCACCGCCCTCGCTCGAGAACGTCTGGAGTGACGGCCTCGGCCGCTTCGGCTCCCGCGCGGCCCAGATTCTCCTCATCGGCGTCGTCGCATGGTTCGTGATCCAGGGCCTCATGAGCGTGAGTGTCATCTTCATCGCCCTCGTGGTGGCCACGATCCTCGGCTGCGCCCTCCGCCCGGTGGTGCGCTGGCTCAAGAAGGAGGGGATGAACAACGTCTTCGCTGCCGTGACCACGTTCGTGGGGTCCATCCTCGTTCTGTCCGGCGTCATCTACCTCGTCGTCGAGTCCGTGGTGCGCCAGTCCGGCCAGCTGGCCCAGCAGGCCGTCAGCGGCGTCTCCACCGTGCAGAACTGGGTGAATGAGCTGCCGTTCAGCATCTCGAACGAGCAGATTCAGCAGTGGCAGGACAAGGCACTGGAGACGCTCTCGTCCTCCACCTCGCAGGTGTCACAGCAGGCGCTCACGGGCCTGTCCGCCGTCGGAAACTTCGCCACGGGCTTCGTCCTCATGGCGGTTTGCCTCTTCTTCTTCCTCCTCGATGGACCCCGCATCTGGCGCTTCTTCGTCGACTTCGTGCCGTCCCGCTACGAGGACAAGTTCCTCGAGGCGGGCAAGGGCACCGTCAAGGTGCTGGGCCAGTACATCCGCGGCACCGCGGCCGTCGCCTCGATCGACGCCGTGTTCATCGGCACCGGCCTCGTGGTCCTCGGTGTGCCGCTGGCCATCCCGCTGGCCATCCTCACGTTCCTCGGCGCGTTCATCCCGGTCGTCGGAGCGGTCATCGGCGGCATCCTCGCGGCGCTCGTCGCGCTCGTGACCAAGGGCCTCACCACGGCGATCATCGTGACGATCATCGTCGTCCTCGTCCAGCAGATCGAGGGCAACATCCTGCAGCCGCGCCTCATGGGCGATGCGCTGAGCCTCCACGGCCTCGTCATCCTCCTGACCCTCGCCGCCGGCTCCACGGTGGGCGGGATCGCCGGCGCCGTGCTCGCCGTCCCGATGGCCGCCGTGGGCTGGCACTGGATCAAGGTCTTCCGAGGCAGGGGCGCCCCAGTGATGCCTGAGGACGAGGTCAAGAGAGAGAAGAAGCGGCAGAAAGAGGCCGAGAAGGCCGCACGCAAAGAGCACAAGCGTCGTCAGCGCGAGCTGAAGAACGCCTAGCCCATGGATTTCAACGTCTTCACGCTCATCGGCCTCATCGCCGTCACCGCGGGAGTGATCTTCACGATCCTCCCCGTCCTCCCGGGGTCCTTCATCGCCCTCGCGGGCCTGCTCGTCTGGGCCATCGGCGAGTCCAACCCGGTCGGCTGGGGCGTCTTCGCCGTCTGCGGGATTCTGCTCGCGGCCGGGGCGTCCATGCAGATCCTCATGACGGGGCGGACGATGCGGCGGCATCGCATCCCGAACCGCAGCGTCGTCGTCGGCGTTGTTGCCGGCGTCATCCTCATGTTCATCGTCCCGATCGTGGGCCTGCCCCTCGGGTTCGCGGCCGGACTGTTCGGCATGGAGCTCGCCCGGCAGCGGGACATCGGCCTGGCCACGCGCTCGTCCGTGGCGGCGCTCAAGGCCACGGGAGTCGGGATCCTCGTCGAGTTCGGCCTGGCAGCGATCGCGGCCACGATCTTCGTGGGGGCGCTCCTCTTCTCGAGCTCCGTCTAGCGGCCATGCCGGAAGGGGACACGCTCGCGCGGCTCGCGGCCTCCTTGCAGGGGCTCACGGGTGCCGAGGTGCTCCGCACGGACTTCCGGTGGCCGTCTCTCGCCACGGTGGTGCTCGACGGCGCCCGGCTCACCTCGGTGCGGTCCGCGGGCAAGTACCTCCTCATGGAGTTCGCCGCCGCGGGGCGCAGTGTCACGCTCGTCAGCCACCTCCGGATGGAGGGGCGCTGGCGGGCGTTTCGCGTCTCAGAGGGAAACCCGGGTCTGCGCGGGCACCGGGTTCGGGCTGTCCTCACGCTCAGGCTGGGGGAGGCGGAGTACCGGCTTGTGGGCGCGAGCCTCGGGGAGCTGCGCCTCGTGGACACGCGGGACGTTCCGCGCGTGATCGCCCATCTGGGTCCGGACCCCCTGGACGAGGCTGTCCCGTTTGACGAGGCCGAGGCGGCCCGCCGCCTTGTCGAGACGCGGGGCGACGCCTCGGACACGAGCATCGGCGCGGCCCTCTTGGACCAGCGGCGGATTGCCGGGGTGGGCAACGTCATCCGGTCCGAGGTCCTGTTTCTCGCGGAGGTTGAGCCGCGGCGGGCCCTGAACGCCGTCGACCCCGCCCTGGCCCTCCACCTTGCGCGCATGAGCCGGGACGTCCTGCGGATCAACGCGGACCGCTCCCGCCGGACGACCCCGGCGGACTGGGCCGAGGCCACCTGGGTCTACGGCCGTGAGGGCGCGCCGTGCTTCCGCTGCGGAACCCCGGTCAGGCGTGAGGACCTGCCGGGGCTCGCAGCGGCGCGGCGGGTGTTCTGGTGCCCGCGCTGTCAGCGCTGAGCGCTGGTGATCTCGCCGGGTGCGGCGGATCAGTAGTTCGAGTCGGCCCGCTGGCGCTCGGAGTAGTTCGGGTAGACGTTGGTGCAGCTGGGGCCGGGGCCGCCGCCGGACATGAGCTCGGAGCACGGGCCCGAGTAGTGGTCAGGCAGGTTGCCGAGGACGTGCCCGGTCTCGTGGGCGACGACGCGGAGGGCGGGGTACTGGTTGGTCTGCGAGTAGTCGATCTGGATGGTGCCGTGGCCCGGGGAGTTCCAGCGGGCCGTTGAGCCCTCGCTGCCGTAGTTGCCCTCGTAGTACGTGATGTCGCCGCGGCCCGTGGTCCGCTGGAGGGTGACGCGGGTGAGGGAGCCGTTCCAGATCTGGGCGGACTGCGAGATGAGCGTCCGGTAGCTCGGCGCGTTGGCGTCGTTGTAGTAGATGACGGCGCGGACAAGGCCGGCCGCGTACTGGGAGGCCACTGCGCGGCGGGCCGGGACGGAGGACGTCTGCCCGTTGCCGCTCGCGAAGCCGGCGCTGGCGGACGTGCCCTTGACCTCGATCTGCGCGTACGGGTCCACGAGCTCGCCCGTCTTGGAGGAGTAGGCGAACCCCGTGGAGGAGGACGGGGCGGACGCGGGTGTCGCGGACGCGGCGGGGGCGGAGAGGGCTGCCAGTGAGATGAGAGCAGCGGCGCCGGAGAGAGCGCGGGTGCAACGGGAGTGAGTCATGAGTGCCTCCAGGGTGTGGGTCAAGCAGGGCGGGGAGGGCGAGAGGGCCCTCCCAGGTCAGGCCACCCGGGTGGCCCTGGTCACATGCTAGGCGTCCGAAGCGTTCTTGAATAGCCCCCACGGCGGGTCGGCCGGCGCCGGGGCCGCTGCACCCCGCCGCAACGAGGCCGCGACGCCTAGAATGGACCCATGAGCCCAAAGGTCGTCCCCGCGCGCGGAATGCGCGATATCCCACCCGCTTCGTTCCGCCGCCGCCAGCGCGTCCTGGACCTGATTCGGGGGGCTTACGAGGACCACGGGTTCGCTCAGATCGAGACGCCCGCCGTCGAGCCCATCGAGCGCATGCGCTCCGGACAGGGCGGCGACAACGAGTCCATGCTCTATGAAATCCAGCGGCGAGGCCTCGATCCGGAGGCGCCCGTGCTCCCGCGGGACGCCGTCGACTCCGCCCTCCGCTACGACCTCACCGTCCCCCTCACGCGCTTCTATGCGTCCAACCGGGCGGAGCTGCCCGAGGTCTTCCGCGCCTTCCAGACTGGCCCCGTGTGGCGGGCCGAGCGCCCCCAGAAGGGGCGCTACCGCCAGTTTGTCCAGTGCGACATCGACATCATCGGCGAGCCCGGCATCCTCGCCGAGGTGGAGCTCGTCACGGCAACCCTGGATGCCCTCGGTCGCCTGGGACTGCTCGACGGCGCCAGCGTTCGCGTCAACGACCGCCGGATCCTCACGGACCTGCTTGGCCGCGCGGGCGTGCCCGCCGAGCTCCAGGCCCGCACCCTCATCACCGTGGACAAGCTGGACAAGATCGGCATGGACGGGGTGCGCTCCGAGCTCGCCGAGGCCGTGGGCCTCGAGCCCGGGGTGGTCGACGCACTGACGGGGACCCTGGAGTCCATCGGCACCGAGACCCCGCTTGCCGAGATGGCAGGCGGCAAGGCGGAGCAGGCGGGGATCTCGCTGTACGACCTCGGCGTCGTCGCCCAGGCCGTCACGGAGGCCTTCCCGCAGGCGCGTTTGGTCTTCGATCCGACTCTCGTTCGGGGCATGGGGTACTACACGGGGCCGATCTTCGAGGTCTCGCACGCTGGCTCCGGCTCGTCCGTGGCCGGCGGCGGCCGCTATGACGGCGTGGTCGGCAAGTGGCTCGGGCGGGACGTCCCCGCGTGCGGGTTCTCCATCGGGTTCGAGCGCATCGTGGACCTCGTGGAGCTGCCGGAGGACGAGTCCCCGCGCGTGGCCCTCCTCTGCCCGGCGGGGGCGGACCCGCTCGAGGTGGCCCGAGCCAAGCGTGACGTGACCCGCGCGCTCCGGGACAAGGCCCTTGCGGGCGGGGTGGAGGCCCGCAAGGCCGCCGTCGCCATCCCGGTGACGCTCCCGCGGAAGCCGTCCGGCGCGTTCTTCGCGCGCCTCGGCGAGGCGGGATACACGCACTCCATCAGGCTGGGGCAGGGGCTGGAGGAGCTCAAGGCACTCTGAGGCGGGGCCGCATATCAAGAGAGTGGACGTGCGTTATATTAAACACGTCTCACTTGTCCTCTCCCGCAGGAGGGTCCCGTGCCGCGCCGCTCATTCCTTTCCACCGCCCGCCTCGCAGCTGCCACGGCTGCGGTGGCCGTGTTGCTGACCGCCTGACAGTCGGCGCCGAGCTCAGAGCCTGAGAAAGGGGCGCGCTCGCCCGTTCAGCTGGGAAAGGTGGACCCCTCCGCCGCGGACCCGCTGAGCCTCAGCAAGATTGACCCCCTTCTGACCGAGGACCCGGCCGTGGAGCAGGCGCGGAACCGTCACATCCTCGCGTGCGTGGAGAAGAAGGGCCACCGCTGGACGCCGCCCCCGCTGGCCGCTCGTCAGACGGTGCGCGGCCTTCTCGCACCCCGGCCCCTGTCTGTCAGTGACGCCCGTGCGCGCGGCTATGCATGGCCCGCGGGGGCGGGGGAAGCGGGCGCGCCCCGGGAAGACCCCAAGGTCGGGGAGCTGGTCCATGGATCGATGGAGAGCGGTTGGGCGAGCGGGGAGTGGCTCGGGGTCTCTCTGCAAAAAGCCAACGGCGGCTGCGAGGCAGAGAGCCTGTCCGCCTTCTACGGGTCAGTGAGTGACGGGATTGTGGCCACGTCTGTCCCTCCCGGCGCACTCGGCCCAACCGTCCACCAGGTGTTGGAGGACGAGGGGGTGAAGGAGATCCGGGCCGACTGGGCCGCGTGCATGAAGAAATCCGGGGAGACTCGGTATGGCGCGCCGGAGGCCCTTCAATCTGAGATGGAGATGGGCAGGAAGAACGATCGCGAGCTTGCGGTCAAGGACGCCACCTGCCGGGAATCCGTGAAGTTCGAGCCTCGGATGGAGAAGCTGCTCGCCCAGTACCTCACGCCCCTGCTCCAAAAGCGGGAGGCCGACTTCCAGGCCCTTCGCGAGATCCGGGAGCGGGGCAACAAGCGCGCCCAGGAACGATAAGGCGGGGCTGCGCGTCTGCAAACGTGCTCCCACGATTCCTCCCCGGCCCGCCTGCCGAACTACGTCATGATTGACCCATCCACGCATGGATTGAGGCGAGATTCCGCGGCTCGGAAGCCCCAAAGGTGGCGCCCTTTGGTTGAACATGTCGTGGTTTGACCAGGCGCCGTGGCTGGCGTGGGACCGAGCCAGAGAACCCACAACGCGCGCGGCGCAGAACCCCACAAACGGGAGCGGCGCGGACCCCCGTCAGGAGTCCGCGCCGCTCGTGGCGTTCACGCGCCCGCGGAAGGGCATTCACCCCCGCGTCATCGCGTCCGTGCCAGTGCGATCAGGCGTCCCGCCAGTCCTCGCCCAGCTCGGAGGCGAAGTCCGCGCGGTCGATCTTGCGGTGGTAGCGCATGCCCGCTGCGCCGCCGGCCATGGCCGCGAGGAGCGAGAGGACCAGCACGGCGGCCATGGAGATGAGGGCGGCCGGGCTGGAGAGCGTGTCCATGCTCGGGACCCACTTGCTCACGGTGCCGGACGGCAGGGCCGAGATCCCGAAGATGCCCGCAACCGTGAGAGCGGCCGTCACGGCCACGAACCACAGCCACACGCCGAGGCCCTGGGCCACACCGGAGAAGCGGGCCATCCGGCCAGCCACGTAGCCGCCCGCCGCGAAGGCGATGGCCAGGATGAGGCCCGCGACGACGGCTGCGATGATGCCGTTCTGGCCGGTCAGGGCCTGGCCGGTCGTGTAGGACTGGATCTGGCGCGTCGCCTGGGCGCTCGTCGTGTTGTTGACGTAGGACGCCACACCGAAGATCGCTCCCGTCAGGAGGGAGAGCAGCCCGAGCATGCCCATGGCCGTGATCCACCCGAAGAAGCCGCTGCCCAGCCGGATTCCGCCGAACGCGGCCTTCTCGTACTCGAGCACGGCGAGGCGGTTCCGGTACTCGGAGTCGTTCGCGCTCCGGCGGTTCGAGGCCAGGGTGTCCTCGGCGCTGGTGTCCGCGCGGCGGAGGAAGGGGGTGTCCTCGTCCTTGCGGCGCTCCGCCGTGAGGCGGTCCTCGTCGGCCGCGACCGCCGCCGCGCCGGCCAGGCCGGCGCTCGAGGAGACCGGCATGGCGCTCGTGTCAGAGGACACGGGCCGCACCGCGGACGGGGTGCCTGCCGGCTGAGCGGGGACGGGGCGGTGAGCGCGCGTCGTCGTCTCCTCCGCAGGCTCGTCCCACTGGCCGGGGACGTACTCCCCGACCTCGTCGTCGTCGAACCCGTTGAGGAAGTCCGGCTCCGGGCGGGTCCCCTGGGCGCCGACGCCCGCGAGGCCCGAGGGGCGGTCAGCGTTCTCGACGACCGAGTTGCGGGACGGCGAGGCGGCCGGGCCCGCACCCGAGGATGCGGGGGCCGCACCCCGGGTCACCTCGTCCTGGCCGGCCGCGTGGGCCGAGCCAGCGGGGGAGATGCCGGCCGAGCCGACATGCTCGAAAGCCTGCGTGGCCGGCGCGTTGGGCGACGGCGCGGTGCCGACGAAGCCGGTCGGCGGGTTTGGGTCGTCCCCGGCGGGACGGGCCCCGCCGCCCCGAGCCGCTGCGGCGTCACGCGCTAGGCGCTCGCCGAGGGTCGGGGCGGCGGGGGCGTCGTCGTCCCCCGGCTGGTGCTGGCTCACCGCAGAGGAGTCCCCGTAGCGCCGCGTGTGCCTCAGTGCGCTGGAGCCGCTTGGGCGCGTCTCGGGCGATGCCTCCCGGGGGAGTCCTTCGTCGAGGGGCTGTCGGTTGTCCGGGCTCTGGTCACTCGGGTTCATGGGGATCCTCCGCTGGCGTCCTGATGTGCTGACTGCCAGCCTAGTCGTTTGTCTCACGGGCGTGCGAGGCCCGGGAGGCTTCGAGCTTGGCTCCCTCGACGTCAGCGTCCGGCAGGATCCGGTCAAGCCAGCCCGGAATCCACCAGGCCTTGTCGCCGAGCAGGTGCAGCACAGCGGGGGTGAGCGTCATGCGGATGACGAAGGCGTCGATGAGCACGCCGAACGCGAGCCCGAAGCCCATGGGCTTGATCATCGTCTCGTGCGAGAAGATGAAGCCCGCAAACACGGACACCATGATGAGCGCCGCGACGGTCACCACACGGGCGCCGTGGTTGAAGCCGGTTCGCACGGCGCGGCGTGCGTCCTCGCCGTGGACGTGGGCCTCCCGCATGCCGGAGACGAGGAACATCTGGTAGTCCATCGCGAGCCCGAAGAGGATGCCCACGACCATGGTCGGCAGGAAGCTGAGGATCGGCCCCGGCTGGTTCACCTGGAACAGGTCCGCCAGGAAGCCGTCCTGGTAGATCGCGACGACGGCGCCCAGCGTGGCAAAGAGCGAGAGCAGGAATCCGGCCGTGGCGATGAGCGGAACGAGGATGGAGCGGAACACGAGGAGCAGAAGGATGAGCGAGAGGCCCACGACCACCGCGAGGTAGACGGGAAGCGCCTTCGCGAGCGTCTGCGAGACGTCGATCTGGATGGCCGACTGGCCGGAGACGTGCATGAGCGCGCCTGTCTCGTCCTTCACAGAGGCCTGCTCGGACTTGAGCGTGTTGACGAGGTCCTTTGTTGAGTCAGAGGCCGGGCCCTCCTTGGGGATCACCTGGATGACGCCCGTCTGTCGGTTCTCGGAGAGGGCCCCGGGCACGGCGGCCACGACGTCGTCGTTGGCGCGGACGCGGTCCGCAACCTTGTACTGGATGTCCTTCGCTTCCTTCTCGCTGAGGCCCTCGGGCAGGTCGGTGACGATGACGAGGGGGCCGTTGGCGCCTTCCCCGAAGTTGTCGGCGACGACCTTGTAGGCCTTGTACTGGGTGGACTCGGAGGCCTCGGAGCTGGCGTCCGGGAGGGCCAGCTTGAGGTGGGCGGCCGGGATGGCGAGGAGCCCGAGGGCGATCACGGACACCGCGACCGTCAGCCACGGCATCCGCGTGACGATGGCCCCCCAGCGGCGGTCGGCGACCTGGTGGTCGGCGACGGTGCTGCCGGAGGTGATCTGCTTCTCGTTCTTCTCCGCGATGGCCCGCATCTTCTTCGGCATCGCATGGCGGCCGATGAGGGAGATGAGCGCGGGGGTCAGCGTCAGCGCCACAAGAACGGACACGGCGATCGTCGCGGCACCGACGAGGCCCATGGTGCCGAGGAAGGGGATGCCCGTGACGGTGAGCGCGGCGAGGGCGATGATGACCGTCAGGCCGGCGAACGTCACGGCGTTGCCCGCAGTGCCGACGGCGAGGGCAATGGACTCGATCTTGTCGAGGCCCTTGAGCCGGTTGGAGCGGTAGCGGTTGATGATGAAGAGCGAGTAGTCAATGCCGACGGCGAGGCCGAGCATGGAGCCGAGCGTCATGGAGACGGACGTGAACTCGATGAGACCGGAGAGAGCGACCGTGCCGCCGATTCCGACGCCGACGCCAACGATTGCGGTCAGCAGCGGCAGGCCAGCGGCGATGAGCGTGCCGAGCATGATGAAGAGGAGGATGCCGGCGATGACCACGCCGATGATCTCGCTGGGGCCTGCGAGGGAGGGAGTCTGGCCGACGATCTCCCTGGAGTACTCGACGTTGATGCCCTTGTCCGCGAGGGGCTTCAAGGCGTCCTGGATGGCCTGGCGGTCCTCTTCCTGGAGGGACTCGGCCTGGACATCGAACTGGAGGGACACGAGTGCGGCCTTGCCGTTCTCGGAGACGAACCTCAGGCCCTCCGTGGAGTCGGTCTGCTTCTTGCCCTCGGCGACCTGCTTGGCCCCGTCGTCCAGCTTCTTCTGGGCGGCGGCGAGCTCCTTGCGGCCGGCGTCGATCTTGGCCTGGCCCTCCTTGAGCTGGGCCAGCTGGGGCGCGATCTGCTGCTCCGCTGCGGCGGCCTGCTCAGTCATGCCGGCGGCCTTGAGCTGGGCGATCTGGGCCTGGGCGGCGGCGAGCTGCTTCTTGCCGGCGTCGAGCTGCTTCTGGGAGTCGTCGAGCTTCTTCTTGCCCGCGTCGATCTTGGCCTGGGCCGCCTTCTGCTGGGCAGGGAACTCGGCGACCTTCTTCTTGCCGTCGTCCAGCTGCTTCTGCATGGCGAAGGGGTCGCGGACGGAGTCAACGTGGTTGAGCTTCTTCAGCTCCTTGACCGAGTCAGCAACAGCCTTCTTCTGCTCTTCCGTGAAGGGCGTGGAGGACGTGAGGGCCACCTGGCCCTGCCCGCCCGAGGCGGAGGGGAGCTCCGTCTTGAGGCGCTCCAGGGTCTGGTAGGACTCCGAGGCGGGGAGCTTGAACGAGTTGACGAACGTGCCGTGGAACGCGGCCGCGGAGCCGCCAACGGCCATGAGGATCACAAGCCAGACGCCGATAAACGCTGCCTTGTGGCGGGCGGCGGCCCGACCGAGTCGGTACAGAAGAGAAGCCATGTGTGCCTAGCTTTCGGTTGGGGTGGAGCTGAAGTTCGGGTGGTCGAGATGGGGGCCGAGGCCCGCGAGGAAGAGGGACATCATGCGGTCCACGGTGTCGACAAGGACGGGCCTCAGGGGTGCTGTGGGGTTCTCGCGGTGCGCGGCGGCGATGGCCTCGCAGCCCGCGTCTCCGCTCGCGGTGATGGCTTTGACGAGCGCCCGGAGCACGAGGGGGTCCTTGTTGTGGACGCGCGGGGCGAGGGTCGCCTCGAGCTGCTCGCACAAGTGGTCCCAGCCTTGGAGGCGGAAGGCGTGCAGCTCAGGCGTGTGGCTCGTGAGGGGATGGAGGCGGGCGATCACGCGTGCGGTCTTCTCGTCTGGGGCGACGGTGCGCAGGGCGGCGTCGAGGACGTCCTCGACGGGCATGTCGTCCGGCTGGGCCGCGAGGACCTCCCCGAGCTCTTCGATGAGGGCGGTCAGCGGCGCGAGGGCGGCCTCGGTGATGGAGCTGAAGTAGTTGAAGAACGTGCGGCGCGAGCATCCCGCGGCCCCGGCGACGTCGGACGCCGTGAACTCCCCGAATCCGCGCGTGAGAAGGAGGTCGGCGGTGGCGGTGACGATGGCGTCCCGGGTCCGCTGGCGGTTGAGGGCGTGCTTGGAGGCGTGCCTCGCGGGCGCGCACAGCCGCAGCGAGAGCTGGGGGCGCGGGGGCGGGGCTTTGGGCATGACTTCAGCCTAGACGCATCTTTCTGCACTCTGTGCATACTGTGACGCGTCTCTCCTTTCTGTCGCCCCGGCGGCTCAGGAGGCGGACGACGACGGGGGCCGCGGGACTCGGCCCCCGTCCGCCGTGATCAGCTGCCCGAGAGGTAGGCGTGGACGAGCGGAATGACGCCCGCGCCCTCACCTGCAGCCGAGGCCACGCGCTTCATCGAGTTGGCCCGGATGTCCCCGGCCGCGAAGAGGCCCGGGATCGAGGTCGCGAGCGGCGCCGGCGGGCGGCCGCCCCGCCAGAGGCGCTGGTCGACGTCCGAGCCCGTGCAGATGAACCCGTTCTGATCCCGGCCGAGCTCCTCGGGGAACCACGAGGTGTCCGCCGTCGCGCCGAGAAGCAGGTACAGGCCGTCCGCCGGCACCGTGTGGTTGGTCGCGTAGCTGCCGATCCGCTTGCGGAGAGTCAGCCACTCAAGATGCCCGTCGCCGCCCGCGTCCACGACCTCCGTGCCCGGCTTGACGGTGATGCGGTAGTTCGCGTTGATCTCGCGGATGAGGTAGTCGCTCATCGTGTCCTCCAGGCTGTCCCTGCGGATGATGATGGCCACGTGCTGAGCGAACTTCGAGAGGTGGATGGCCGCCTGGCCTGCGGAGTTTCCGCCACCGACGACGAAGACCGTCTTGCCGGCCATCGCCTGCGCCGTGGCCGAGGCCGCCCCGTAGTGGACGCCCGCGCCGGTTAACTCATCCACCGAGTCAATCCCGATCCGGCGGTAGGACACACCTGCAGCGGCGACGACGGCCCGAGACCGGACCGTCCTGCCGGGGAGGCCGAGGGTGAACAGGCCGTCGTCGTCCTTGGTGATGTCCTGCACCGGCATGGCTGCGTAGAACCGCGCGCCAAAGCGCGCCGCCTGGGAGCGGGCGCGCTGGGTCAGGCGCATGCCGGAGATCCCCCGCGGAAAGCCGAGGTAGTTGCGGATCATCGAGCTCGTCCCGGCCTGGCCGCCAATGGCATCCGCGTCGAAGACGGCCGTGGTGAGCCCCTCCGACGCCCCGTACACCGCCGCAGCAAGGCCCGCGGGTCCGGCGCCCACGATGGCGAGGTCGAGCACGCCATCCTCAAGGCCGTTGATGTCTGCGTTGATTGGGCGAGCCACTTCCTCGACCGACGGGTCGGAGTAGTAGGACTTCTCGCCGATGGCAACGATGGGGTATTCGCCCTCGACCCCGTGGTCCTTGGCGGCGGCGAGAACCCGCTGGCCGTCCTCGCTCTCGGGGTGGTGGACCGTGGAGGGCACGCCCATGCGCGAGGTGAAGTCGAGGAGGCGCGCCAGGCGCGGCGTGCTCTTCGGCGCCACGGCCTCGATGACGAAGACCTCCGGACGGGACGATGTCCATGCCCACTCGGAGAGCATCTCCGTGACGGCCGTGTGGAACTCCTCGTCCCGGAGGCCTCGGGGGACGACGAACGCGAGATCGATCCTGCCCTCGGCCACAGCCGGGAGGTAGGCCTGCTGGGAGTCTTCAGAGACCCACCGGGTCATGGCGCCGAGACGCTTGGCCGTGGGGACGAGGCGGTGGATCGCCTCCATGACATCCAGGCCAATCCCGTCCGAGAGCTCATACTCGGACACGACGAGCGCCAGCGGGGCGTCGTCGAGCTCGTGGACAAAGGCGATGGCCTCCGAGCCGGAGGAGAAGCACTCGACGCGGTAGTCCTGCGCGTAGCGCGCGAATTCGCGGTCCAGGGTGGGGAGGCACTCGTCGCCGACGAGGAGGATGACGGGAGTGGGGCGGGTGCTCGGCGGCTCAGCGGAGCGAGGGGAATCAGATGGGGTCACCTTAGTATTCTCGCAGGCGGGCGGCGGGATAG
This sequence comes from Falsarthrobacter nasiphocae, assembly GCF_031456275.1. Classification (NCBI taxonomy): domain Bacteria; kingdom Bacillati; phylum Actinomycetota; class Actinomycetes; order Micrococcales; family Micrococcaceae; genus Falsarthrobacter; species Falsarthrobacter nasiphocae. Next base: position 1,295,312 of record NZ_JAVDUI010000001.1, read on the forward strand.
TGTTGTGATATCACCCAACCTTGTCGAGGAGGACTTGTGTCTGAGACCCACCGCACGCATGACAGTCGGGAACCGCGCTTCGCCGGCCCGGGGCACGACGACCTCAACTTCGTCGACGAGGTCGAGGCACAGGTCCGCGCCTGGCTGGAAACCGCTCAGACCATCCCCGCAGACTCCTCGGCGCAGCAGCTTGCGGACCTCCTCAAGGACCCGGACGGCCTCGACTTCACGGTCGGGTTCGTCGACGGCGTGATCCGCCCCGAGGATTCCCGTGTGGCCGCCCGCAAGCTCGCCGAGCTCGCGCCCCGCGCGCCCAAGTTCCTCCCCTGGTACATGCGCGGCGCGGTCCAGGCCGGCGGCATCGTCGGCCGCGCTGGCCGCCCTGGTGCCGAGGTCGTCGTCCCCGCCGCGCGGAAGGTGCTCCGGGACATGGTCGGCCACCTGATCGTGGACGCGAGCGAGGACAAGCTCGGCCCCGCCATCAAGCACCTCAAGGAGCGCGAAGGCATCCGCCTCAACATCAACCTCCTCGGCGAGGCCATCCTCGGCTCCGGCGAGGCCGCGCACCGCCTCGAGGGCACGCGCACCCTGCTGGCGCGGGATGACGTCGACTACGTCTCCATCAAGGTCTCCTCGACGGTCAAGCCCCACAACCCGTGGGCCTTCGACGAAGCCGTCGACCACGTCGTGCAGTCCCTGACGCCGCTCTACCGGCTCGCCAAGGAGAGCCCCACGCCGAAGTTCATCAACCTCGACATGGAGGAGTACAAGGACCTCGGCATGACCATCGAGGTCTTCCAGCGGATCCTCGACCAGGCCGAGTTCAAGGACCTCGAGGCGGGCATCGTCCTCCAGGCGTACCTGCCCGACGCGCTCGGGGCCTACATGAACCTCCTCGAATGGTCCAAGAAGCGGCGCATCGGCGGCGGGGCACCCATCAAGATCCGCCTCGTCAAGGGCGCCAACCTGCCCATGGAGATCGTCGAGGCCTCCCTCCACGACTGGCCCGTGGCCACCGTGTCCTCCAAGCAGGACGCGGACACCAACTACAAGCGAGTCCTCGACCACGCCCTCAAGCCGGAGAACGTCAAGCACGTCAAGATCGGTGTGGCGGGCCACAACCTCTTCGACGTCGCCTTCGCGTGGATCCTCGCCGGGCGCCGGGGCGTGCGCGACGGCATCGACTTCGAGATGCTCCTCGGCATGGCCAGCGGCCAGGCGGAGGCGGTGCGCCGGGACGTCGGCGGCCTCCTCCTCTACACGCCGGTGGTCCACCCCTCAGAGTTCGACGTCGCCATCGCCTACCTCATCCGCCGCCTCGAGGAAGGGGCGAGCCAGGAGAACTTCATGTCCGCCGTCTTCGAGCTGGACAAGAACGAGGAGCTCTTCCAGCGGGAGAAGCAGCGGTTCGTGGCCTCCCTCGAGGCGCTCATGGCCAACCGGGACCTCGTCCCCGGCCCCGCCCGCACGCAGGACCAGTCCAAGGCGTCCAACTCGCTTGTCAGCACGGACGGCTTCCACAACGAGCCGGACACGGACCCGGCGCTCCCCGCCAACCGGGCGTGGGGACGCAAGATCCTCTCCCGGGCCACGGGCTCCAAGTTCGGCACGGACGAGGTCACGCAGGCCACCATCTCCAACGAGGCCACCATCGAGAAGGTCCTCGCCCGCGGCGTCGAGCTCGGCAAGACCTGGGGCGCGCTGCCCGCCGAGGAGCGCGCGAACGTCCTCGACCGCGTGGGCCAGCTCATCACCGAGCACCGCGCCGAGCTGCTCGAGGTCATGGCGTCCGAGGCCGGCAAGACCCTGGACCAGGGCGACCCGGAGGTCTCCGAGGCCGCGGACTTCGCTCACTACTACGCGGAGCGCGCTCGTGAGCTCGACTCCGTCCCCGGCGCCGAGTTCGTGCCCTCGAACCTGACCGTCGTCACGCCGCCGTGGAACTTCCCCGTGGCCATCCCGGCCGGGTCTGCGCTCTCCGCGCTCGCGGCAGGCTCCGCAGTCATCTTCAAACCGGCGCCCCAGGCCAACCGCTGCGGCGCCGTCGTCGTCGGTCTCATCCGCCGCGCCCTTCAGGAGGCCGGGCACGATCCCGACATCGCGCGCCTTGTCGTCCTCTCGGACGAGCAGCGGCTCGGCGAGCGCCTCATCGCGGACTCCCGCGTTGACCGCGTCATCCTCACGGGCGCATTCGAGACGGCCGAGCTCTTCCGCTCCTTCCGCAAGGACCTGCCCGTCCTCGCAGAGACGAGCGGCAAGAACGCCCTCATCGTCACGCCGAGCGCGGACCTCGACCTCGCGGTCAAGGACCTCGTGGCCTCCGCCTTCGGGCACGCCGGCCAGAAGTGCTCCGCCGCGTCTCTCGTCATCCTCGTGGGATCCGTGGGCAAGTCCGAGCGGTTCCAGCGGCAGCTTGTCGATGCGGTGTCCTCCCTCGTCGTCGGCCTCCCGCGCCAGGCGACCACGCAGATGGGGCCGGTCATCGAGCCGGCCCAGGGGAAGCTGCTCGACGGCCTGACGAAGCTCGGCCCGGGCGAGTCCTGGCTCGTTGAGCCCAAGAAGCTCGACGAGAGCGGCCGCCTCTGGACCCCTGGCGTGCGAGACAACGTCAAGCCCGGCAGCGAGTACCACCTCACCGAGTACTTCGGGCCGATCCTCGGCATCATCCGCGTCAAGACCCTCGCCGAGGCCGTCCGCGTCCAGAACCAGGTGGAGTATGGCCTCACTGCGGGTCTCCACTCCCTGAACATGGACGAGCAGCGGTACTGGGTGGAGCGTGTCCAGGCGGGCAACCTCTACATCAACCGCGGCATCACGGGGGCCATCGTGCGCCGGCAGCCGTTCGGCGGCTGGAAGCGCTCCGCCGTGGGTGCGGGCACGAAGGCTGGCGGCCCGAACTACCTCATCGGCCTCGGCTCATGGAAGAAGTCCAAGTACCGCGGCGGCCAGGGCCGCGAGCTCACGGACGGCGCGCTGGAGCACGGCGAGTCCACCGTCCAGGCGCGCGTCATCCTCGACGCGGCCCGTGCGGTGCTCGGCGGCGAGGAGCTCGGCTTTGTCCGGCAGGCCCTGGCGAACGACGCCTCCGCGTGGGGCACCGAGTTCGGCGTGGTCAAGGACGTCTGCGGACTCGTGGCGGAGCAGAACATGTTCCGCTACCTGCCGATGCCCGGCGTTGAGATCCGCTACGAGGACTCCGCGTCCCTCGGGGACCTCGTCCGCGTGCTCGGCGCCGCGGCCACGGTGGGCGGCGAGCTCACGGTGTCCTCCGACGTCGAGCTCCCGGCGGCCCTCATGGCTGCGGCTCACTCTCGCGGCTGGAAGGTCAATGTCGAGTCCCGCCATGAGTGGCTGACGCGCGCGAGCCGCCGGCCCAAGGGCGTGTCCGGTGCGGGCCGCGTCCGCCTCGTCGCCGGGTCGGACGCCGCCGCGCGGGCCACGATTGCGCGCGAGCTCATGGAGGCCGTGGACGGGCGCCCCGACGTGGCCGTCTACGCGGGCGAAGTCGTCTCGGCCGGCCGCGTTGAGCTGCTGCCGTTCCTGCGCGAGCAGGCCGTCAGCCGCACCGCGCACCGCTTCGGCAACCCGGTCCCGGCCCTGGTGCTGTAGGAACTGACCGCGAGGCGGCTGGCCGTAGGGCGGTTGGCCTCGGGGTGGCTGGCCGCCCCGCGATCCGCCTCACGACTGCGGCCGCTCGGAATGGATTCCTCCGTTCCGAGCGGCCGCAGTCGTTGTGTCGGTGGCTCGACGACTAGGAGCCGTCGAACTCCTCGAGCCACTCCTCGAGGGACGCGTACTGGATTCCCTGAGGGCCATCCGGGTCGTAGCGGACGATCTGGCCGGCGGTGCCGTTGGGGCCCGGATCGCAGTCGACGCAGTCGAAGCCGCCCGTGCCGAAGTCATACAGCGGGACCCAGCCGCGGCGGTAGAAGCCGTTCTTGAGGACGCCGGGCTTGTCCTCGCTCAGGTTCTGCGAGTCTGCGGAGCCGTCGCCGTACTCCTCCTGGAGCTCCTCGAGCTCCTCGGCGATCTCCAGGGCAGCTTCGAGGCTGGGGAATTCACCCAAGCTCATGCCGTTGTGAACCCGGAGCACCTGCTTGTACGTCTCAGGGAACGTCACGCCGAAGGCCTTCTCGGCTTCCGCGATCTCCTCGTCAGTGGCCGGGCCGTTCCAGTCATCGGCATCAAAGTCCAGTTCCTCGGTGATGCGGTCGAGGTGCTTCTTGACGTCTTCACTGTTCATGGTGTTCTCCTTCGCGGTGCTGGTCAGGCGAGATTGATGTCGGTGATGGGGGTACCCGGGGGAAGATCCTTGACCTTGTTGTAGACCTGGGCGTTGAAGGTCCAGTACACGTCCATGTTGTTGACCTCGAAGTTCGAGATCTCTTCCTCCCCGCCCAGGAAGGCGGGGACCTTGAGGCCGATGCAGTCGGTGAACTTCAGTCCGTACACGCCCAGGGCGTCGAAGGACTTCTCCATGACGTCGGCCTCGAGCAGATTCGTGGCGTCATCGCTCTGGAGAAGAAACGCAATGGTCTCCTGGTAGTCCGCGAGCGGGCTGGCTTCCATGAAGGCCGAATCCGCGCGGAGGGCGACATCGTTACCCTCGATCTGAACGCGGCAGAAGTGGCGACCGCGCCAGTCCACAGCGAAGGGGGTGAGCTCGTTCGCGCGCTCGCCGAAGAAGTCCCGGAGGTTCTCGAGCGCGAGGGCGCCCGATTCCTCATTGTGGAAGCGGAGCAGGCCATTGTTGAACGTGGTCCCTGGGAGGTTGTTCTCGGTGATGACAGGGCCGAGGACCTCAGGGGCGTAGGGGCGGGTGTTGGGTTCTGTCGTCGTGAGAGTGAGTGCCACGATGCTGCCTTCCTGAAGAGGAGTGGTGATGCCAGCCTATGACAGCATGCCGGGCTGAGCGCTACCCCTCCGTGTCGTTCAGTGGGGGAGTGGAGGTTGCGGGTCCGGGGTCCAATCGGGGAAGCCTTCGAAACCCTCAGGGAGGTTCACGCGCGAGTTTTCGGGCAGGTTAGGCAGGGTCTCCGGGAAACCCAGCTGCTGGCGGATGATCAGGGCATCTGTCTCCAGTGCGCGGGCGTAGTCCTCCCGGCTCCAGCCGATATCGTTGCCGAAGGGGAACCCATTGACGAGGTTGGTGAGGGCGATCATTTCCTCGAAGTAGGTGTGGTACATCGACACAGGGTCGGGCCTCCACCCCCTGCTTGGGTTTTCGAGAGTTCCATAAAAAGAATCTTCCCGCAGGTCGTGGTAAGCGAGTCTTTTTATTTTCCGAGAAGCAACCGAGCGGTAGGGTGAATCGAGCCTGGATTTGGCATTGGTTGGTTTGCTAAAGAGGTTGGCATACCCCGTCAGATTCGTCTTTTCCGCGCACCACCGAAAAGTAGGCATGGAGTAGTAAATTGATTTCCATGCGTGTGGAGGGAGTGCCAAAACTTGCGTTACTTTCCCTCGGAAGAGAAGCTCGAGTGGCTCGGTCAGCTCGGCCATCGCGAAGAGCAAAGCAAACTCAAGTTGGATCTGCCATGCATCGTACTTAGAGCGGCACTTGATCTGGCCGGCTGCTTTGCGGCCAAGATACTTCTTCACGTCTTTGATGCCGGAGGTGTGCGCGAGGTTAACGGCCGCCTTGAGGAGTCGGTCGGCCTCTTTTTCCAGGACAGGGTCGAAGATCGGGTCACTCATGAGTGGAAATACACCCCTTCCCTAGTTTGAATGGAATTCGGTCACAGGGGTAGCTGGAGGTGCGTCTTTTACGGCCGACTGGCGTGCAAACTTTCTTGCCTCCAGGCTGCCGACCTTCCATCGCAGCTGGGCACCAACACCGCGGTTGACCGACTGATCCAGGCGCTGAAGGTCGTCAACCCTGTCTTTCCCGCCGAACTGAAGGTCGACCTTGTGGTCCAGATCGTACCCCTTCAGCGCCTTGCGGACGAGCTCCCGGCGTCCGCGCCGCAGGCTCGCCGGGGACGGATCACTTCTCTGGTTCAAAGACTCCCAGGCCTCCGGCAGCTCCTTCGGTGAACCGGATCATCCAATCGCGGGGCGAGCCAACATTTCCAATCCATCCGGACTGCACGTTGGCACGGCCCCGGGCAGCACTTCGCGGCTACGTTCCCCTTTTCCGCAAGTGAGTGGGCCAGAGGGAAATCCTGGACGCCTCACCCGGGTCGATGCTGGTGTAGCTGAGGCCACGTCCTCGTGGACCTAGGAGCCGTCGAATTCCTTGAGCCACTCCTCGAGAGAGGCATAGTCGACGCCTTCAACGCCACCGGGGTCGTAGCGCACGACCTGCCCGAGTGTCCCGTTGGGGCCCGGATCGCAGTCCAAGCAGTCCACCACGCCCGTGCCGAAGTCATACAGCGGCACCCAGCCACGACGGTAGACGCCGTTCTTCAGGACCCCTGGCTTGTCCTCGCTCAGGTTCTTCGACTTTTCGGAGCCCTCGCCGAACTCCTCCTCGATTTCCTCGAGCTCCTTGGAGGTTGCGAGGGCCTCCTTGAGGCTGGGGAAGTCGCCCATGTCCGTGCCGTTGTGAATTCGGAGCATCTGCTTGTACGTCTCGGGGAAGGTCACGCCGAACGCCTTTTCGGCTTCCGCGATTTCCTCTTCTGTGGCCGGTTCGTTCCATTCGTCGGCCTCGATGCCGACCTCTTCGGCGATGCGCTCGAGGTGCTTTTTGATCTCTTCGATGCTCAGGGGGTTCTCCTTTGCGGCGTGGATCGTCTGGGGCTGATCTTCGAGGCGGGGGGTCTCGTGGGAATCTTCTTGACTTTGTTGTAGATCTTGGTGTTGAAGGTCCGGCACAGGTTCATGTCGTTGCGGAGACGATCCCCCGCTGTCGTTGTCAGCGGGGAACACGGGCTGCGGATCCGGCGTCCATTCCGGGAGGCCTTGGAAGCTCTCAGGGAGGATCACGCGCGGGTTCTCAGGCAGGTCCGGCATCGTCTCAGGGAAGCCAAGCTGCTGACGAACGATCAGAGCATCTGTCTCCAGCGCGCGAACGTAGTCTTCGCGCGACCACCCGATATCGTTGCCGAAAGGGAACCCGCTGACAAAATTCGTGAGATCAACCATCTCTTCGAGATAGGTGTGGTACATCGGGACCGGATCCGGCCTCCATCCCCTGCTGGGGTTCTCGAGGGTCCCGTAGAAAGACTCTTCCCAAGGGTCCGGATAAGCGATCCGCCTGATTTCCCGAGACGCAATCGACCTATAAGGCGAATCGACCCTTGAAGCAGCATTGTTGGGTTTGCTGAATAGCTCAGCATATCCGGTCAGATTCGTCTTCTCCGCGCACCACCGGAAGGTGGGAAGGGATCGATGGATTCCTCTGCCTCCCTGCGGCTGCAGAGCCATGGTCTGGGTGATCTTCCCTCGGAAGAGAAGCTCGAGCGCTTCGGTCAGTTCCGCCATGGCGAAGAGCGTGGCGAACTCAAGCTGAATCTTCCAGGCGTTGTACTCGGACCCGCACTTAATTTCCTCGAATGCTTTACGTCCGAGGTATCTCTTGACATCCTTGATGCCTGAATCCTTCGCGGAGGCGATGGCCTCGGCGTAAAGCCGATTAGCTTCGAGTTCGAGTTTGGGATCGTAGGGTGATGGCTCCATGCGGCAGATCGGACCTCTTCCTTATTTCGGTTGGGCGAGAAACTCGCGGATAGGTGTGCCTGGCTTCTCCCCGTTGTCGCTCAGACGTGCAAATTTTCCAGATTCTGGGTTGCCGACCTTCCACCGCAACTGAGAGCCGACGCTCCGGTTGACGGACATGTCAAGCCACTGAATGTTGTCCAGTGAATCTTTGCCGCCGAGTTGGAGATCGACCTTGTGGTCCAGATCGTAACCCTTCAGCGTCTCACGGACGAGCTCCCGGCGCTCCCGCCGCAGACTCGCTTCAGAGAGATCGCTTCTCTTGTTCAGCGCCTCCCAGGCATCGCTCAGCTCCTTGGACTTCAGATGATCCGGCAATAGGTCGTACGCTTTCTCCGGGTATTGGTTGAGTATGCGCTCCTTGCTCCAGTAGCGGTCGCCCGGCTTCTGGAACTTCATCGACTCGCCTCTGGCGTTTGCCGCCTTGGCTTCCTCGTCGAGGCCGGTGACCTTCTTGTCGAACTCCCGGTGCTGGATATCATTCCAGCCATCCTTGCGGTTGAGCCCCACAATGCCCCGGGCCGGGTCATCAGACACCCGGCCCCCAACACCGGCACCACCGGGCCCGCTGCCAAGGCCAGAGCCCGCGCCGGTGCGCTGCGAGGCCATCGCCATCTGAAGGTTCTCCTGGAACGAATTCACCCTCGCCCCATCAGCCAGGTGCCCGTCCGCAAGGGCGAGTGCACCCCCACCGTCCAAGCGCCCGGCAAGTCGCTCTCCCGCGTAGGCGAGATTCTGACCCACCGTCCGCGCCCCAGCCGAGGCGTACGCACGGAACCGGTCAAACGTTGCCGCCGCCCGCTGCGCCTGCGGCAACGGTGGTTGTCAACCTGTGTGGAGTCAGTGTCGGGCCAGTTCAGGGCATGGGGTATTGATCCCAGCCCACCCGGGCTGCCTCACAACGACCGGGACCCCACCCCGGAAGCGGGAGGGGTGCGTCTTCGCGTACGAGCGCAGCGTCTTCTCTCGCGCCTGATGGGAGCGCTTCCATGCCCCGGAATACACCTCGTCCGGAGTGAAGTACCCGATGCCACGGTGGTAATGCTCCCTGTTGTACCAATTCACATGCGCGGTAACGAACTCTCGGGCATGCTCCAAGTCCGTGAACACAGCCGGAGCGCCGGGACGGTATTTCATCGTGCGGAACTCGGATTCCTTGAACGCGTTGTCGTTGCTCACTCGCGGGCGATTGAAACTCATCCGGACTCCCAGGCCCGTGAGGAACCCTGTCAGAAGATTCGAGCGCATCGCCGAGCCTGAATCCGAATGGACCACATCCGGAATGACTCCGCCGGCTGTGGTGATGGCCTCCAGGAACACGTCCCGGGCCAGAACGTCCTGCTCGCTGTCGTGAACCGCGAACCCGACGATCTTGCGCGAGTACAGGTCCATGACGCTGTAGGCGTGGAAGTGCTGTCCGACGTACGGGCCTGGCAGCAGTGTGATGTCCCAGCACCAGGCCTGATTCGCCGCCGAGGCGAACACCACTGGCGCTTTCACCGGGGCCCGGCGGGCCCGCTTGGACCGCACGACGGGGCGGTTGCCGCGGGGCAGGGTGCGCGCGATCCTCGACCACGTGCTCAACGAGCCGAGCATGCGCCCCTGGGACCAGTGCTTGGCGAACGTGTCGCTCACGCTGCTCCCTTCAGCCCAGCCCTGTGTGATGGCCCCAGCGATTTCCTCTCGTTCCTGGGGGCTGAGCGCGGCGGGCTGCACCCGGTCTGCTTGGGGTGTTGGGGAGGGGACTTTCGCGCGCGGCTTCTGCCGGTAGTGCCAGGTGGAGCGGGCAATGCCTAAAAGGCTCAGGGTTCCTCGCAGGGAGTATCCGGGCTGGGCACAGATGGTGTCGACGAGGTCGTGTTCGCGCTGTAGAAAGTCGAGGGAGCGTTGGTCCTCGGGGTGGGATCGGATGAATGCTCGCTCATCGTGTGCATCATCCCGATAGCTTTTCCCAGCGCTTCACTCACGGTGCGGTGGGCTTGTGCTTCTTCTCGCAGCTGCGCGATCTGCGCGGCGTGTTGGTCTTTCAGGTCTTGGATTTCTTGCTCTCGGGCGGCAAGGAGCTTCTCCAGGTGGGGAAGACGTGCGGGATTTGAAGGCATAGAGGCAGTGTCTCGGGGGATCAGGCCGCGGTCAAGATCGCCTTCGAAGTACGCGGAACGCCACGAGGTTAGCTGATGGCGAGAGAAGGGCTGCTCGCGGAGCCAAGCCCCTTTCCTTCCGTAAGGAACTTGGTGGTAGGCCAGGATGGCTGCTCGTTTTTCCTCGGCGGTGTAGCGCGCACGCATGGTGAGGGGTCCTTGTCTGTGGGCTGGTTGCGAGCCGGAGTGACTCACAACCAGCCTGACCCCCAGCGCAACACAGCACGCTTCACGCTCTCACTGGCCCGGTAGGCAGCGTTGTTCACGTCCTCCAGCCCCAGGGACACCTGGTTCTTGATGCTCAGATGAATGTCCCGCAGACGGATCTCCGGCAGCTTCACCGGGCTCAGCTTGCCGAGCTTGCCGCCGAGAGCGCTGGCAAGATCACCGGCCTTGCCCGCGATGTCCCCCGCCTTGCCCGCGAGCCGGCCGGCCTTGCCTGCGGCGGCCGCTCCCTTCAGGCCCGCACCGGCGCCACCGGTGGCCACGGTCTGGAGCACGTCACCGGTGAGCATGCCCGCGGCCTTGGCCGGGTTCCGCTTCCATTCCTCAACGTTGAGCATGGCCTCACCGACGTTCTTCAAGCGCCCAGCGGACTCGCGGTAGCGGCCCGGGGCGACGGCGGCCACGCGGAAGTCATCCACCGCGGGATCCCGGTCCTGCACCGCCCGAACAGCCAAGCAGATCGCCCCGTACCCAACATCATGGGCATGGGGCGGATCGTGCAGGAGGAGGTGACGTGGAAGGCAACCCAGCACGATTCAGTCCACCGGGTCCGGCGTCCATTCGGGAAGGCTCTGGAAGCCTTCAGGGAGGTTCACATTCGGGTTCTCCGGCAGGTCCGGCATCGTTTCGGGGAACCCGAGCTGCTGCCGAATGATCAGGGCATCTGTCTCCAGCGCGCGGGCGTAGTCCTCCCGCGTCCAGCCGATGTCATTTCCGAAGGGGTACTGTGCCACGAGATAGTGCAGTCTGGTCATTTCCTGGAGAAATGTATGATACATGGGAACCGGATCTGGCCGCCAGCCTTTACTGGGGTTCTCGACGGTTCCATAGAAGCTTGGATACAGATTCTCCGCGAGTCTTTTCGCATCCCGAGAAGCTACTCCTTTGAATGGGGACTCCAGGCGCGAAGAAGCACCGGTGGGCTTGCTGAAGAGCTCAGCATATCCGGGCTCTTCACAGATGAGGGTGTAGTGCTGTTCTGAACCCGCCGACGTCCAGCAGGGATCGAGCGATGTAGTGGGCCAGGTTCCGGAATCCCAGTGCCGTGCCCCGTAAGTGCTCCAGACGGCCGTTGATCGCCTCAGTCGGCCCGTTGCTCGAGCCTGGATGATCGAAGAACGCCAACACATCTGCAGCCCTGCGCTTCAAGGTCCGACCTAGCGTGATCAGCTCCGTCAGCGCCTCTGGCACCCCGCGGGCCAGCGAAGCGATAACTGCCTGCATCCGCCGCCGTCCAGCTACGCGGTCAGGGTCGCGGTAGGCAGCCACGATCCGCTGATACACGCTCCACGTCACCTCGACCTCCACGTGGGCCTCGCACGCGAAGACGGCCGCCAACCTGGCTGCCTGACGGCTGGTCAGCAGCCCGGCCCCGGTATGCAGCACCCGCCGGATCCCGTACAGCGGGTCTGCTGAACGACCCCGGCGCCCGAGCGTGGCCTGCTGCACTCGCTGGCGGCACTGATCGATCTTCTCCCCGGCCAGGGCCACGACATGGAACGGGTCCATCACCGCTCTGGCAGCCGGGATCTCTTCGGTAGCGGCGCTCTTGTAGCCGGTGAAGCCGTCCATCGCCACGATCTCGATCCCGTTCCTGAACTCGGGCGTGCGCTCAGCGAGCCAGGTCTTGAAGACCTGCTTTGAACGCCCCGGCACCATGTCCAACAGGCGCGAGGTCCCAGTACCGGCGCGGATCGGGGTGAGATCGATGATGACGGTGACGTACTTCGACCCGGTGCCGGTATGGGACCAGACGTGCTCATCGACGCCGATGACCTGTACGCCGTCCAGGCGTCCGGGAGCATTGATGAGCAGGCGACGCCCAGTGTCCAGCACGGCGTCGTTGGCCGTGTTCCAGGCGACCCCGAGGCCTGCGGCGACCCGGGTGATCGAGAGGCGGTCGATGACCACGGCACGCAGTGCCCATAGGGCGGCGTGGCGAGAGAGTTTCGTCCTGGGCCAGGCCGCGGCCATGGTGTTCTGTCTCCACACGCTCTGGCAGTCCGGGCACCGGTAGCGGCGGATCCGCAGCTTCAGCTGCGTGGGCCGGTGCCCGAAGGGAACGTGGGCGAGGTGGCGGGTGACGGTGCCACGGGCGATGCCTTGCTGGCCGCACTGGCGACACCACCGATCAGTATCGTCTGTGGGGCGGATCCGGCATTCCAGGACGGCCTTGTCGGGAGCGATGTGCTGGCCGGTGACTGTGAGTCCGAGGTCGTTCAGTCGGCAGAACGCGTCGAGATCGGGGGCCGTGAGGGTAGCCTGGGGCATGTCGAGGTCTTCCAGATGGGCAGTGTGAGAACTTCCATCATCGGGAGGCCTCGACCTCTATGCGGGCACCGACACGCCGACCACCGCCCTGGGGGCTACACCCTCAATTGTGAAGAGCCCATATCCGGTCAGATTCGTCTTCTCCGCGCACCACCGGAAGGTGGGAAGGGACCGATGGATTCCTCTGCCTCCCTGAGGTTGCAGGGCCATGGTCTGGGTGATCTTCCCTCGGAAGAGAAGCTCGAGCGCTTCGGTCAGTTCCGCCATGGCGAAGAGCGTGGCGAACTCAAGCTGAATCTTCCAGGCGTTGTACTCGGACCCGCACTTAATTTCCTCGAATGCTTTGCGTCCGAGGTATCTCTTGACATCCTTGATGCCTGAATCCTTCGCGGAGGCGATGGCCTCGGCGTAAAGTCGATTAGCTTCGAGTTCGAGTTCGGGATCGTAGGGTGATGGCTCCATGCGGTAGATCGGACCTCCTCCTTATTTCGGTTGGGCGAGAAACTCGCGGACAGGTGTGCCTGACTTCTCCCCGTTGTCGCTCAGACGCGCAAATTTACCTGCCTCCGGGTTGCCGACCTTCCATCGCAGCTGAGCACCCACACTGCGGTTGACGGACTGATCCAGCCACTGAAGGTTGGGAATTTCATCGAGGCCGCCGAGCTGGAGGTCGATCTTGTGGTCCAGATCGTAGCCCTTGAGCGTCTTACGGACGAGCTCCCGGCGCTCCCGCCGCAGACTCTCCTCAGAGAGATCGCTTCGCTTCTCCAGAGCATCCCAAGCTTCCGTCAGCTCCTTCGACTTCAGATGATCGGGCAACTGGTCATACGCGAGGTCCGGATGCTGGTTGAGGAAGCGCCGCTTGTTCCAGTACCGTTCGTCCGGCTTCTGGAACTTCATCGACTCGCCTCTGGCGCTTGCTGCTTTGGCTTCCTCGTCGAGGCCGGTGACCTTCTTGTCGAACTCCCGGTGCTGGATATCATTCCAGCCATCCTTGCGGTTGAGCCCCACAATGCCCCGGGCCGGGTCATCAGAGACCCGGCCCCCAAGACCGGCACCACCGGGCCCGCTGCCAAACCCAGAGCCCGCACCGGTACCGGTGCGCTGCGCGGACATCGCCATCTGAAGGTTCTCCTGGAACGAATTCACCCTCGCCCCATCAGTCAGGTGCCCGTCCGCAAGGGCGAGCGCACCCCCACCGTCCAGGCGCCCGGCAAGTCGCTCTCCCGCGTAGGCGAGATTCTGACCCACCGTCCGCACCCCAGCCGAGGCATACGCACGGAACCGGTCCAGCGTTGCCGCCGCCCGCTGCGCCTGCGGCAACACAGCACGCTTCAGGCTCTCACTGGCCCGGCCGTTTCTTTGGGCCGGATCAACGACGACGACGGGGCCCGCGGGGGAGTCATCCACCGCAGGCTCCCGACACTGAGTCGCCTGCGAGGCCAAGCCACTCACGCCCACCCCCAATTGCATGGGAGGCGTTCCGTCTCTGTGGGTGAGTGCGCCGGGGCGAAACCCGGGACGATTCAGCCCAGTCCCTGCCTGTGGAGCTAGCGCCACGACCTCAAAAAGCTAAGAGCCGTCGAATTCCTCGAGCCACTCCTCGAGAGAGGCATAGTCGACGCCTTCAACGCCACCCGGGTCGTAGCGCACGACCTGGCCCAGAGTCCCGTTGGGGCCCGGATCGCAGTCCAAGCAGTCCACCACGCCCGTGCCGAAGTCATACAGCGGCACCCAGCCACGACGGTAGACGCCGTTCTTCAGGACCCCCGGCTTGTCCTCGCTCAGATTCTTCGACTTTTCGGAGCCCTCGCCGAACTCCTCCTCGATTTCCTCGAGCTCCTTGGAGGTCGCGAGGGCCTCCTTGAGACTGGGGAAGTCGCCCATGCCCGTGCCGTTGTGAATCCGGAGCATCTGCTTGTACGTCTCGGGGAAGGTCACGCCGAACGCCTTTTCGGCCTCCGAGATTTCCTCTTCTGTGGCCGGTTCGTTCCATTCGTCGGCCTCGATGCCGACCTCTTCGGCGATGCGCTCGAGGTGCTTTTTGATCTCTTCGATGCTCAGGGGGTTCTCCTTTGCGGCGTGGATCGTCTGGGGCTGATCTTCGAGGCGGGGGGTCTCGTGGGAATCTTCTTGACTTTGTTGTAGATCTTGGTGTTGAAGGTCCGGCACAGGTTCATGTCGTTGCGGAGACGATCCCCCGCTGTCGTTGTCAGCGGGGAACACGGGCTGCGGATCCGGCGTCCATTCCGGGAGGCCTTGGAAGCTCTCAGGGAGGATCACGCGCGGGTTCTCAGGCAGGTCCGGCATCGTCTCAGGGAAGCCAAGCTGCTGACGAACGATCAGAGCATCTGTCTCCAGCGCGCGAACGTAGTCTTCGCGCGACCACCCGATATCGTTGCCGAAAGGGAACCCGCTGACAAAATTCGTGAGATCAACCATCTCTTCGAGATAGGTGTGGTACATCGGGACCGGATCCGGCCTCCATCCCCTGCTGGGGTTCTCGAGGGTCCCGTAGAAAGACTCTTCCCAAGGGTCCGGATAAGCGATCCGCCTGATTTCCCGAGACGCAATCGACCTATAAGGCGAATCGACCCTTGAAGCAGCATTGTTGGGTTTGCTGAATAGCTCAGCATATCCGGTCAGATTCGTCTTCTCCGCGCACCACCGGAAGGTGGGAAGGGATCGATGGATTCCTCTGCCTCCCTGCGGCTGCAGAGCCATGGTCTGGGTGATCTTCCCTCGGAAGAGAAGCTCGAGCGCTTCGGTCAGTTCCGCCATGGCGAAGAGCGTGGCGAACTCAAGCTGAATCTTCCAGGCGTTGTACTCGGACCCGCACTTAATTTCCTCGAATGCTTTACGTCCGAGGTATCTCTTGACATCCTTGATGCCTGAATCCTTCGCGGAGGCGATGGCCTCGGCGTAAAGCCGATTAGCTTCGAGTTCGAGTTTGGGATCGTAGGGTGATGGCTCCATGCGGCAGATCGGACCTCTTCCTTATTTCGGTTGGGCGAGAAACTCGCGGATAGGTGTGCCTGGCTTCTCCCCGTTGTCGCTCAGACGTGCAAATTTTCCAGATTCTGGGTTGCCGACCTTCCACCGCAACTGAGAGCCGACGCTCCGGTTGACGGACATGTCAAGCCACTGAATGTTGTCCAGTGAATCTTTGCCGCCGAGTTGGAGATCGACCTTGTGGTCCAGATCGTAACCCTTCAGCGTCTCACGGACGAGCTCCCGGCGCTCCCGCCGCAGACTCGCTTCAGAGAGATCGCTTCTCTTGTTCAGCGCCTCCCAGGCATCGCTCAGCTCCTTGGACTTCAGATGATCCGGCAATAGGTCGTACGCTTTCTCCGGGTATTGGTTGAGTATGCGCTCCTTGCTCCAGTAGCGGTCGCCCGGCTTCTGGAACTTCATCGACTCGCCTCTGGCGTTTGCCGCCTTGGCTTCCTCGTCGAGGCCGGTGACCTTCTTGTCGAACTCCCGGTGCTGGATATCATTCCAGCCATCCTTGCGGTTGAGCCCCACAATGCCCCGGGCCGGGTCATCAGACACCCGGCCCCCAACACCGGCACCACCGGGCCCGCTGCCAAGGCCAGAGCCCGCGCCGGTGCGCTGCGAGGCCATCGCCATCTGAAGGTTCTCCTGGAACGAATTCACCCTCGCCCCATCAGCCAGGTGCCCGTCCGCAAGGGCGAGTGCACCCCCACCGTCCAAGCGCCCGGCAAGTCGCTCTCCCGCGTAGGCGAGATTCTGACCCACCGTCCGCGCCCCAGCCGAGGCGTACGCACGGAACCGGTCAAACGTTGCCGCCGCCCGCTGCGCCTGCGGCAACGGTGGTTGTCAACCTGTGTGGAGTCAGTGTCGGGCCAGTTCAGGGCATGGGGTATTGATCCCAGCCCACCCGGGCTGCCTCACAACGACCGGGACCCCACCCCGGAAGCGGGAGGGGTGCGTCTTCGCGTACGAGCGCAGCGTCTTCTCTCGCGCCTGATGGGAGCGCTTCCATGCCCCGGAATACACCTCGTCCGGAGTGAAGTACCCGATGCCACGGTGGTAATGCTCCCTGTTGTACCAATTCACATGCGCGGTAACGAACTCTCGGGCATGCTCCAAGTCCGTGAACACAGCCGGAGCGCCGGGACGGTATTTCATCGTGCGGAACTCGGATTCCTTGAACGCGTTGTCGTTGCTCACTCGCGGGCGATTGAAACTCATCCGGACTCCCAGGCCCGTGAGGAACCCTGTCAGAAGATTCGAGCGCATCGCCGAGCCTGAATCCGAATGGACCACATCCGGAATGACTCCGCCGG
This sequence comes from Falsarthrobacter nasiphocae, assembly GCF_031456275.1. Taxonomy (NCBI): domain Bacteria; kingdom Bacillati; phylum Actinomycetota; class Actinomycetes; order Micrococcales; family Micrococcaceae; genus Falsarthrobacter; species Falsarthrobacter nasiphocae. The sequence continues at coordinate 1,311,921 of NZ_JAVDUI010000001.1, forward strand.
CTGTGGTGATGGCCTCCAGGAACACGTCCCGGGCCAGAACGTCCTGCTCGCTGTCGTGAACCGCGAACCCGACGATCTTGCGCGAGTACAGGTCCATGACGCTGTAGGCGTGGAAGTGCTGTCCGACGTACGGGCCTGGCAGCAGTGTGATGTCCCAGCACCAGGCCTGATTCGCCGCCGAGGCGAACACCACTGGCGCTTTCACCGGGGCCCGGCGGGCCCGCTTGGACCGCACGACGGGGCGGTTGCCGCGGGGCAGGGTGCGCGCGATCCTCGACCACGTGCTCAACGAGCCGAGCATGCGCCCCTGGGACCAGTGCTTGGCGAACGTGTCGCTCACGCTGCTCCCTTCAGCCCAGCCCTGTGTGATGGCCCCAGCGATTTCCTCTCGTTCCTGGGGGCTGAGCGCGGCGGGCTGCACCCGGTCTGCTTGGGGTGTTGGGGAGGGGACTTTCGCGCGCGGCTTCTGCCGGTAGTGCCAGGTGGAGCGGGCAATGCCTAAAAGGCTCAGGGTTCCTCGCAGGGAGTATCCGGGCTGGGCACAGATGGTGTCGACGAGGTCGTGTTCGCGCTGTAGAAAGTCGAGGGAGCGTTGGTCCTCGGGGTGGGATCGGATGAATGCTCGCTCATCGTGTGCATCATCCCGATAGCTTTTCCCAGCGCTTCACTCACGGTGCGGTGGGCTTGTGCTTCTTCTCGCAGCTGCGCGATCTGCGCGGCGTGTTGGTCTTTCAGGTCTTGGATTTCTTGCTCTCGGGCGGCAAGGAGCTTCTCCAGGTGGGGAAGACGTGCGGGATTTGAAGGCATAGAGGCAGTGTCTCGGGGGATCAGGCCGCGGTCAAGATCGCCTTCGAAGTACGCGGAACGCCACGAGGTTAGCTGATGGCGAGAGAAGGGCTGCTCGCGGAGCCAAGCCCCTTTCCTTCCGTAAGGAACTTGGTGGTAGGCCAGGATGGCTGCTCGTTTTTCCTCGGCGGTGTAGCGCGCACGCATGGTGAGGGGTCCTTGTCTGTGGGCTGGTTGCGAGCCGGAGTGACTCACAACCAGCCTGACCCCCAGCGCAACACAGCACGCTTCACGCTCTCACTGGCCCGGTAGGCAGCGTTGTTCACGTCCTCCAGCCCCAGGGACACCTGGTTCTTGATGCTCAGATGAATGTCCCGCAGACGGATCTCCGGCAGCTTCACCGGGCTCAGCTTGCCGAGCTTGCCGCCGAGAGCGCTGGCAAGATCACCGGCCTTGCCCGCGATGTCCCCCGCCTTGCCCGCGAGCCGGCCGGCCTTGCCTGCGGCGGCCGCTCCCTTCAGGCCCGCACCGGCGCCACCGGTGGCCACGGTCTGGAGCACGTCACCGGTGAGCATGCCCGCGGCCTTGGCCGGGTTCCGCTTCCATTCCTCAACGTTGAGCATGGCCTCACCGACGTTCTTCAAGCGCCCAGCGGACTCGCGGTAGCGGCCCGGGGCGACGGCGGCCACGCGGAAGTCATCCACCGCGGGATCCCGGTCCTGCACCGCCCGAACAGCCAAGCAGATCGCCCCGTACCCAACATCATGGGCATGGGGCGGATCGTGCAGGAGGAGGTGACGTGGAAGGCAACCCAGCACGATTCAGTCCACCGGGTCCGGCGTCCATTCGGGAAGGCTCTGGAAGCCTTCAGGGAGGTTCACATTCGGGTTCTCCGGCAGGTCCGGCATCGTTTCGGGGAACCCGAGCTGCTGCCGAATGATCAGGGCATCTGTCTCCAGCGCGCGGGCGTAGTCCTCCCGCGTCCAGCCGATGTCATTTCCGAAGGGGTACTGTGCCACGAGATAGTGCAGTCTGGTCATTTCCTGGAGAAATGTATGATACATGGGAACCGGATCTGGCCGCCAGCCTTTACTGGGGTTCTCGACGGTTCCATAGAAGCTTGGATACAGATTCTCCGCGAGTCTTTTCGCATCCCGAGAAGCTACTCCTTTGAATGGGGACTCCAGGCGCGAAGAAGCACCGGTGGGCTTGCTGAAGAGCTCAGCATATCCGGTCAGATTCGTCTTCTCCGCGCACCACCGGAAGGTGGGAAGGGACCGATGGATTCCTCTGCCTCCCTGAGGTTGCAGGGCCATGGTCTGGGTGATCTTCCCTCGGAAGAGAAGCTCGAGCGCTTCGGTCAGTTCCGCCATGGCGAAGAGCGTGGCGAACTCAAGCTGAATCTTCCAGGCGTTGTACTCGGACCCGCACTTAATTTCCTCGAATGCTTTGCGTCCGAGGTATCTCTTGACATCCTTGATGCCTGAATCCTTCGCGGAGGCGATGGCCTCGGCGTAAAGTCGATTAGCTTCGAGTTCGAGTTCGGGATCGTAGGGTGATGGCTCCATGCGGTAGATCGGACCTCCTCCTTATTTCGGTTGGGCGAGAAACTCGCGGACAGGTGTGCCTGACTTCTCCCCGTTGTCGCTCAGACGCGCAAATTTACCTGCCTCCGGGTTGCCGACCTTCCATCGCAGCTGAGCACCCACACTGCGGTTGACGGACTGATCCAGCCACTGAAGGTTGGGAATTTCATCGAGGCCGCCGAGCTGGAGGTCGATCTTGTGGTCCAGATCGTAGCCCTTGAGCGTCTTACGGACGAGCTCCCGGCGCTCCCGCCGCAGACTCTCCTCAGAGAGATCGCTTCGCTTCTCCAGAGCATCCCAAGCTTCCGTCAGCTCCTTCGACTTCAGATGATCGGGCAACTGGTCATACGCGAGGTCCGGATGCTGGTTGAGGAAGCGCCGCTTGTTCCAGTACCGTTCGTCCGGCTTCTGGAACTTCATCGACTCGCCTCTGGCGCTTGCTGCTTTGGCTTCCTCGTCGAGGCCGGTGACCTTCTTGTCGAACTCCCGGTGCTGGATATCATTCCAGCCATCCTTGCGGTTGAGCCCCACAATGCCCCGGGCCGGGTCATCAGAGACCCGGCCCCCAAGACCGGCACCACCGGGCCCGCTGCCAAACCCAGAGCCCGCACCGGTACCGGTGCGCTGCGCGGACATCGCCATCTGAAGGTTCTCCTGGAACGAATTCACCCTCGCCCCATCAGTCAGGTGCCCGTCCGCAAGGGCGAGCGCACCCCCACCGTCCAGGCGCCCGGCAAGTCGCTCTCCCGCGTAGGCGAGATTCTGACCCACCGTCCGCACCCCAGCCGAGGCATACGCACGGAACCGGTCCAGCGTTGCCGCCGCCCGCTGCGCCTGCGGCAACACAGCACGCTTCAGGCTCTCACTGGCCCGGCCGTTTCTTTGGGCCGGATCAACGACGACGACGGGGCCCGCGGGGGAGTCATCCACCGCAGGCTCCCGACACTGAGTCGCCTGCGAGGCCAAGCCACTCACGCCCACCCCCAATTGCATGGGAGGCGTTCCGTCTCTGTGGGTGAGTGCGCCGGGGCGAAACCCGGGACGATTCAGCCCAGTCCCTGCCTGTGGAGCTAGCGCCACGACCTCAAAAAGCTAAGAGCCGTCGAATTCCTCGAGCCACTCCTCGAGAGAGGCATAGTCGACGCCTTCAACGCCACCCGGGTCGTAGCGCACGACCTGGCCCAGAGTCCCGTTGGGGCCCGGATCGCAGTCCAAGCAGTCCACCACGCCCGTGCCGAAGTCATACAGCGGCACCCAGCCACGACGGTAGACGCCGTTCTTCAGGACCCCCGGCTTGTCCTCGCTCAGATTCTTCGACTTTTCGGAGCCCTCGCCGAACTCCTCCTCGATTTCCTCGAGCTCCTTGGAGGTCGCGAGGGCCTCCTTGAGACTGGGGAAGTCGCCCATGCCCGTGCCGTTGTGAATCCGGAGCATCTGCTTGTACGTCTCGGGGAAGGTCACGCCGAACGCCTTTTCGGCCTCCGAGATTTCCTCTTCTGTGGCCGGTTCGTTCCATTCGTCGGCCTCGATGCCGACCTCTTCGGCGATGCGCTCGAGGTGCTTTTTGATCTCTTCGATGCTCAGGGGGTTCTCCTTTGCGGCGTGGATCGTCTGGGGCTGATCTTCGAGGCGGGGGGTCTCGTGGGAATCTTCTTGACTTTGTTGTAGATCTTGGTGTTGAAGGTCCGGCACAGGTTCATGTCGTTGCGGAGACGATCCCCCGCTGTCGTTGTCAGCGGGGAACACGGGCTGCGGATCCGGCGTCCATTCCGGGAGGCCTTGGAAGCTCTCAGGGAGGATCACGCGCGGGTTCTCAGGCAGGTCCGGCATCGTCTCAGGGAAGCCAAGCTGCTGACGAACGATCAGAGCATCTGTCTCCAGCGCGCGAACGTAGTCTTCGCGCGACCACCCGATATCGTTGCCGAAAGGGAACCCGCTGACAAAATTCGTGAGATCAACCATCTCTTCGAGATAGGTGTGGTACATCGGGACCGGATCCGGCCTCCATCCCCTGCTGGGGTTCTCGAGGGTCCCGTAGAAAGACTCTTCCCAAGGGTCCGGATAAGCGATCCGCCTGATTTCCCGAGACGCAATCGACCTATAAGGCGAATCGACCCTTGAAGCAGCATTGTTGGGTTTGCTGAATAGCTCAGCATATCCGGTCAGATTCGTCTTCTCCGCGCACCACCGGAAGGTGGGAAGGGATCGATGGATTCCTCTGCCTCCCTGCGGCTGCAGAGCCATGGTCTGGGTGATCTTCCCTCGGAAGAGAAGCTCGAGCGCTTCGGTCAGTTCCGCCATGGCGAAGAGCGTGGCGAACTCAAGCTGAATCTTCCAGGCGTTGTACTCGGACCCGCACTTAATTTCCTCGAATGCTTTACGTCCGAGGTATCTCTTGACATCCTTGATGCCTGAATCCTTCGCGGAGGCGATGGCCTCGGCGTAAAGCCGATTAGCTTCGAGTTCGAGTTTGGGATCGTAGGGTGATGGCTCCATGCGGCAGATCGGACCTCTTCCTTATTTCGGTTGGGCGAGAAACTCGCGGATAGGTGTGCCTGGCTTCTCCCCGTTGTCGCTCAGACGTGCAAATTTTCCAGATTCTGGGTTGCCGACCTTCCACCGCAACTGAGAGCCGACGCTCCGGTTGACGGACATGTCAAGCCACTGAATGTTGTCCAGTGAATCTTTGCCGCCGAGTTGGAGATCGACCTTGTGGTCCAGATCGTAACCCTTCAGCGTCTCACGGACGAGCTCCCGGCGCTCCCGCCGCAGACTCGCTTCAGAGAGATCGCTTCTCTTGTTCAGCGCCTCCCAGGCATCGCTCAGCTCCTTGGACTTCAGATGATCCGGCAATAGGTCGTACGCTTTCTCCGGGTATTGGTTGAGTATGCGCTCCTTGCTCCAGTAGCGGTCGCCCGGCTTCTGGAACTTCATCGACTCGCCTCTGGCGTTTGCCGCCTTGGCTTCCTCGTCGAGGCCGGTGACCTTCTTGTCGAACTCCCGGTGCTGGATATCATTCCAGCCATCCTTGCGGTTGAGCCCCACAATGCCCCGGGCCGGGTCATCAGACACCCGGCCCCCAACACCGGCACCACCGGGCCCGCTGCCAAGGCCAGAGCCCGCGCCGGTGCGCTGCGAGGCCATCGCCATCTGAAGGTTCTCCTGGAACGAATTCACCCTCGCCCCATCAGCCAGGTGCCCGTCCGCAAGGGCGAGTGCACCCCCACCGTCCAAGCGCCCGGCAAGTCGCTCTCCCGCGTAGGCGAGATTCTGACCCACCGTCCGCACCCCAGCCGAGGCGTACGCACTGAACCGGTCAAACGTCGCCGCCGCCCGCTGCGCCTGCGGCAACACCGCGCGCTTGGGGCTCTCACTGGCCCTGCGGCTTCTTTGGGCCGGATCAACGACGACGACGGTGGCCGCGACGGAGTCATCCACCGCGGCCTCCCGGTCCTGGGGCACCAGCGCAGCAAAGCCGCTCACCTGCACCCCTAAGGCCACGGGGGCGTTCCGATTCCAATTCATGCAGATCATCACAAGACCAAAGAAGCGTCAGTCGACACTGCCCCTTCGACTTTCCTGAAACGTAGATTTACTGGTCGTCCTGAGCGGGGCGCTTGGGGATGTGTCGCGGATCTGGGGTCCATTCGGGGAACCCAGGGAAATCATCGGGGAGGATTACATTGGGGTTTTCGGGCAGGTTTGGCATCGTCTCAGGGAAGCCGAGCTGCTGGCGAATGATCAGAGCATCGGTCTCCAGCGCGCGTGCATAGTCTTCTCGACTCCAGCCGATATCGTTGCCGAACGGGAAGCCGCTGATGAAGTTGGTGAGATCTATCATCTCTTCAAAATAGGTGTGGTACATGGAGACTGGATCTGGGCGCCAGCCCATACTGGGATTTTCGAGGCTCCCGTAGAATAGTTCTTCTATTCGCCCCGGTTCAATGAGCCGTTTGAGTTCCCGGGAGGCGATCGAGCGATAGGGCGAATCGAGCCTGCATTCGGCGTTGGTGGGTTTACTGAAGAGCTCGGTATACCCGGTCAGGTTTGTCACTTCCGCGCACCACCGCAGGGTTGGCATGGAGTAGTAGATCGCTTTCCATGCATGTGGGGGCAAGGCTAGGACTTGTGTGATCCTTCCTCGGAAGAGTAGCTCGAGTGGTTCGGTCAGCTCGGCCATGGAGAACATAATCGAGAGTTCTTGCAGGAGTGCATGTGAGTTGTACTCTGAGTTGCAAGCGAGTTCCTTGTCGGCTTCCTTGCCCAAGTACCTTTTTACATCCTTGATGCCCGAAGCGTGGGCGAGGCCGACAGCCTCCTTGAAGAGCTGATCCGCCTCTTTCTCAAGAATAGGGTCATAGTGCGATTCGCTCATGAGTGGAAATCTGCCCCTTGCATTAGTTTGACCGGAAGCCTTCGACGGACGTGCCTGGCTTGGTGGGGTCTCCCGCGACCTGGCGGACGAACTTGCCTGCCTCCGGGTCGCCGACCTTCCACCGCAGCTGAGACCCGACGCTCCGGTTGACAGACAAGTCAAGCCACTGAACGTTGCCCAGCGAATCTTTGCCGCCAAGTTGGAAGTCGATTTTGTGGTCGAGATCGTAGCCCTTTACCGCTTCGCGGACGAGTTCACGGCGCTCCCGCCGCAGGCTCGCCTCGGACAGGTCGCCTCTCTTGTTCAGAGCATCCCAAGCCTCTGTCAGTTCCTTGGACTTCAGATGATCCGGCAACAGGTCGTATCCCACCTCCGGGTGATGGTCGAGCATGCGCCTCTTGCTCCAGTAGCGCTTCTTAGGAGCCTCCTTGAAGGCCATTGGCTCGCCTCTGGCGCTTGCCGCCTTGGCTTCCTCGTCGAGGCCGGTGACCTTCTTGTCGAACTCCCGATGCTGGATATCGTTCCAGCCCTCTTTGCGGTTGAGCCCCACAATGCCCCGGGCCGGGTCATCAGAGACCCGGCCCCCAAGACCGGCACCACCGGGCCCGCTGCCAAACCCAGAGCCCGCACCGGTACCGGTGCGCTGTGAGGCCATGGCCATCTGAAGGTTCTCCTGGAACGAATTCACCCTCGCCCCATCAGCCAGGTGCCCGTCCGCAAGGGCGAGCGCACCCCCACCGTCCAAGCGCCCGGCAAGTCGCTCTCCCGCGTAGGCGAGATTCTGACCCACCGTCCGCACCCCAGCCGAGACGTACGCACTGAACCGGTCAAACGTCGCCGCCGCCCGCTGCGCCTGCGGCAACACAGCACGCTTCACGCTCTCACTCGCCCGGTAGGCGGCGTTGTTCACGCCTTCCAGCCCCAGGGACACCTGGTTCTTGATGCTCAGGTGAATGTCCCGCAGACGGATCTCCGGCATCTTCACCGGGCTCAGCTTGCCGAGCTTGCCGCCGAGAGCGCTGGCAAGATCACCGGCCTTGCCCGCGATGTTCCCCGCCTTGCCCGCGAGCCGGCCGGCCTTGCCTGCGGCGGCCGCTCCCTTCAGGCCCGCACCGGCGCCACCGGTGGCCACGGTCTGGAGCACGTCGCCGGTGAGCATGCCCGCGGCCTTGGCCGGGTTCCGCTTCCATTCCTCCACGTTGAGCATGGCCTCGCCGACGTTCTTCAAACGCCCAGCGGACTCGCGGTAGCGGCCCGGGGCGACGGCGGCCATGACGGGGGAAGTCGTCACTGCAACATCGACAGCGAGCGTGCCGATGCCCTTCCACGTGGTGGAGAACGTCTCCCAGTCAAAGACATTCACAAGGGACACGAGGCCCGTAAACGTGCCCTTGACGCTCTCCCAGAGGCCCGAGCCGAAGTCCTTGGCGCCTTCCCAGAGGTCCCGGTACCAGGGCTTGTCCCACTCAGCGGGCTTGCCCCACGGGGCCTGGCCAGCGCCGGCCGCAGAGTTGAGCATGTCCTTGCTGTAGCCGTAGTACTCCTCACCGCTGCCGGCGGGGGAGCCGTCTGCGGCGGTCTCGCGGTACTGAGTGCCGCCATAGATCGCGTTGATCGCATTGGCGCAATCGCGCTCGGCATCCTGGTGGCTCTGGACGAGCCCGCTGATGCGGTCCAGCAGCGCCTGCTGGCGCTTGACCTTCTCCTCGTCCTTCTTCCACTCGCTGTCGCCGGAGACCTCGTTCTCGAAGGATGCGATGTCAGCGACGAGTGTGGCCTTGGTCTTGGCAAGCGCCCGCTCGGTCTTGGCGTAGGTCTCGAGGGCCTTGGCGACGTGGTCAGCGTTGGTCTTGACGTCATCACCATCGCCCAGGTTCGGATTGAGCGCGTTGACGAGCGTCTCGGTGTCAGGCGAGACGAAGTGCGTGCGGAGCTTCTTCCACTCCGTGTCGATCTTCGTGGTCGCGCTCTCAACACTCGAGCCGTGGCTGCGAATGCTGCGCGCATGCTCCTCGACGGAGTCAGCGTCCGCAAGGTCAGGGATCTGAGAGGCATCGATACCGGAAGCGGTCATCGCTCATCCTTTCGCGGGCCGTGGTCAGACGCACCGGCCGACTGCGCGGCGCCACCCTTGGCAGCGCCCGGGGCATCATCGCCCTTGCTCTCGGTGTGGCCGATGGACGTGACGGAACGCTGCACCATCGTCTCGTCCCCTTGCTGGAACTCGGTCAGGGCTTCGCTCAGCTTGGTCGTGCCGTTGCCTGTGAGCGTCGCGATCGATTCGACATCCTTGCCGAACGAGCGCTCGTAATAGCCGATGAGGGCCTTGCCCACGATCCCCGACCTCGAGGCCTTGGCCGCATTGGGCACGTCCTTCGCCATGCCCTTGCTGGCCGTCTCGAAGGGCTTGGACTCGGTGACCACGTTGGTGATGACCGAGTTGCAGCCCGGGACGCTGATGTCGTACTTCATGTGCCCTTCAAACCCCCATGTGAAGACAGAGTGGGGCGGGCGAAGGTCTGGTGTCTCCGCCCGCCCCAGCCGGAGGCACGTGCTGCAGGGAGAGCCCCTGCGGGCTCCCCGAGGGGAAACCCTGTGCCGCCTGTGAGCGGGTGTGCGCTAGCCGATGTTCGAGATGGCGGTGCGCGTCTTGGACTGCGTCTGCGTGGCGGTCTGGTCGTTGTCGCCCAGCGTCGTCTTGATCAGGTGGATGATCTGCTTCACCTCGCCGGAGGCGTTCTTCCAGCGGGTCTCCACGTGCTGGTACTCATCCGAGGCGCCGTCCATCTGGAAGTCAGACATGGCCGTGGCAACCTGCTGATCGCGCTGGCTCATCAGAGTCTCGAGGCGGGAGACAATGCCCTGGATGTCTCCCTGGACGTTCTGGGAGGCGTCGGTGTCAAAGGAAATGCGGTCTGCGCTCATGTCACGTGTCCTTGAAGTCTCGTCGGGGCGGGATCAGCGGGCGGCGAATCGGGCGCCGTCGAAGTTGGCAGTGCCCTGTGCGCGCTGGGAGTTGTCGGCGGTGTCCTGGTCGCCGGTCTGCGTGTGCTGGTCCATCTCGCTCTGACCCTGGTTGATGGCCGCGAGGGAGGTGTTGAGGTCGTTGGTGACCTCGTCCACGCGGGACTTGAACTCGTCGAACTTGGCCTTGCCCGCGCCGTTGAACTTGCCCTCGAGGGGCTGCGCGGCGTCCACCAGCTGGCGGACCAGGCTCGTGAGCTCGTCTGCGCTCGAGCCGGTGTCCCGGGTCAGCGTTCCAAGCGCCTGTGCGCCCATATCGAACTTCATCAGCGAACCGTCCTCACTGTGTTGATCTCCCCCATCGGGATCGCCCGTAGAGGCTTGAGTTGACGAGATACCCTAACCATGATTTCCTGCGGGCGCGCAACCCCTGCGGGGGCAATTGCCTCCTGCTCGTTCCGTATTCCGGTCTAGTTTCACCGGGATGCGTCATGGTGCACACGCCGCTGTTTGCCGCATGTTTTCTGGCCCAGCACGCCGAGGCTCCCGAATCAAGTGCGAACTTCCCTTAGAGTTGACTGATAGATGCCGTTCGCGCGGACCAGCGGCCTGAGGTCGTGGACGCGAGCTCACCGGGTAGGGGGAATCTGTGCGCCAATACGATCAGCAAGTGGTCGAGGCAGTCACCCTGCGGCGCCAGCGGGTCCAGAACGCCGTCTTCTTCGGGAGCGCTCGGTGGCGGCGCCAGCTCCCGGACCAGCTCCGGCCCCTGCTCATGGGAGTCATCGTGGCGGCGGTCATCGCTGCCGGGTGCATCGCCACCTCCTTCATCGTCAACCTCATCGAGAAGCAGCAGGCAGAACAGGCCAAGTACCGCCGCGGCGCCGCCCCGGCCTCGGTCACCCAGATCTACACCCACGGCAGCGAAGGTCTCCTTTCGTGACAACGTCTCTTACCCGCGTCACCGTCTCAGCTGACGGCCGCAATGCCGAGCTTCTGCTTCCGTCTGACGAGCCGGTCAGCGCCCTTCTTCCCTGCCTTGTCGAGGTCCTGCGCTTCTCTGGGGCCACCGGTGTGGGCCGTGTGGCTCTCAACCGGCTCGGCGGCCCAGCCCTTCCGGACGGCGCCTCTCTCCGCGAGGCAAACGTGGAGGATGGAGCCTGGCTGCTCCTCACCGCGACCGAGGACGCGCTTCCGGAGCCTGTGGTGTACGACGTCGCGGACGTCGTCGAAGAAGAGCTCCCCGCACTCCAGCGTGCCGGCAGTCCGCAGGCGCGGGACCTCCTCGCCTCGCTGTTCGGTGGCCTCTCCCTCATCGCGGCATTCGGTCTCTTCGCCGCCTGGACGCCCCAGGCCGTGCCGGTCGCGGCGCTCGTCATCGCGGCCCTGTGCTGGGTGGCCAGCGCGGTGATCCCGTGGCGGGCGGGACTCGTCAGCCGCGTGCTCTCGCTCGTCCCGCTCGTTGTCTGCGCGTGGTCTCTCATCATCGGCACGTGGACCATGGACGTGAGGATCTGGATCGCTGCGGGTGCCGTCCTGCTCACCCAGCTCGCCCGGGAGGCCAGCCGCCGCTCAGCGCGCAGCGCCGTCGCCATCCTTGCAGTGGCGCTCTTTACGGGGGCCGCGTGGATGCTCGCGCTCCAGCTGACACCGCGCCTCGGGGACGCCGCCGCTGTGGCGGGTTCGGTCTCGGTGGTGCTCCTCGGTCTTGTTCCCCGCTGGGCCCTCGGCCTCGCCGGCCTCAACTCGCTCGACGATCGCCGCGCCCGGTCAGCGGAAGTCACCCGGCTCTCCGTGACGACGTCACTCGCGGCGGCCCACCGGATCCTTCAGTCCTCCTTCGTCTGGATCGGCGCCTCTGTCGCCCTCGCCTCGGTGCTGCTCGACGACGGCGGGCCCAGCCCCGCTTGGCACATCTCCCTCCTCGCGGCATGGGCGCTCGTCCTGCTGCTGCGTCTGCGCCACTTCCCGCTCGTTGTCCAGCGAGTCGTGCTGGGAGCTGCCGCAGGCGTCGTCGTCGTCTCCCTCTTCGCCGCGCTCGCAGCGGTCCTCCGCAACCCGGTGTGGACGGCGGTGGGGGCTGGAGTGTTCCTCCTTGCCGCCCTCGCGCTCCTCGGCAGTGTGGCGATCCGCCTGCCGGAGCATATCCAGGCCCGCCAGCGCATGCTCGCAGACCGCGCCGAGGCGCTGATTGCGCTGTCCATGATCCCCATCCTCATCGGGGGCTTCGACGTGTACGCGTCCCTCGTGACCACGTTCCAGAAGTAGGAAAGGACCCCCACGATGGCCTCACGACGAGCCGGTGACCGCTCTTTCCTCCAGGCCAGTGCGACCTCCCTCGCGGAGGCGGACGAGCCCCGCTGGGCCCGTTACGGACGCCTGGCCCTCACAGCCGGGCGCGCCGCCATCCATGACGCCTACCCCTCCGAGCTGGCCCGCACGGTCCAGGGCGCACAGCAGCCCGTCTCCACCGGGCGGCGCATCGCTGTCATCTCGGCCGGCGGAGGGGCCGGCGCATCCACGGCAGCCTCACTGGTGGCCTTGGCCCTCGCCGAGGTCCGGCGCGATGCCGTGGGGCTCGTGGACCTGGCGAGCCTGCGCTCGGGCCTCGCGCCGAGTCTGCTCCACACGGCCCACGGCGGGCCGCGTGCGAGCCTCGGGTCCCTGAGCGTCGCGGCACCCCACGGCCGCTCAGAGTTCCTCGCGGCGCTCTCAGCAGAGGAGGGGCGGCCCGTCGTGGTCGGTGCCTCGCAGCATGAGAAGCCTCTCGACGAGCGCGGGGCCACGGCCCTCGTCGCCGAGTTCTCCCGCCACTGCGCGGTGACCCTCGTCGAGTGCCCGCCGGGGATCGACGACGAGCGGACTCGCGCCGTCCTTCGCCGCGCCCACACGGCCGTGCTCGTGGCGGACATGAGCGAGTCAGGCTTCCAGGACGCTCAGGCGCTCCTCGACGCGATGCGTGAGGACGGGTTTGACCTCCCCGTGCTCCTCCTCGGGAACGAGCGCAGCGCGGGCCGCTCCTCGGTGCTGCGCCGCGCCCGCCGCACCGCCCGTGAGACCGGCGTTGCCTTCCAGGGCCTCAGGCATCAGCGGCGCTTCCGCTCCGGGCAGCCACTGTCCCTCGATGCGCTGCCGGAGCCCGTGCGGCTTGAGGTCTTCCGGATTGCCTCGACGGCGCTGACACTCGCCCGGACGGGGGCGGCGTCCTCGTGACCTACCGCGTCGTCCATCGCCCGGCCCGCTCTACCCGCCCGCAGAAGACGGGCGAGCGCGTCTACCTTGAGCCGCCGCCGGTCCTTGACCAGACGGGCGGCAAGGTCAACTTCCTGACGATCGTGCCGCTGCTCGGCGCGGCCACGTCGATGACCGTCATGATGCTCTTCCGAGGGTCCCCTTTTGCAGCCGTGGGCGCCATCATGATGGTGGTCACCGTCATCGCGTCGATCCTGCTCCTCTTCACGCAGCGTGGAAAAGCGCGGCGTGAGCGGCAGGTCAAGCGGGACGCCTATCTCGAGTATCTCGACGACAAGCGCCGGGAGTTCACCGAGGAGGACGCCAGGCTGCGCGCGAGCGCCAGGGTCAACAGCCCAGAGTTCGCGCTTCTGCCCAATATCGTCAGGGACCCCGCGCGCCTCTGGGAGCGTCGGCGCGGCCACAGCGACTTCCTCCGCCTTCGCCTCGGCGTCGGGGAGCGCCCGGTCCGGGACCTCGAGATTCGCACGGAAGCCCAGTCGATCGAACGGCCGGACTACTTCCTCGCCGGGGAGGCCGAGAACGTCCGCCGACGCTACAGCGTGGCGCCGGGCGTGCCGTGCGAGTTCTCGTTCCGCTCGCTCGGTGAGGTGACGGTGGTCGGCCCCCGCGAGGCGGCCTCGCCGCTGGCGCGCCAGATCATGAGCCGCGCAGCCGTCCTCCACTCCCCGGAGGACCTGTACCTCGCCCTCGTCGTTCCCGAGCCGCGCCGACACGAGTGGGAATGGGCCGCGTCCCTCCCGCACGTCAACGCGCAGGACCGCCCTTCGCGGCTCGGTCCTCTCAAGCGCGTCTACACGAGCAGGGAGGAGATGGCCGCGGACCTGCGGGGCGAGCTCCTCAAGCGGGCCAAGCTCGCGGCTGAGGCGCGCAAGAACAGCCGGGACCTGGACCTGGACACGCTGCTCCCGGCGATGCTCGTCGTCGATCTGTCCGAGGAGGGGCCGGCCGTGGCTCTCGCGTCGCCGGACGCGCTGCTGTCCGCCGCCGACCTGGGCCTGACCTGCGTGCGATTCCTCGAGGAGCGCCTGCACGAGCCGGACCGCATCGCGGCCCGCTTCACAGTCACGGGAGCCGACGACGGGCGGGTCTCCGCCCGCTACGAGGACCTGCGCGACGAGGAGTCCCACCCCGAACCCCTGGAGTTCATGCTCGAGGACGTCAGCCAGGCGCAGGCCCAGGCCCTGAGCCGCCTGCTTGCCCCGCTGCGTCTCGCGCCGGACTCGCTCGAGCACAACGAGAGCGTCAACTCCGAGCGCTTCACGGAGATGCTGAGTCTCAACGAGCTCAGCCGTGGCGAGATCGAGCGCAACTGGGGCTCCCGCTCGGATGCGGACTTCCTGCGCATCCCGCTGGGGCCGGACGACGGCGGCAAGCCGCTCCTGCTCGACCTCAAGGAGTCGGCTCAGCTCGGCATGGGGCCGCACGGTCTGTGCGTCGGTGCTACGGGCTCCGGAAAGTCGGAGCTTCTGCGCACGATCGTCCTGGCTCTCATGACGACGCACTCGCCGGAGCGACTCAACATGGTGCTCGTGGACTTCAAGGGCGGCGCCACGTTCGCGCCCTTCGAGGGCGCGCCGCATGTCAGCGGCATCATCACGAATCTCTCCGAGGAGACCTCGCTCATCGACCGCGTGCACGACTCGCTCGCCGGGGAGATCCTCCGCCGCCAGGAGGTCCTCAAGGCAGCGGGCAACATCGCCAACGTCACGGACTACGAGCTGCACCGCCGCGAGGCCAGCGCCCGCGGCGAGGAGTGGGCGCCTCTCCCGCACCTGCTGGTCATCATCGACGAGTTCGGTGAGCTCCTCACCGCACAGCCGGACTTCATCGACCTCTTCCTCTCGATCGGTCGGATCGGCCGCTCGATCGGCGTTCACCTCATGCTCTCGAGCCAGCGGATCGAGTCCGGCAAGCTGCGAGGCCTGGACACGTACCTCTCCTACCGCCTCGGCCTGCGCACCCTCTCCGAGGCCGAGTCCCGCACCGTGCTGGACACCCCGGACGCCTTCCACCTGCCGGCCATCCCCGGCTACGGATACCTCAAGGTGGATACGACCGTGTACGACCGCTTCAAGGCAGGGTTCGTCTCCGGTCCGCTGCCGTCCCAGGTCGAGGAGGAGACCGACCACAGGACGGACCGCCCCCTCGGCGTCCTTGAGGCGCCCTTCGGGGTCGGGGAGCAGCAGGCCGTCGTCGCCCGCCTTGCCGAGGACCGGCGCGCGCCGGAGGACGAGGAGCCCGAGGAGAGCGAGCGGACCACCGGCGAGACCGTCATGAGCCACCTCGTGGACATTCTCCGTGAGTTCCCACGAGCCACGAGTGAGATCTGGCTTCCGCCGCTGCCGAACGCGCTGGCGCTGGACACCGTGCTCGGGGAGCCGCAGGTCACCGCCGAGGGCTTCGCCGCCCCCACGGGTGGGGCCCTGCGCATCCCCGTGGGCCTGCTCGATGACCCGTCCAAGCAGTGGCAGGGCCAGTGGGACATCGATTTGACGCGTGCCGGCGGCAGCGTGGCCTTCATCGGCGGACCCCAGACGGGCAAGTCCACGGCGCTGCGCACGCTTGCGCTCTCAGCCGCCCTGACCCACTCGCCGTCAGAGCTCGCTCTGTACGGCGTGGACCTCAAAGGCAGCGCCCTGCTCACGCTCGAGCAGCTGCCGCACGTGGGTGGGGTCGGCGTGCGCACAGTGCGCGAGAACGTCCGCCGCACGGTCGAGGAAGTGCACGCGATGCTCATCCACCGCGAGGAGGTGTTCGAGCGCTATGGCCTCGACTCCCTGGAGACGATGCGCGAGCGGCACCGCCGTGGCGAGATCCCCGAGCTGCCGGTGGCAGACATCGTCCTGCTCATTGACGGCTACGGGCAGATCGCGGACGAGTTCGAGGAGATCGAGAAGCCGGTCCACGAGATCCTCGCCCGCGGGTCCGGGTACGGTGTGCACGTCGTCGCCACAGCAACCCGCTGGAACGAGATCCGGATCGCCCAGCAGTCCTTCTTCGGCAGCAAGGTCGAGTTCCGCATGACGGAGCCGTCCGAGTCCGTGTTCGGCAAGAAGAAAGGCGAGGCGCTGCCCGTGGGCCGCCCAGGCCGGGCGCTGCAGGACGATTCGCTCATCGGCCACTTCGCCCTCCCGCGCATGGACGGCGAGGCGAGCGCGGAGGGGCTCGCGGACGCGTTCGCGGCGATCAGCCGTGAGCTCGCGGAGCATACAGACGCGTCCTGCGTGGCGCCGGTCCGCGTCCTGCCGCAGGTTCTGCCGTTTGAGCGGCTCGATCCCGCGCCCCGCGAGGGCGTCCTCCAGCTCGGGCTCGTGGAGCACGACTTCTCCACCCAGTTCGTCAGTCTCTTCGGGCGGGATCGCCACCTGCTCGTCATGGGGGACTCGCAGAGCGGAAAGACGAACTTGGTCCGCAGCGTGCTGCGCCAGCTCGTGGACGGCGCGGACCCGGACTCGCTCGTCGTCGCCCTCTTCGACCCGCGGCAGGAGCTCGACGGCGCCGTGCCGGACGAGTTTCTCGGCGGTCACGCGAAGAGCTCCATGCTCGCGCAGGGTCTCGCGGCGTCTATCGCACAGGAGCTGGAGAACCGGGTTCCGAAGGACCCCACGGCCTCCGGGCCCGTTGTCGTGCCGAAGCCGAGGATCGTGCTGGTGCTTGAGGACTACGACGTCCTCACGTCCGGGGGCACGAGCCCCCTGGCGGCTATCGCGCCGTTCGTCTCGATGGCGAGCGAGATCGGGCTGCACGTCATCATGACGCGAAAGGTCGCTGGAGCCTCTCGCGGTATGTTCGAGTCCGTGACAGCAGCTGTCCGCGAGTCTGGGGCCGCAACGTTCCTCATGGACGGAGACCGAACCGAGGGCGCGCTCGTCAACGGCGTCCGAGCCCGCCACTTCCCTCCGGGCCGCGGCCTGTTCATTCAGGGCGGCCGCGCGCCGAAGACTGTCCAAGCCGCCTATGACCCTTCCCTCGACAAGGACGAAGAGGACTATGAGTAACCGCTACACCGTCATCACGCTCAACGAGCCGGACCCGGCGGCGCTTGCCTGGGCCGTCGCGGACATCAACCCGGACTTCTACCTTGTGGTCAGCCAGGAGAAGCAGCAGTGGGAGGTGTACGACACCGACGACACCACCCTCCTCTTCACCGTGGACGCCGCCTACTACGTGCAGGTGCCGGGGGAGATCGCGCGGCTCTTCGGCTCGACTGCAGGGCTCAACTTCGAGCCCCTCGGCGGCGAGCAGCCCACGTACTGGATGGACGTCAACGCGGTGCGGGGAAGCGAGCGGGCGGAGGCGGCGGCGGCGAAGTTCGCGCAGCTCTGCGCACACCTCGGACTCGGGACGGCCGTGCAGCACGGGCCCGTCTTCACCCATCTCGGCGAGGCGGACGAGCTTCTTCGTCCGGAGTGGAAGGACTGACCATGAGTGAGATCAACGGCATGACGATGGGCGGCGGCGAGGCCGTGGCCGGCAGCATTGTCCTGCGCTCTGACGCACCCCTCGTGGGCCACACGCAGTGGCTCGCGAAGGCGCTGAGCGAGGCGAAGACCAGCGGGCGCGGCTTCGTGCTGCTCACGCCCAACACGACCAAAATCACCCGTTCCCTCTCGCGTCTTTTGAGCGAGGTGGGGGCGGGGTGGATCGTCGAGGACGGCCGCGGCGGCTGGTTCGTCGGAGACACCGGCCAGCGTGTCTCGCGCCGGCCGGACGGGATCTTCGAGGGTGAGGACAGCGTCTCCGATCATTACGCTCGCGAAGGGCTCGCGCAGGACCGCGGCGGCATCTTCCTCCGCGCCGAGGCCCTCCGTCCCCGGAGGATCACGACGACGGTCGGGCATCTCGCTGAAGCCGTCTGCACCGAGCTGACCGGCTCGGCGCCGATCGGTTGGGGCGTGCAGGAGCCTGTCACGCAGCCGTGGTCGGTCAAGGACATCAGCAGCACCTACTCCCGGGAGAAGGCCGCGGGCCACTTCCTGCACTTCGTGGGCCCTTTGGGGGAGCGGCGATTGACTGGGTCCCTTCAGATCCAGAAGCCTCGCAACGGCGTGGTGGAGCACGTCGAGGCGGCCCTGGAGCGAACAGAGCCGCTCACCCTCGATGAGCGGGTCTCGCTGGCCCACATGCTTCACGGGCAGTCCGTGCGGTGGGGGACGGCGTTCCAGCTCGTGGGCGGGGACCCGGGCGTGGTGGCCCCGTTCTACACGGGGGCGCCGGTGCCGGCCGCGGCCGTGTTCGGCCCGGAGGCCCTCAAGGGGCACGACCCGGCTGAGGTGGTCTCGTTTGCCCGGAGCCTCGGGGCGGAGTGGTGCGAGGTCCTCGGAGACAAGCCGAAGCGGGCCAGCCTTGCCGTGAT
Source organism: Falsarthrobacter nasiphocae (assembly GCF_031456275.1). NCBI lineage: Bacteria > Bacillati > Actinomycetota > Actinomycetes > Micrococcales > Micrococcaceae > Falsarthrobacter > Falsarthrobacter nasiphocae. The sequence goes on from NZ_JAVDUI010000001.1 coordinate 1,330,243, forward strand.
TCTCGCGGACACACCCTCAGAGACGCGGCGGCACCCCGCCGAGATTCTCGACGAGCTCACCTCCCGCCTGGTCGGCACGCACGCCGCCGCGAACGTCGGCACGAACGCCGGCGCGTAAGGCGTAGGTTGGACATGAGGGCGTTTTGGCACCCTCACCATCCCCAATCTCAGGAGGACCCATGCCGCAGGACCAGCTCACCTTCCAGAACCCCGTCACGGCGTTCGAGTCCATCGAGCCGCCGAAGCAGCACCAGGAGGAGCCCGGGCTTGACCTCAAGCTCGAGCCCCAGCCGGACCGCGGCGAGACCTCGTACCGCGGGACAGGCCGCCTGACCGGCCGCAAGGCCCTCATCACGGGCGGCGACTCAGGGATCGGCGGCGCCGTCGCCATCGCGTTCGCCCGCGAGGGCGCCGACGTCGCCATCAACTACCTCCCGGATGAGGAGGAGGACGCCCAGGTCATCCGCAAGCACATCGAGGAGGCGGGCCGCACCGCCGTCCTCATTCCGGGCGACCTCCGCGACCGCGACTTCTCCAGCGAGCTGCCGGGCAAGGCCGCGAAGGAGCTCGGCGGGCTCGACATCCTCGTCAACAATGCGGGCAAGCAGATCTCGGTCCCCGAGCTGGGCGAGCTGACGGACGAGCAGGTCGAGGCGACGTTCGACGTCAACATCCTCGCCATGTACCGCGTGACGCGGGCGGCGCTGGAGCACCTGACGCCCGGTTCGTCCATCATCAACACGACCAGCGTCCAGGCCTACCGCCCCTCGGGCCACCTCCTCGACTACGCGGCCACGAAGGGCGCGATCAACGCCTTCACGAAGGGCCTCGCCCAGCAGCTCGGCCCGAAGGGCATCCGTGTCAACGCCGTGGCCCCCGGCCCCGTGTGGACGGTGCTTCAGGTGACGGACGGCCAGCCCAAGGAGAAGCTGCCCAAGTTCGGCAAGGACACGTACCTGGGGCGCGCGGGCCAGCCTGTTGAGCTCGCCCCCGCGTACGTGTTCCTGGCGTCGCCGGAGTCCAGCTTCGTCCTCGGCGAGACGCTCAACGTCAACGGCGGTCAGCCCACCCCGTAGGCCTCGCGGGCACGGCTGCGTCGGCGCACGGATCATGACGACGACGCAGCCGCCGCTCTCGTCCCCGCCGGCCAGCTTGTCCGGGTCCCGCGGGGACGCCGCCGCCGCAGGCTCGTCGTCGGGCGCTCCGAAGGCCCCGCCGCGTCCCACCCGTCCTCAGAGCCCAGCCCAGGAGCCGCCATGTCCCTTCCCGAGAGCATCGCCGCCGACCTCGACGCGACGATGGAGTGGCTCGAGCCCCTCTACAAAGACCTTCACGCGCACCCGGAGCTGTCCATGCAGGAGGAGCGCACGGCGGCGCTCGTGGCGGAGCGGCTCGAAGGGTTCGGGTATGCGGTGACCCGGCTTGGCGGGGGCGTGGTGGGCGTCTTGGAGAACGGCGAGGGGCCCGCGGTCCTGTTCCGGGCCGACATGGACGGCCTCCCCGTCCGCGAGGAGACGGGCGCGGACTACGCGTCCACGGCCACAGCGCAGCGGGACGGCGTCGAGGTCCCGGTCATGCACGCGTGCGGGCACGATGTCCACACCGCGTGCGCGCTCGGCGCGGCGTCGCTGCTCGCGGCGCACCGGAAGGAGTGGTCGGGGACGGCGATCATGCTGTTCCAGCCGGGAGAGGAGGTCGCCCGGGGCGCGCGCTCCATGGTGGACGCGGGCCTGGCGAAGCGCATCCCGGCCCCCGTGGTGGCGCTTGGCCAGCACGTCATGGCGGGCCCGCCCGCGGGCGAGGTGGCTATCAGCGCCGGCCCCGTCTTCTCAACGGCGGTGTCGCTGCGGGTCCGGCTCTTCGGCAAGGGCGGCCACGGATCCATGCCGCACCTGGCCATCGACTCGGTTGTGCTGGCGGCGGCCGTCGTCACCCGGCTTCAGTCGCTCGTGGCACGGGAGCTGTCCCCGGACGAGTTCGGGGTCGTGACGGTCGGCAGCATGCGCGCCGGCGACACGGCCAACATCATCCCGGACTCCGCGGAGCTCCTTCTCAACCTGCGGGCGTACTCGGAGGAGACGCTCGCGGCGCTCGAGGAGGGCGTGGAGCGCATTGTGCGGGCCGAATGCCAGGCGGGGCGCTGCCCCCGCGAGCCCGAGATCCAGCGCTATGACCCGTTCCCGCTGACCGTCAACGACGAGCGGGCGGTCGAGACCCTCCGCAGCGCCTTCTCGGGGGCGTTCGGGGCGGACGGCGTGCACGCCATGGAGCGGGTCACGGCCTCGGAGGACTTCAGCATCATCCCGGACGCCCTCGGGGTGCCGTACGCGTACTGGGCGCTCGGCGGGTTCACACCGGACCAGGACCCCGTGGGGAACCACAACCCGCACTTCCTTCCCGCCCTTCAGCCCACCCTCACGGGCGGCGTGGTGGCGTCCGCTGCCGCGATGCTCGCCTTCCTCGGCCGCTCCTGAAGCGCACGACGACGGGGCCGCTGCACTCGGCCCCGCCGTCTCCGCGGGGCTGGGCTCGGCGGCCCCGCCGTCGTTCTCCATTCCCCGGCAGGACCGGGGGACGCCCGCCTACCGGGCGTAGATGACGCCCCCGCGCACGGTGAAGGTGACGGTGGCCCGGCGGTCGGGGAGGAACCCGGGGTAGCCGTTGATGGCGGACTCGGCGTGGAAGGCGTAGCGCCCGTCCGGCAGCCCGGTCAGGGTGGCCGTCTCCTGGGAGGCGGTTCCTGCCGGGTGGACCGGCGACGACGCCTGGATGCGGCCGGTGGTCTGGTTGACGAGCGTCCAGCCGTACCCGCTGGCGCCGGTCAGGTCTGCGGGCGTGACGGTGAGGGAGGTGGCGCCGTTGGAGGTGTCCCAGGCGATCGGCAGGGCGAGGTTCTCGCGGATCTGGATGGTCTGGGTCACGCGCCCGTTGCGCACGGTGACGAACGATTCCCCTTGGAGCTCCCGGCCAGACGCGTCCACTCCCGCGACGCTGACCTTCCACGCGCCGTCCGCGAGCGGCTCGGCCTTGGCCCCGCGGGAGCTCACGGGCCCGGTGGCGCCGGGGGCGTTGATGGGGGTGGCCACGTAGGACAGGGGCGCGGTGACGGCGGGGGCCCCGCCCTCGAGGCCGAAGTAGGAGCCATCGGGGCTCGTTGTGACCACCGGGTTGAGCTCCAGGGGGTAGGTGACGACGACGCCGCCAGGGTTCTCCGCGGCGGCTGTGGCGCCGGCGGCGGCAGCCGAGGCGTGGGGCGCCGCGGCGGCGGGCGGGTTGTCGGCGGGGGCTGCGGTCTGGGCGGCGGCACCGGTGCCGGCCAGGCCGAGGCTCGCGGCGAGGAGGCTCGAGGCCAGGGCGGCGCGGGCGGAGAAGCGCTGGCTGATCCGGGGTGTCTGCGGCATGGAGAACACGGTCCTTTCGACTGCGCGGGGGGCCCGTCTGTCAGTTCGGGCCCCTAGAGGTTCCGCTGTTGTCCATGCTCTCGCGCCGAGGTCACGCGTCGGTCGCAATGAGATTACTGTTCGGTATCAATCAACTGCGGCACCGGGATGACCGGCCCGGTGTGCTGGGGGAACGCTGCGGCCCCTGATCCCCAGTGGGGCCGCAGCGCCGCCGCACGGGCCCGACGAGCGGTCTCGATTGGCGCCTCCGAGCGTTATTTCCCCAATAAATGCTCGATGGAGGTGGCGTGTGGACCGTGAAAGACCACACAAGCTCATACTAGCGTGCGTGTAACGAATGTGTGAAGTGCTGCTCGCGAGCGCGTCGAGACCGTCACCCCGGCGTGCCCCATCGGGCCAGGGCTCGCCGTTCGGCCCACCCGAGCAGGGCGTCCGATGCCTTGCCGAGGAGGGCGAGGAGGAGGATGGCGAGGATGAGCCGGTCCGTGCGGCCGTTGTTCTGGGAGTCCACCAAGAGGAACCCCAGCCCCATCGACGAGGCGATGAGCTCCGCGGCGACGAGAAACAGCCAGGCCTGGGCCAGTGCAAGCCTGAGCCCGGCGAAGACGCTGGGCACGATCGAGGGCAGCTGAACGGTCCGCAGGAGTGAGAGCCCGCGCACTCCAAAGGTGCGTGCCATCTCCACGAGCTTCGGGTCCACGTGCCGCAGGGCCGCAAAGACCGTCGTCATCGCGGGGAAGAAGGCGCCGATCGCGATGAGCGTGACCTTCGAGTCCTCCCCGATCCGCATCCACAGGATCAAGAGCGGGACCCACGCGAGAGAGGGCACGGCGCGCAGCGCCCCCACGAGCGGCGCGAGGAGAGCTTCGGCGGCCCGTGAGAGCCCGAGCAGACAGCCCACCGCGACCCCAGCGGCACCGCCGACGACAAACCCGAGAACGACACGCTGGGCGGAGATCGCCACATGCGGCAGGAGCTCACCGCGCTGGATGAGCTCCTGCCCCGCTGCAAGGACCGAGCCGGGGGAGGGGAGCAGGGCCGGGCTCAGCGCACCGCTCGTGCTGGCGGCGTGCCAGGCCAGAAGGAGGGCGAGGGGGATGAGAGCCCCCGCCGCCCACCGAGCTGCGACTCGCGTCGGCGTCGCCGCTCGCATCGCAGATGGCCCCCGGAGTACCAGGCGCCGGGGACTCCGGCCGTCCGCGAACGTGGCGGCGCTCGGTGCGGGCGGCCCCGTCGTCGCGCTCTCAACAGTGGTGAGGTGAGACATTAGGCGTCCTTAACGCGAGAGGAGTCGGCAGCCGATGCGAAGCGCGGTTCGAAGAGCGAGCCAAGCGCCGAGTCGACGGCCGATTGTCCCGGCACGTCCCCCGTCTCAACGAGCAGCGGGCCCACCCTGGCCAGGACCGCCCGCTGGTGCTCACCCGGCACGCCGGACACGCCGAGGTTGGATCGCTCCCGGACCACGGTGCCTGCCACCGTTGTGCTCAGGCCTGCCTCTGCGGCCAGGATCGCGGCCGTCTCGTCGAGGTGCGCCAGGGCCCAGGCGCGCGCCTTCTCATAGGCGTCGACGACGGCCTGCGCGGTCTCAGGCGAGTTCTTGAGGAAGTCCTCGTGCGCGTTGAGCAGGCCATAGGTGTTGAAGTCCACCCTGCGGAAGAAGAGCGAGGCGCCCTTCTCCTGGGCCCCGGCCATGATGGGGTCCAGGCCGGCCCACGCGGCCACAGAGCCGTTCTGGGCGGCCGCCCAGCCGTCGGCGTGCTGGAGGTTCTGCACGGTGACGTCCTTCGGGCTGAGCCCCTCGGCCTCGAGCGCCTGGAGGAGGAAGAAGTACGGGTCGGTGCCCTTCGTCGCCGCCACGGTGGCGCCCTTGAGGCCCGCCACGGTGGTGATGTCCGAGCCCTTCGGCGCCACGAGGGCGGCCCATTCCGGCTTGGAGAACACGGAGATCGTGCGGATGGGGGATCCGTTGGACCTCGCGAGGAGAGCCGCGGAGCCTGCGGTGGAGCCGACGTCGATGGCGTGCGCTCGGAGAGCCTCGTTCGCCTTGTTGGACCCGGTGGACTTCACCCAGGCCACGTCGATGCCGCGGTCCTTGAGCGTGGCCTCCAGCCAGCCCTTGGACTTGAGGACGAGGCTGAGCGGGTTGTACGTGGCGTAGTCCAGGGTCACCGTGCCGGAAGGAGCGGTGCCGCCGGCCTGACCGCTGCGCCCCTCGCCGGCGCAGCTGGCGAGGACAGCCGCCGCGGAAGCGGCTGCGAGGCTCAGGGCGGCCCTGCGCGAGGTCGTGGAGTGTGTGCGGGTCATGCTGAGATCCTCCGGAGGGGGTTGGTGGAATGGGCAGAGTCGACGCCGAGCAGGCGGAGCAGCCGGGAGCGGAGCTCGGCGTGCTCGGCCCCGCCCCGGTCACGGGGCCTCGGCGCCGCGACGGGGATGTCCTCGACGAGACCGGCCCCGTCGTCGGCCCCGTTGGTGCCGAGCACCAGCACGCGGTCGGCGAGGGCGAGCGCCTCGTCGACGTCATGGGTCACGAGAATGACCGTGGCCGGGTGGCGGGAATGGAGCTCGAGGAGGAGGCCCTGCATGCGCAGGCGCGTCAGCGCGTCGAGGGCCCCGAACGGCTCGTCGAGGAGCAGGACGCCGGGACGGCGGGCGAGAGCGCGGGCCAGCGAGACCCGCTGGGCCATCCCGCCGGAGACCTGGCGCGGGCGCTGGGAGGCGCGGTCAGCCAGGCCCACCTCCGCGAGGAGGGAGCGGACGCGCTCCGCCGCCTCCTCGCTATCGAGGCCGGGCGGAAGGCCGAGGCGGACGTTCTCCTCCAGGGAGCGCCACGGCAGCAGGCGCGGCTCCTGAAAGGCGAAGGCCGTGCGAGCATCGCGTCCGGACGCCGAGCTGTCCCCGACGAGCACCCGCCCACTGCTCGGCGCGTCCAACCCGCCGATGAGCCGCAGGAGGGTGGACTTGCCGCAGCCCGAGGCGCCGACGACGGCAAGAATCTCGCCCGCCTCGGCGCCGAAGGAGACGCCGCTGAGGACGGCCCGGCTGGCTTGTCCGCGGCCGAACCGCTGCCCCACGCCCTCAACCAGCAGGGGCAGGGCCGCGCCGCCGCTCACGCGAGGACCTGGCGCCGGCTCGAGATGACCCCCGTGTCGAACCCGGCGAGCCGCAGCCCGCCGTGGAACCGGGCGTGCTCGATCTTCACGCAGCGGTCCATGACCACGGGATGCCCGGCGGCCTCGGCGGCCTCAGCCACAGACTCGTTCCACGAGCCGAGCTGGAGCCACAGGACCGGGCGGCCGCCCCTCGTCGTCGTCCCCAAAGCGGAGACCTCAGCGAGGACCCCTGGGAGGTCCGAGTCCTTGCGGAACACGTCCACGATGTCAGGGACCTCGGGCAGGTCCGCGAGCGAGGGGTAGACAGGCTGGCCGAGGATCTCCGTGGCCGCGGGGTTGACGAAGTACACGCGGTAGTTCGCAGACGCCAGCAGGTACGTGGCCACGAAGTAGCTGGCGCGGGCAGGGTTCGCGCTCGCCCCCACAAGGGCGATGCTCTGGGCGGCGCGGAGGATCCTCAGGCGCTCGGAGGCCCCGGGCCCCTGCCAGCGGCGCTCGGCGGGGGCCGGGGAGCCCGGGGCGGGCTCGGGCGCCAGGGTGCAGGCCGTCGTCTGCGCAGTCATCGCTGCTCTCCTGTCGCGGTCGTGAGCGCCTGGTCCAGGTCCCACAGGATGTCGTCGAGGTCCTCGAGGCCCACCGAGAGGCGGACCAGGTCGTCAGGGACGCCCGCCGCTGCGAGCTGCTCGGCGCTGAGCTGCTGGTGCGTGGTCGAGGCGGGGTGGATCGCCAGGGTCTTGGCGTCCCCCACGTTGGCCAGGTGGCTGACCAGCTGAAGGGAGTTGATGAACGCGGCCCCCGCCTCCCGCCCGCCGGCCACCCCGAAGCTGAACACGGAGCCCACGCCCCGGGGCAGAAGCTGCCGCGCGCGCTCATGCTGCGGGTGGCTCGGCAGTCCGGCGTGGTTGACGTAGGTGACGCGCGGGTCCGCCTCGAGCCACTCCGCCACGGCCTGGGCGTTGGCGATGTGCGCCTCGATCCGCAGCGGCAGTGTCTCCACGCCCTGAAGCAGCTGGAACGCGGACTGCGGCGCGAGGGCAGGCCCCACGTCCCGCAGCTGCTCGCAGCGCAGCTTCGTGAGGAACCCGTACTCGCCGAAGTTCCCCCACCAGCGGATGCCGCCGTAGCTCGGCACCGGCTCGGTCAGGCCGGGGAAGCGCCCGTTGCCCCAGTCGAAGCGCCCGGACTCGACGACGACCCCGCCGAGCGTCGTCCCGTGCCCGCCGAGGAACTTTGTGGCCGAGTGGACCACGATGTCCGCGCCGTGCTCCAGCGGGCGGAAGAGGACCGGCGGCGTCAGCGTGGAGTCGACGATGAGCGGCACGCCGTGCTCGCGGGCGAGAGCGGCGAGCCCCTCGATGTCCGCGATCTCGCCGGAGGGATTCGCGACGACCTCCGTGAAGATCGCCTTCGTCTCGGGGCGGAGGTGCTCAGCGAAGTCCGCCGCCTCGTTGCTGTCGACGAACGTGGTCTCGATCCCGAACCGGCGCAGTGTCACGTCCAGCTGCGTCACGGTCCCCCCATAGAGCTTCGAGGAGGCGAGGATGTGGTCCCCCGAGCCCGCCAGCGCTGCGAAGACCAGGAAAATCGCCGACATGCCCGACGCGGTGGCCACGGCTCCGATCCCGCCCTCGAGGGAGGCGATGCGCTCCTCGAACGCGGCCACCGTGGGGTTGCCGATCCGCGAGTAGATGTTGCCGTACTTCTGGAGGGCGAAGAGGCTCGCCGCGTCCTCCGTGCTCGTGAAGACGTAGGACGTGGTCTGGTGGATGGGGACGGCCCGCGAGCCATGCTCGGCATCCGGGGTCCCCCCGGCGTGGAGGGCCCGCGTGCGGAGCCCGAAGGTGCGGTCCTGGCTCATGCCGCGCTCCTCTCGGGGGACAGGGTGGCGTCGGCGGAGGCGGTGGCCTCCTCGGCGCTGACGCCCGGCACGTCCGGAACGAGGCTCGAGTCCAGTTCCGTGCCGTGGGCGCGGGCGAGGTCCGCCTCGAGCTCGCGGACAATCGGCAGGACGTCGCGCCCGAACGCGGCGACCTCCTCCTGGAAGTGCAGGTACCCGGTGAGGAGAAGGTTCACGCCGAGCTTCTTGTACTCGATGACCCGCTCCGCCACCTGCTCCGGCGTCCCGATGAGCTGCGTCTTGAACCCGTCGTTGTACTGGACGAGGTCCTCGAACGAGGAGTCTGCCCACATGCCCTTGCCGTCCTTCGTGGACTGCCCGGCCTCCTTGACGGCGCTCTGGAACCCCTCGACGGCGGGCCGGTGGGCCTTGGCGATGATCTCCCGGAGCGTCTCGCGGGCCTCCGCCTCACTCTCCCGCACGATCGCGAAGCCGTTGATCCCGAACTTCGGCGTGCGGCCGGCCTCCCGCGCGGCGGCGAGGACGCCGTCGACGTTCTCCGCATACCCCTCAAGCGAGCGGCCATTGGAGAAGTACCAGTCCGCCGTCCGCCCTGCCGCGGCCTGCGCCGCCGTCGAGTTCCCGCCGAAGAAGATCTCCGGGTGCGGTCGAGCCGCCTGAGGCAGGGGCTTGGGGCTAAGGGTGAAGTCGGAGATGTCGTAGTACGAGCCGCTCTGCGAGTACCCGTCCTCGGTGAGCAGGCCCCGGAGCGCGGTGATGAACTCCTCCGTGCGCACGTAGCGCTCGTCGTGCTCCAGCCACTCCAGCCCGAAGCCGGTGAACTCGTTCTTGAGCCACCCGGAGACGATGTTCACCGCAGACCGGCCGCCCGAGAGGTGGTCCGCCGTGATGAGCCACTTCGCCAGCACGCCGGGGTGCCACAGCCCAGGGTGGATGGCGGAGATGACGTTGAGACGCTCCGTGGCCCCGAGGAGAGCGAGGCTGAACGAGGTCGCCTCGTGCTGCTTGTCCGCGCCGTAGCTGGCCGCGTACCGGGTCTGGGTCAGCGCGTACTCGAACCCGGAGCGCTCGGCGATCCGCGCCAGCTCGCGGTTGTACGGGAACTGCCAGTCCGTGCGCTGCTCGATCGTCGAGACGACGAGCCCGCCCGAGACGTTCGGCACCCAGTACGCGAACTTCAGCGGCGTCTCCAGGGCGGAAACGGGGGTCTTGAGGGTGGACGAGAGTGTGCTCATGGGAGCCTCCTGGGTAGGGAAGGGTGAGGTGAAGGGAAAGGAGACGGGCCGCGAGGGCGGCGCCGTGGTTCAGAGGCGGGGAAGAATCCCCGCGGACCGGAGCCCGGTCACGCGCTCGCGAACGCCGGCAAGGGCGGGCTCGTTGGCGAGGCTCGAGGTGTCCCCGAGTGGGGTCTCCGTGAAGATCTGGCCCAGCAGCCTGCGCATGATCTTGCCGGAGCGGGTCTTCGGCACGTCCTCGACGGCCACGACGTGCGCGGGCTTGGCCACCGGGCCAATCGCGGCGGCTACCGCTTGCCTCACGCGTTCGCGGACCGCTGCGGCGTCATCCGTGCGCGTGGAGGGGCCGACGACGAAAACCGCCACAGCCTGCCCCGTTCGCGCATCAGGCACCGCGCACACGCCCGCCTCCGTGGCCTCGGGCAGCGTCAGGACCGCGGACTCGATCTCGATGCTGGACAGGCGGTGCCCGGACACGTTGAGGACATCGTCCGCCCGGCCGGAGACCCAGAGGTGGCCGTCGCGGTCGAGCGTCGCCCCGTCCCCGGAAGAGAACCAGCCCCGCTCCGCGAACGCGCCGAAGTACGAGTCCCGGTACCGGCCCGGGTTCCCCCACACGGTGCGGGCGATCCCCGGCGGGACGGCGCCCAGGACGAGGTGCCCCGACTGGCCCGGGCTCACGGGGCGGCCCGCGTCATCCACGACGAGCGCCCGCGAGCCCGGCAGGGCAGCGTGGACGGAGCCGGCGGGGACGGGCGCGGCGGCAGCGTCGTCGCCCTCTCCCATCTCCCAGGGGAGGGGGGAGCACACGGTGGCGCCGGTCTCTGACTGCCACCACGTGTCCACGTGGGGAAGGGGGCCGAAGGCGCGCGCAAACCAGGCGTGGGTGTCGGGGTCGATGGGCTCGCCCACCGTGCCGAGGATGGCGAGGCTTGCGAGGTTGTAGTGGGTGGGCAGCCCGTCCGGGAACCAGGAGCGCAGGGTGCGGACGAGGGTGGGCGCCGTGTAGTAGCTCGTCACACCGTAGCGCTCGATGATCTCCAGGTGCCGGCCGGGGTGGGGCGTGTCAGGCGTCCCCTCGTAGAGGACCTGCGCAGCGCCGTTCGAGAGCGGGCCGTAGAGCGCGTACGTGTGGGCCGTGACCCAGGCGAGGTCCGCGGTGCACCAGTGGACGCGGCGGCCGGCGACGCCGAAGAGCTGCTCGAACGTCAGGCTCGCTTGCGTGAGATACCCGCCCGAGGTGTGCACGAGGCCCTTGGGGCGGCCGGTCGTGCCCGAGGTGTACATGATGAAGAGGGGGTGCTCTGCGTCGAAGGAGGCTGGCTCGTGCACGGTGGGAAAGCCGCCGACGAACGTGTCCCACACCCGGTCTCGGCCGGGAGTCAGCGGGACGTCCAGGCCCGTGCGGCGGACCACGAGAACGGCCTCGACCCGGTTGTCCCCAGACAGGGCCTCATCCGCGAGAGGCTTGACCGGCACCGGCAGGCCGCGGCGATTCTGGCCGTCGCTTGTGATGAGCACCTTGGCGCCGGTGTCCTCAATGCGGAACTTCAGCGCCTCCGCGCTGAAACCCCCGAAGACGAGGGCGTGGACCGCGCCGATGCGCGCGCAGGCCAAGGCGGCGACGACGGTCTCCAGGATCACCGGGAGGTGGATGACCACACGGTCCCCCGGCCCGACGCCCAGCGACTCCAGGGCGTGGGCCGCCTGGGAGACGAGCTCCTGGAGGCGGCGGTACGTCACGGTCTGCCGGTCGCCGGGCTCTCCCTCAAGGTGCAGTGCGACCTCGGAGCCGCGGCCCGCCGCCACGTGGCGGTCCACGCAGTTGACGGCGACGTTGAGGCGGCCGCCCTCGAACCACGTGAAGGCGGGGACGCCGTCTGGGCTGACGGACTCGGCGTGGACGGTGTGCCAGGGCTCGTCCCAGTGAAGCCGGCGGGCGGCGTCGGCCCAGTAGCGCTGGCGCTCGGCCTCGGTGGTGGGGTGCGCGAGGAACTGCGGGTCCAGGGTGGGGTGCTGTGCGGCCGGGGCGGTGAGGGGCCCGTCTGGCAAGAGGGACTCGAGCTCCGAGGCGCGGGCCCGGCGGGGGCTGGCGAGAGCGGCGGCTGCGGTGAGTCCCGGAGCGCCTGGGGATGTGCGGGTGCGCAGAGGCGCGGCGGCCTTGACCACGGAAAATCACTCCATCGATCTTGGCGGAAGCACCCTGCTGAATCAGGGTTGCTGCGGCGTCATGGAGCCAAGTCTCTCGGCCGCTCTGGATGGTTCGTGTTTCTAGAATGCATCGAGCGGGCGCTCTGCGCAAGTCCCCTCGTGGGCCTGCCCACATGCTGGGCTTCTGGCCCCTGGTCTCATCCCGGGGCCGCTCGCCCCTTGCCCCTGGTCTCTTCCCCGCGCCCCGCGCCCCGCTGCGGGGCTGGGGCAGGGGGTGGGGAAGGGCGGGTCTCGCTAGGAGGCGAGCCGGGCGAGAGTCTCGCGGATGCCGTCGTCATTGCGGCGGAAGGCGCCCACGATGACGTACCCGAGCCGCGGCATCTTGGCCCCGGCCGTGTTCCAGGTCTCTGTCACGCGGGCGCCGCCCTCGGCGAGGGGCTCGATCTCCCAGCGCCACTGGTGGCCGCCGGGGTGGGTCCACTCGATGAGCCGGCCGTCCTCGAAGGCCGTGACGCGGTTACGGATCTTGTAGCGCAGGTGGTTGAGCTCCATGTGGGTGACGAACTCGTCGCCCAGGGTGAGGCGCTCCGGTCCAGTCACTTCTGCCTGGACGCTGCCGCTGCCGTCGAGTTCGTGGTGCCGGTGCGGGTTGGCCAGCGTCTCGAAGAGCTCCTTCGGGTCGCGAGCTGTCTCCACGGTGTAGGTGATGCGGTCTCGTGAGGTGACCTGTCGGGTCGGTGTCGTCTGCATGGGGACAGCCTACGAGACGAAAATCGGCGTTTATTAGGAAAGGTCCAGGTTTCCTAATAGGCCAAGCTCAGGTTAGTCTTACCTAAGCGACTCGTCGCTGCGTATGATCGACCGACCCTAGACAAGGATTCACTGTGGACTTCTCTCGTCGCACGGGCCTCCTGGCCTTCGGCAGCCTCACCGCGGCCGCCCTCCTCTCCGCCTGCTCCACCGGCTCGTCCGACAAGAGCGCCTCTTCGCCCTCCGGGTCTGCCGCTGCGGACAGCGGCGCGTTCCCCGTCACCATTGAGCACGCGTTCGGCTCCACCGAGATCAAGGCGGAGCCCAAGCGCGTCGCCACGATCTCCTGGGTCAATGCCGACGTCGTGCTGGCGCTGGGCGTGGTCCCCGTGGCCATGGCCAAGGACACGTTCGGTCAGAACGAGAAGGGCTCCCTCCCCTGGAAGGACGAGGCGCTGGAGAAGCTCGGCGCCCCGATCGGCTCGGACAAGGCCCCGGTCCAGTACTCCGACGCGGACGGCATCAACTTCGACGCCCTGGCCAAGGCGACCCCGGACCTCATCGTGGGCGTGTACTCGGGCATGACCAAGGAGGACTACGAGAAGCTCTCCAAGATCGCCCCCACCATCGCGTACCCCGAGGTCGCGTGGGGCACGTCCTGGCAGGACTCCCTCACCATCGTCGGCAAGGCACTGGGCCGCTCCGGCGAGGCCAAGCGCCTCCTCGATGAGGGCAACGCCAAGCTCGAGAAGGTCAAGAAGGACCACCCGGACTTCGCGGACAAGACGTTCATCTTCGCGAACCTCACCCCCGGCAAGACGGACGGCGTCGCCGCCTACACGAGCATCGACAACCGGCCCCGTTTCATGGAGTCCCTCGGGTTCAAGCCCGCGCAGGTCGTCGTCGACGCGGAGAAGAAGGCGGGGGAGAAGAAGTTCAACGTCCAGTTCTCCGCAGAGAACTCGAAGGACCTCGCCTCGGACATCCTCCTGACCTGGGTCCCGGACGCCAAGACCGCCGAGGCGATCAAGAAGGACAAGCTCCTCAGTCAGATCCCCGCGGTCAAGCGGAACGCGGCCGTCTTCGATTCGAACAACACGACGACGATCGCCCTGTCCGCGATCTCGATCCTCAGCATGCAGTACGCGATCGACAACTACGTGCCGAAGATCGCCGAGGCCGTCAAGAACGCGTAACCCGTCGATGAGTCACCCCGTTGAGAACCCGGCGCAGCAGAGGCGGCGGCGGATGACCGCGTGGGGGGCCGGCGTGATCCTGCTGGCCCTCCTCGCCATCAGCATCCTGCTGAGTCTTGCCGTCGGCGCGCGCAGCGTCCCTCTGGGGGACGTGTGGCGCGGGCTGACGGCGGATGACGGCTCCTTTGAGGCCGCCGTGGTCAGCGCCCGCGTCCCCCGCACGGTCCTCGCGGCCTGCGCGGGGGCGGCCCTCGGGCTCGCGGGCACAGGCATGCAGGGCCTGACCCGCAACCCGCTCGCGGACCCGGGCATCCTCGGGGTGAACTCGGGGGCGGCGCTCGCCGTCGTCGTCGGCATTTTCGCGTTCGGCGTGAGCGGGCTCGTGGGAACGATGGCGGCCGCCCTCATCGGGGCCGCCGCCGCGAGCCTGCTCGTGTTCCTCATCGCGGAGTTCGGCCCCTCGAACGGCTCGGCGGTCAATCTCGCCATCGCGGGCGCGGCCGTGGGCGCCGCGTGCAGCGCCGTCATCGGCGCCATCCTCCTCAACAGCCAGGTGACGCTGGACGTCTTCCGGCGGTGGCAGATCGGCTCGGTGGCGACGAACTCGTTCGAGTCCTTTGTGCCCGTGCTGCCGCTGCTCCTTGCGGGCGCGGCGCTCCTGCTCACCAACGCGGGCGCGCTCAACGCGATCGCGCTGGGCGAGGACGTCGCGCGCGGCCTGGGCGTGTCCCTGGGCCGGGCCCGCTGGACGGTGGGCGGCGGCTTCGTCCTCCTCGCGGCGGGAGCCACGGCGGTCGCGGGGCCCATCGGCTTCGTGGGGCTCGCCGTCCCGCACATGCTCCGGCTCTTGCTCGGCGGGGACCATCGGCGGATCATGCCCCTCAGCCTGCTGGGCGGGGCGGTGCTTGTGCTGGCGGCGGACGTGCTCGGCCGCGTGGTCGCGCCTCCGTCGGAGGTGGCGGCGGGCGTGCTGACGGCCGTCGTCGGCGCGCCGGTGCTCGTCTGGCTCGCGGCCTCGAAGAAGGGGGCGATGACCCAGTGAAGGCCGTCATCACCCTCTCCGTGGCGGTGGTCGCGCTCTTTGCGGGCTGCGTCCTCCTCGGCGACTACACCGTGACGATCCCCGACTTCTTCCGCATCCTCGGCGGCGAGACGATCCCCGGCGCGAGCTACATCGTCATGGAGTCCAAGCTCCCCAAGGCCGTTGCGGCGCTCCTCGTGGGGCTCGCGTTCGGCCTCTCCGGCGCCCTCTTCCAGACGCTTCTGCGCAACCCGCTGGCGAGCCCCGACATCATCGGGGTCAACAGCGGCGCGTCGACGGGCGCGGTCCTCGCGATCCTCCTCTGGGGCGCGCAGGGCATGCAGATCAGCGGCGCGGCGGTGGCCGGCGGCCTCCTGGTCGCGGCCGTCATCTATGTGCTCTCCATGAGGGGGAGGACGACGACGCAGGCCGGCGGCAGGCTCATCCTCATTGGCATCGGCCTCGCCGCCATGACGAGCGCGCTGACGAGCTGGCTTTTGACGCGCGTCGGCATCAACCAGGCCCAGGAGGCGCTCCTGTGGATGAGCGGCTCGCTCGGCCGGGTGACGTGGGAGCGGATTGGGATCCTTGCGGCGGCCCTCGCCGTGCTGCTGCCTGGCGTCGCGCTCATTGCCCGCCGGCTGCGGATGCTGGAGCTGGGGGATGACCTGGCGCAGGGGCTGGGCGTGGATGTGGGGCGCTCCCGGCTTCTTGTCATTGCGGCCGGCGTCCTATTGTCGGCGCTTGCCACCGCCGTCGTCGGCCCCCTTGCGTTTGTGGCGTTCCTGGCCGGTCCGCTCTCGCGGTGGCTGACGGGGCGCAGGCTGTCTCTCGGGGCGGCTGCGCTGACGGGTGCCGTCATTGTCCTTGGGGCGCAGTTCCTGTCTTCAGGGCTCCTCTACGATTGGGGGCTTCCGGTGGGCATCATCACCGCCGTGGTGGGCGCTCCCGCCTTGATTCTTCTGTTGCTGAGCGGACGGGCCCAGTCCCGCCGCGGAAAGGCTGCCTAAGTGAATGCCTCGCAGTCGCCCCACCCCGCCCTCCGCGCGGAGGGGGTCAGCCTGGCGTACGACCGCCGGGTCGTCGTCGAGAACCTGAGCGTGACGATCCCCCGGGGCAAGGTGACGGTCATCGTCGGCCCCAACGGCTGTGGGAAGTCGACCCTCTTGCGGGGGTTCGCCCGCCTCCTGCCGCCCACGCGGGGGACGTTCTTCGTGGAGGGCGAGCGGCTCGCCGCCATGCCGCTCAAGGAGTCGGCGAAGCGCCTGGGCCTGCTCCCGCAGCAGCCCATCGCCCCGGAGGGGATCACGGTCCGCGACCTCGTGGGCCGGGGCCGCCACCCGCACCAGGGCCTCTTCCGCCGCTTCACGGACGCGGACCGGCACGCGGTGGGCCGCGCCCTGACGGAGACGGGAACGCTCGAGCTCGCGTCGCGGGACGTCGCCGAGCTCTCGGGCGGCCAGCGGCAGCGGGTGTGGATCGCCCTCGCGCTCGCGCAGGAGACGCCCATCCTCCTCCTTGACGAGCCGACGACGTACCTCGACCTCGCCCACCAGATGGACGTCCTCTCCCTCGTCCTCAAGACGCAGCGCGAGCGCGGGGGCAGCGTCGTCATGGTGCTGCACGACCTCAATCTCGCGGCCCGTTTCGCTGACCACCTCATCGCCATGCGGGGCGGGCGGGTTGTCGGCGAGGGGCGGCCGGAGGACGTCCTGACGAGGGAGGCCGTCCGCGAGATCTTCGGCCTCGAGTCCACCGTGACCGAGTGCCCCGAGACGGGCAAGCCGCTCGTCGTGCCCGCATCCACCGCAGCCGAGAGGACCAGCCATGCCTGAGACCGCCACCGAGACCCCCAGCGAGCCCGCCCTGCTGCGCTGCGTCCGCGGCGCCGTCACCGAGATCCGCCGCGTCTCGCCCGGGTTCGCCCGCGTCACGCTCGCCTCCGAGGGCTTCACCCTCATGGGGGACGGCGGCCCGTACCTGGACTGCCGCATCAAGATCATCTTCGGCGGGTCCGAGGGGGCGCGGCTGGCCGAGGGGCCCATTCGAGGCTCGCGCTGGTACTCGCAGTGGCGCGAGCAGGCCCCGGAGGAGCGCGGTGCCATGCGCACGTTCAGCATCGTGGCGGCCCGCCCCGGGGAGATCGACGTCGAGTTCGCCCTCCACGCCCCGCACGAGGGGCGGGGGCCCGCGGCGGAGTGGATCGACTCCGCGGCCGTCGGGGACGAGCTCGACGTGATCGGCCCCGAGCTCGCCTACTGGAGCCGCAGCGGGGCCCGGAACCACGCGATCGAGTTCGCGCCGGGGGAGGCCGGGCGGATCGTCATCGTCGGGGACGCGACCGCGCTGCCCGCCATCGAGTCCATCCTCCGGGACTGGGACGCGGCCGCCAGGCCGGGCGCTGAGGCGCGCGTCCTCGTTGAGATCCCGCACGAGGCCGACCGCCGCCCCCTCGAGCGCGAGGGCGTCGAGGTCGAGTGGGTCGTCTCCGGCGAGACGCTCGGGGCTCGCCTCGTCGAGGAGGTCTGGGGGGCTCGGGGCGCCGCGCATGCGCGCTTCCTCGCGGGGGAGCCCCTCCCTGCCCTGCCGGTCGTGCTGCCCGCCTCGCCTCCGGCGGACACTGCGGGCGACGACGACGCGGACGCCGCCGAGGGCCTCCTCTGGGAGGCCGGGGACGCCGCAGAGGGCGCATCCACGTATGTGTGGGTCGCGGGCGAGCAGGGGGCCGTCCGGGACGTCCGCCGCTTCTACGTCCAGGAGTGCGGGATCGACCGCCGCTCGGTGGCCTTCATGGGCTATTGGAAGCGAGGACAGGCCCAGGCCTCGTAGCCGCCGCGCGGTGCGCTGCGAGGCTCGAAATCCGGTGCGCTCGGGGCGTAGGCTGATCCGGTGAAAAACCCTGCGGACCGCCCCCACCGTTACCTGGCCCTCGGAGACTCCTTCACTGAGGGCGTCGGAGACTGGGACGCCTCTCGCCCGAACGGCGTGCGCGGGTGGGCGGACCGGGTGGGCGAGCAGCTCATCGCCACGGGGGAGTGGAGCTACGCGAACCTCGCCGTGCGCGGGAAGAAGGCGGGCCAGGTTCTCGCTGAGCAGCTCCCCGAGGCGCTCCGCCTCAAGCCCACGCTCGTGACCTGCTACGCGGGCGGCAACGACTTCCTCCGCCCAAGCGTGGACCTCGACGCGGTCGTGTCCGCGTATGTCGCAGGCCTGGCTCGCCTCGTGGATGCGGGCTGCGAGGTCGCCGTGTTCACGGCGTTCGACAGCGGCGCCTCCAAGACGTTCACAGCCACCCGCAGCCGCGCGGCGCTCTACAACGAGCTGTTGCGGGAGGGCGCTGACCGCGAGGGGTTCGCCGTCGTCGACTTCTGGAGGATGAAGGAGTTCCAGGACTGGCGGTACTGGGACGAGGACCGGCTCCACCTTGCCTCGCTGGGTCACGCGCGCATGGCCGAGAACGTCCTGGCGGCGCTCGGGAAGGCCGAGGAGGTGGAGGTCCCGGACCTCGGTGAGGCCCCTCGCCTGAGGCGCCTGGAGGCCATCGAGGCGGACCTGGTTTGGGCCCGCAAGCACTTTGTGCCATGGGTGGGGCGCAGGGTGCGCGGCGTCTCGTCCGGAGACGGCATGAAGCCCAAGTACCCGGAGTTTGTGGCAGATCTCACCGAGTCCGCCTGATCCTCCGTGATTTCAGGGGATGTGCCGGGTCCCTGCACAGGGTGAAGGGCCGGATTCGAGGGGCTCAACTCGGGTCGTTCGCTTGCCTTCTGTAAGGTTGCTTGCCGTGCCTGGGGCCGAGTGCCCCAGCCGGGGCCGCCGCCGCGCGGCCTCGTCGCCGAATAACGGAGAGAAGGCATCCTATGCCCCCCGCTACCCCGGCTGAGGCCAAGTCCCCGGCCGCCCGGAAGAACACAATCAAGGTCCGCAAGCGCCGGATCGAACAGGACGACGTCAACGTCGTCGACAAGCCGACCCTCAAGACCGCCATGGGCGGCACCCTCGTGGGCAACTTCATGGAGTGGTACGACGTCGGAGTCTACGGCTACCTTGCCGTGACGATGGGTCGCCTGTTCCTGCCCGAGGGAAGCGAGGCCGCGCAGAGCCTCTTCGGCCTCGCGACCTTCGCCGTCACCTTCATCGCCCGCCCGCTCGGCGGCGTCGTCTTCGGTCACTTCGGTGACAAGATCGGCCGCCAGAAGATCCTCGCGCTGACCCTCATCATGATGGCCGCGAGCACGGCCATCATCGGCATCCTGCCCACGGCCGCGACGTGGGGCGTCTGGGCCACCGGCATCCTCATCCTCCTCAAGCTCATCCAGGGCTTCTCGACGGGCGGCGAGTACGCGGGCGCCACGACGTTCGTCTCGGAGTACGCGCCGGACAAGAAGCGCGGCTTCTTCGCGTCCTTCCTCGACCTCGGCTCCTACCTGGGCTTCGCCTCCGGCGCGCTCCTCGTGACGCTGCTCGAGGTCGGCCTCGGCGAGGAGACCATGCTCGCGTGGGGCTGGCGCATCCCGTTCCTCGTGGCCATCCCGCTCGGTGCCTCGGCGATCTACTTCCGCCTCAAGATCGAGGAGTCCCCGGCGTACGCCGCGGCCCTGGACCAGGCGGAGGCCCGCAACGAGGACGCCATCGATCCGAAGATGACGGAGACGGGCACGAAGGGCGTCCTCAAGCACTACTGGCGCGAGATCCTCGTGGCCTTCACGCTCGTGGCCGCCGCGAACACGGCGGGCTACGCGCTCACCTCGTACATGCCGACCTACCTCACGGAGAGCCTCGGCTACGACGTGCTCAAGGGCACGGCCGTCACGGTGCCGGTCCTCGTCGCCATGGCGCTCCTCATCCCGTTCGGCGGCAAGCTCTCTGACAAGATCGGCCGCCGCCCGGTGCTCTGGCTGGCGTCGGGCCTGACGATCGTCCTGGCGATCCCCGCGTTCATGCTCATGCAGCGCGGCGAGGTCTGGGCCACCGCGCTGGGCCTCGGCATGATGGCCCTCTCGGTGCTCTTCTACGTGGCCAACCTGGCCTCGGCCCTGCCGGCGCAGTTCCCGACCGCCTCGCGCTACGCGGGCATGGGCATCGCCTACAACCTCGCCGTGGCGATCTTCGGCGGCACTGCCGGCCTCATCATGGAGTCCCTCATTCAGGCGACGGGCAACACGATGATGCCCGCCTACTGGCTCATGGCGACGAGCGTCGTCGGCGCCATTGCGGTGATCTTCCTCAAGGAGTCGGCGAACCGCCCGCTCCCGGGCTCGATGCCTTCCGTGGAGACGGACGAGGAGGCGCGTGAGATCGTCGAGAACCAGGTGGAGAACGAGAACATCGATCACGATCTCCTTCCCCTCGACGTCGTGCCGGTGCGCCACCCGGACGCGCTGCCTGCGGACTCTGCGGAGACCCTTGAGGTTCCGCTGTCCTCCATGGGCGACGACGTCCTGGCCGAGGCGCGCACGCACACCGCCGGCCAGGGAGCGGGCGCCGCGGGCGGCCTCGGCGTCGACCCTGCCGCCGGCCTGGGCGTGGACCCGGACGTGGACCCGCACCCGGCGGCGCCCCGCCGCGCGGCGGACTGACCCGCCTGGGGGACGCCGCTCCACGGCGACCCCCGCGTCAGCGACGGCGCCCCGTCTGCCCGGAGAGATCCGGCGGGCGGGGCGCCGTTCCGCGTCCTGCGGGGCGCGGGTGTGACGAGGGCCAAGTGGCCCGGGTTTGGCCTGAGGGGTTTGGGCGACTAGGATGGGAAGGCGTTAAGTCGCGCTTTGCCGTGCCTTCACTTCGGTCTGATCCGCAGGAGGCGCTGGCGGGCGCAGCACCCGCAACGCAGACCGCTCTCCTGGGGAAAAACGGGAGAGCTGGTTCTCACCGGTTTTCTCGCGGCGGGGGGCCCGCGGCTGGATCTCACCCAGCTTGGTCACCCTCTTCGAAAGCTGCAGTACGCACGGTGTCACTACTGGCGGCGGGGGCACTTCGATCGCAGAGGGATCTGTAGAAAAGAACCCCCGCTAGTTACTACATCTTTGAGGAGTGATCATGGCAGCACATTGCCAGGTGACCGGAGCCCAGCCTGGGTTCGGCCACAGCATTTCGCACTCGCACCGCCGCACCAAGCGTCGGTTCGATCCGAATATTCAGAAGAAGCGCTACTGGGTCCCGTCCCTGCGCCGCAACGTCACGCTGACCCTGTCGGCCCGTGGCATCAAGGTGATCGACGTCCGCGGCATTGACGCCGTCGTCGCCGACCTCATCGCGAAGGGAGTGAAGCTCTAGTGGCCAAGAAGGACAAGGACGTTCGTCCGATCATCAAGCTCAAGTCCACCGCTGGCACGGGCTTCACGTACGTGACCCGCAAGAACCGCCGGAACAACCCGGACCGCATGGTCCTCAAGAAGTATGATCCGGTTGTTCGCCAGCACGTTGATTTCCGAGAGGAGCGCTAGACCATGGCTAAGAAGTCCAAGATCGCTCGCAACGAGCAGCGCAAGGCCATTGTCGAGCGTTACGCCGCGAAGCGCGCCGAGCTCAAGAAGACGCTCGTCGACGAAAACGCGACGGACGAGGCTCGCGAGGAGGCCCGCCTGGGTCTTCAGAAGCTTCCCCGCAACGCGTCGCCCGTTCGTGTTCGCAACCGCGACATGATCGACGGCCGCCCGCGCGGCACCTTCCAGAAGTTCGGCATCTCGCGCGTTCGCTTCCGCGAGATGGCCCACAAGGGCGAGCTCCCGGGCATCACCAAGTCCTCCTGGTAGGACGCGCCCCGCGGCCCGGCCCAGCACAGGGCAGGCCGCCTGTGTGCAGACCGAAAGGCGTCATTCCCTCACGGGGATGGCGCCTTTCGGCGTTCCCTCCGCCGTCACAGGCCCCGCCATCCGTGAAAACCCCGCGAATCCGGGCCGAATCTTGCCATCGAGGGCTCGAACGCTGGTATGTTCGGAGGCAGAAGCCGGAGCTCGCTCCGAGCTCACCGCATACCAACCAGGTCCAGGAGGACACTATGGCAATGAATCGCAGCGAACTCGTCGCAGCCGTCGCAGAGAAGTCGGGCAACTCGCAGGCCGCCGTCAACGGCGTTCTCGACGCCGTTTTCGAGGTCTTCACCGCCCAGATCTCCAAGGGCGAGAAGGTCACGATCCCCGGCTGGCTCGCCGTCGAGCGCACGGACCGTGCCGCTCGCAAGGGCCGCAACCCGCAGACCGGCGCCGAGATCGAGATCCCGGCCGGCCACGGCGTCAAGCTGACCGCCGGCTCCAAGCTCAAGGCCGCCGTCGCCAAGTAGTTCTCAGTCGCCGTCTGACGGCGAGAGGCCGCCTTCCCCGAGCAGGGGAGGGCGGCCTTCGGCGTTTCGCGGCCGACGCGTAGAATGGACGGGTACGGCGGACGGCAACGGAAGGGGCGGCTGATGAGCACTCTGACGCGCGCTGCCCTTCTGGCCGCGCTCGCCACGCTCTTCGCGTCCGCCGGTCACGCGCTCGCCTCGCTGGCGGGCGGTGGGGGCCACGGGCTCTCGCTCGGCGGCTTCGCGGTGGCGTGGCTCATGGCCGTCATGGTCGCCTCCGTCTTGACGCGCTTCCGGCGCTCGGCGGCTGGCCTCGCGGCCATCCTGGGCCTCGGGCAGCTGGGCTTCCACGCGATCTTCATTCTCACCGCCCACGGCGCTTCTCACGACGACGCCCACGCCGCGGCGGCCTCCGCCGCCGCCTCGGCTCCCGCGGTGCTGGGCGGCCACGCCGCTCACGGCTACCCGGCCGTGCCCGTGCCGCACGCTGCGGGCGCGGGCCAGAGTGCCTTCGCCTCGTTCCTCGAGCCCGCGATGCTCTCCCTGCACGGGGCCGCGTGGCTGGCCAGCGTCGTCGTCGTCCTCTGGGCCCTGCGCGCAGCGGACCGCACCGCTGGCGCCGTGAGGATGGCCCACTCGCCGGCGCCGGCGGGCTTCTTCGGCCCGGGCGCCGCCCTCATTCTCTTCGAGACGTTCGCGGCCGTCCGCGCGCGGCTCGAGTCCCGTCTGCGCACCGTGCGGCTCGAGGCGGAGGCCTCGCCGCGCTGCGCGAGGTCCAGCATTCTCTCGGCGCCCCTCGGGGTGCGCGGGCCGCCCGTGTCCTGACGCAGTCTCCACTCACGTCAGGACCCACGAAAGGCAATTCCCATGAGAGCCGCATTCAGGCGAGTCCTCCTCGCCGCACTTCTCCTCTTCGGGCTGACTGCTGGGGCCACAGTCCCTGCCACGGCCCACGATCTCCTCGTCTCCTCTGACCCGAGAGACGGCCAGACCATCCCCGCGTCCCAGCGGGCGTTCACGCTGACGTACTCGGACAAGATCCAGACGTTCGGCGCCGAGGTCATCCTCGAGGACGCCAAGGGCAAGCGCCGGACCCTGACCCCGCAGATCTCGCGGGACCAGCTCCGGCTCACGCTGGATGAGGACTTGCCGCTCGGGGAGGGCACCCTCCGCTGGAGGGTTGTGTCCTCGGACGGACACCCGATCGAGGGGATCATTGCCTTCACTGTTGCGGATCCGGGCGCGAGCACGACTGCGACTCCGACGGCCTCGTCGCCGGCCTCTCAGCCGAAGACGACGGCCGTGCCCTACCAGGAGCAGCCGGGCGTCAACTGGCCGCTCCTCATCGTCGGAATCACAGCAGTCGCGTGCGGCATCGCCGGGGGCATCCTCGGGATGCGCATGCGCAAGAAGGATTGATCAGCCATGAAGAACCTCTCCACGAAGTCCACGAAGCCCATCCTCACCCTCGCGGCCGCCGGCGCCCTGGCCCTCAGCCTCGCCGCCTGCTCCAACGGGGGCGGCACCGCGCAGCCCTCGGCTTCGGCCAGCGCGTCCGCAGCACCGAGTGCCTCGGCGTCCGCCGCCTCGCCGGCCGCGTCGCCGAGCGCCTCGGTCAACGAGTCCAAGCCGCACCACCACGCGCCCATCGAGTCCGTGTCGGCGACGTTCGCCCCCGCTGAGAAGGGCGGGAAGACGTACGTTCTCGGCACGCTCAAGAACACGGGCACCACGGCGATCACCATCAAGAGCGCCTCGAGCAAGTACGCGGGCACGGTCGAGCTCCACAAGACCGCAGCCGATGGCACGATGAGCGTCGACACCGAGGGCTGGACGATCGAGCCCGGCAAGACCCTCGAGCTCAAGGACGACGGGTTCCACATCGCCGTCAAGGATCTCAAGGCGGGGATGAAGAAGGGGGACAGCCTCGAGATCACGCTGACCACGACCGACGGCCCGGCGCACCTCGACCTGGTCGCGGGCGAGGCGGCCGCAGGCGGTCACCATCACTAGTCCAGTGTCCTCTCGCGTGCCCCGGTGGGCGCTTGCCGCAAGCCTGACGCTTGCGGCGGCGCTCGCCGGGGTGGTGGCCGCGCTCGTCATGACGGGCGCGGCCGCGCCGCGGGACCTCGGCGATCCCGGCCCCGCCGTCCGCTGGGGGCTGCCCCTGGCGCGCTCGATCTATGACGTGGCCTCCGCCGCCGCGATCGGCGGCCTTCTCTTTGCGTCCTGCATCGTCCGCCCGGACTCGCCGGTGCAGCGCGCCGCCACTGGGCTCGCGGGCGCCGCGGCGCTCGTCTGGACGGCCATGGCCGCCGCCGTCGGAATCCTGACCTACGCGGACGCCTCCGGGCTCCCGCTCTCCGGGGACGCGGCCTACACCCAGGCGCTCGGGGAGTTCTTCACGCAGTTCGACCTGGGGCGCGCATGGCTCGCCGCGTTCCTCGTGGCGTGTGTGGTGACCACACTGACCTTCGCCGTGCGCTCCCTGACCGCGTTGGGGCTGACGCTCATTCTGGCGGTCCTCGGGATTGTGCCCATGGCGCTCACCGGGCACTCCGCGAGCGGTGACGACCACATGGCCGCCGTCAACTCGATGGGGCTGCACCTGCTCGGGGCGAGCCTCTGGGTGGGCGGCGTGCTCGTCCTCGCGGTCGTCGGCGTTCGGGCCCTGGCCCGCAAGGACATCGTCGCGGAGGACCTCGCTGTGGCGGCAGCGCGCTTCTCGCCGGTGGCGGCGGTCTCGCTCGTGCTCGTCGTCGCGTCGGGCGTGGTCAACGCGCTCGTCCGCATCACCGAGCCGGCTCAGCTGCTGACCCCCTGGGGCACGATCATTCTCCTCAAGACGGTCCTCGCCCTCGCGGCCGGCTACCTCGGCTGGCTGCATCGCAGCGTGACCATTCCCCGCCTGCCGGAGGCCCCGCGCCTCTTCGGCCGCCTCATCCTCGTCGAGGCCCTGGTGCTGGGGCTCGTGTCGGGGCTCGCGGCGGGCCTCGGGCGCACGTCGCCGCCCCGCCCGGAGGAGCTGCCGCCTGCGGCGACCCCCGCGCGCATTCTCACGGGGTACGACCTCCCGCCCGAGCTGACGGCGGAGCGCTTCGTCGATGTGTGGCGGCCGGACTGGCTGTGGATCGCGGTGGCCGTGGCGCTCCTCGTCGCGTACGCGCGCGGCGTCGTGCGGCTGCACCGGCGCGGGGACTCGTGGCCCATTGCCCGGTTCGCCGCGTTCGTCGTGGGGCTCGCGGCGCTGACGTACTTCACGTCCGGGGCGCCGGCCGTCTACGGCCAGGTGCTGTTCTCGCAGCACATGCTGGAGCACATGGCGCTGACGATGTTCGTGCCGATGTTCCTCGTCATGGGCGCACCCGTGACCCTCGCCCTGCGCGCCCTTGCGCCCAGGCAGGACGGCACGCGGGGGCCGCGCGAGTGGATCCTCATCCTCGTCCACTCGTGGTGGTCCCGGTTGGTGACGCACCCGCTCGTCGCGGCCGCGAATTTCGTCGGCTCGATCATCCTCTTCTACTACACGGACCTCTTCGGCCTGACGATGACCTACCACGTGGGTCACGAGCTCATGGTTCTGCACTTCACGCTCACGGGCTACATCTTCGTGCTGACGATGATCGGCCAGGATCCGCTGCCCAAGCGGTACCCGTATCCGCTGCGTCTCGTGCTGCTCTTCGCCACGATGGCCTTCCACGCGTTCTTCGGCGTGACGCTCATGGGCTCGGACGTGCTTCTGCAGCCGTTCTGGTTCGGCAACATGGGGCGGCCGTGGGGCCTTGACGCCATCGGGGATCAGCAGCTCGGCGGCGGCATCACGTGGGGCGTGGGCGAGCTGCCCACCCTGGTCGTGGCCCTTGGCGTGATGCTCCAGTGGTCTCGCGCGGACACGCGGGAGTCTGCCCGCAAGGACCGCGCGGCGGACCGGGATGACGACGCCGAGCTGCGCGCCTACAACGAGATGCTTGCCCAGCGGGCCCGCATGGGTGGGCCCCGCCCGTAGGCCTGGTCGCGCGGCGGCCCGGTGGGGGCCTCTCGGCTCGTCGGGGCTGCGGGCCGGCTGGCCGCCGGGCGTGAGACGTGGTCCCGCCCCCTCGCGCGGGGGAATCGGCAGGCCGCGGGGGCTGGCTGCCGTGCCCGGCGTGCAGTTGGGCGGCGAGAGGGCGGAACAGGTCGATCCTACGCAGATTGTTAGGCTCCGTTTGTATGCTTGGCCGTCCCAGTGCTAGGGCCATCTTTTGTCTTAGGGCGTACGCTGTCTCGCCCTCCCTGAAACAGGGACTGGACGGCTCGCCCGAGTCTCGTATGTCTTACGGCCCTTCCCCGCTTTGTGCCGTCTCAAAATATGGACGATGTTGGCCGGGGCCCACTCAGGGTTCGTTCGGTGCCGTCGGATACCGTGGGGGTGGTGTTACCGGACAGAACATATACATATCGCATGATGAACATTGCTCTGGAGGCTTGAGATGAACCGTTACGTCGTCCTTGTAGATGCTGGATACCTTCTCGCTTCAATGGCCCGGGTCTTGACGGGCTCGTCCAACCGCAACATGATCCAGGTGTCGTGGGAGAAGCTCGTGGCCCAGATGAAACTTGAGATCGCTGAGCGCCAGGAGAGCCAGTCCCCGGGCTCGCAGCTGTTGCGAGTGCAGTGGTATGACTCGCCGCCCGAGGATTCGGAGGGCAAGCGCTCCGCGGAGGAGGCGTTCTATGCGATCGACGCGATCTCCCGCACCAAGACGCGGATCGGCCGCACGAGCTTCGGCAACCAGAAGGGTGTGGACGTCAAGCTCGCCCTGGACATCGTCAACCTGGCCATGCGCGGGCTCGTCACGGACATGTATCTCGTCTCGGGGGATGACGACCTGACCGAGGCCGTCGAGATCGCCCAGGACTATGGCGTCCGCGTTCACCTCTACAACGTCGCGGCCATCGAGGGCTCGCCCGCGAAGGCCCGGTTCGGCCTCTATTCCACGGCCACGAACCTCGCCCGCCGCGCGGACGAGCGCCACACGATCTCCCCCGAGGTCATCCAGCGCGCCGCGAGCATCGCGCCGCGCATCCTGCGGGAAGAGGACGGCGAGGACAGGATCGGCGCCGTGGCTCGCATGGCGGCCGCAGCGGCCGGGTCCGGGTCTGCTGAGGCGGTGGCCGCAGCGGTCTCCGAGGCGGCTGCGGGCGCAGGGGCAGGGGCCGATGCCGACCTTGCGGCCCTTGAGCCCGCCGGTTCGCCGGAGGCGGTGGCCACCGGCGGCCTCGCTGTTGAGGCCGGGGGCACGCAGGCTCCGCCCCGGCCCACGGACACGCCCAGCGCGGTCACCGCGGGGCGGGCCCCTGCCGTGCCGGCGGTGCCCAGCGCTGCGGGCCGCCCCGGTGAGGCGGCGGCCGCCGGGGGCAGTGCGCCCGCGGGCTCCGCCGCCCCGGGGAGGGCCGTCCGGGCCGAGTCCAGCGCGAGCGGCGGCGAAGGCGCCGCGCCAGCACCGTCGTCGTCCACTCCCGTGGCGCGCCCCGGGGCCCAGCAGCAGGAGGCCGCCCCGCGCGTGCCCATGCCCATCACCCCGAAGCTGGTGCCGATCAAGAAGCAGGAGATCGTCTACCGCTCGCCCTCGCCAGGGGCCCGCCTCGAGGACATCGAGAAGCAAGAGGCGGCCACGATGTACGAGGCCATCGAGCAGGTGGTGCGCCAGACCGTGGCGTCCCTCGTGGCCGTGGGGCGCGTGGAGTCCGTGCTGCGGAAGTGGACGCGGCCCAGCATCCCCTCTGACATCGACAGGGCGCTGCTCATCGACGTCTGCCTCGCGCTCGGGGACCCGGACATGGACATCCCCTCGTGGCACAGGCAGGAGATGCGCAACGTCTTCTGGGACGAGATCGAGGCGCTCGAACTCGACTAGGCAAGCGGCCGCGGCGTTTCGCCGTCCGCCCTGCGGGAAGCCGACCGGCCCGCCCGGCGCCGTGGCCTAGGGTGGAAGAACCATGCATGTCGAGCGAGGAGGCACCGTGAGCGCCGAGAAGTCCATCCGAATCCAGGGGCGCGTCCGCGCCTCCGAGCTCGAAGGCCGCGGCTGGCTCAACACGGGCGGCGCAGAGCTCAGCCTGGAGAAGCTGCGCGGGAAGATCGTGCTGCTGGACTTCTGGACGTTCTGCTGCATCAACTGCCTCCACGTCCTGGACGAGCTCCGGCCCATCGAGGAGAAGTACTCGGACGTGCTCGTGACGGTGGGCGTCCACTCGCCCAAGTTCGAGCACGAGGCAGACCCGGACGCGCTCGCCGCGGCCGTCGAGCGCTACGAGATCCACCACCCGGTCCTCGACGACCCCGAGCTCATCACCTGGCAGTCCTACGGGGCGCGGGCCTGGCCCACGCTCGTCGTCGTCGACCCTGAGGGGTACATCGCCGCGAGCCTCTCCGGCGAGGGGCACGGAGGCGGGCTCGGCCGGCTCATCGAGGAGCTCATCGAGGAGCACGAGGCCAAGGGAACCCTCCACCGCGGGGACGGGCCATACGTGCCGGCCCCCGCCCAGTCCGGGGACCTCCGATTCCCGGGCAAGATCGCCGCGCTCCCGGACGGCTCTTACCTCGTCGGGGACTCGGGGCACCACCGCATCACGCACCTCGAGGCGGACGCGCAGACCCTCCGCCAGGCCTACGGGTCCGGCGTCAAGGGGTTCGCGGACGGGGACGCGGGGTCGGTCCAGTTCAACGAGCCGCAGGGTGTCCTGCCCCTCCCCGCGGACGTCGCGGCGGCGGCCGGGTACGACGTCCTCGTGGCAGACACCGTCAATCACCGCCTCCGCGGCCTCAACACGGCCACGGGGCAGGTCACCACGGTGGCCGGCAACGGCGTGCAGCGCCTCATCCAGGACCCGGGAGCGGCCGCGCGCGAGGCCGCCGATCTCGCCGACCACCCGGCCGTCGAGGTGGCCCTGTCCTCCCCGTGGGACCTCGTGTGGTCCCGCAAGCTGGGCCAGGCCGTCGTGGCCATGGCCGGCACCCACCAGATCTTCGCGTTCGAGCCCGTGACCGGGCGCGTGAGCCTCCTCGCCGGCACGGGGAACGAGGGCCTGCTGGACGGCCCGGCGGACGAGGCATGGTTCGCTCAGACGTCCGGCCTCGCCGAGGACGCGGACGGCGACATCTGGCTTGCCGACTCTGAGACCAGCGCCCTGCGCGTCCTGAGAATTGACGACGACGGGGCGGTCGCCGTCGAGACCGCACTCGGTGTCGGCCTGTACGACTTCGGCTACCGGGACGGCGCTTCCGCCGAGGCCCGCGCCCAGCATCCCCTCGGCGTGACCGCGCTGCCGGACGGCTCCGTGGCCTTCGCCGACACCTACAACGGGGCCGTCCGCCGGTACGAGCCCGCCACGGGCACCGTGTCCACCCTGGCGCGCGGGCTCGCCGAGCCGTCAGACGTGCTCCTGGAGGCCGGCGCCGCAGGCGGGGGAGAGGAGCCGCGGCTGCTCGTCGTCGAGACGAACAAGCACGCCGTCATCCGCGTCCCCCTGCCCAAGGAGGCGCTCACCGTGGATGAGGGCGCGGCGGCCACGCAGCGCCCGCGCACGCCGTTCGCCGCCGGTGCCCTGCCGCTCACGGTCCGCTTCGCCGCGCCCACGGGCCAGAAGCTGGACGACCGCTGGGGGGACCCGACCCAGCTGAAGGTCAGCTCCTCGCCGGAGGAGCTCCTCCTGGGAGGGGCCGGCACGAGCACGGGCCTGACCCGGGAGCTGAGCATCAATCCCGAGGTCTCCGAGGGCGTCCTCCACATCACCGCCCGGGCCGCGGCCTGCGATGGTGAGCCAGGGGGCGAGATTCCCGACCATGCGGCATGCCACCTGTACCAGCAGGACTGGGGCATCCCGGTGACGGTCGTGGAGCCCGGCGCCGCGGAGGTGGACGGCGAGCTCGTTCTCGACCTGCGCGGCGTCAACTAGACGCGACGCCTCAGGGGCCCGGCCGCCACGGCGGCGCGGGGCCTGCCCGGCGGTACCGTGAGGTCCGGCCCGTGGAGCCCGGGGGCCCGCCTGGAGAGACCCACAGGCCCCGGGGAGGCGCGTCCGGTAAACTCGCCACGTAAGGGCCCCTGTCTGGGGCTGCCCCATGCACAGGCTGCGAATCAGCCGAATGAGGGAGGAATCCCATGCCAGCCATCATGATCGTCGGCGCCCAGTGGGGCGACGAAGGCAAGGGAAAGGCCACGGATCTGCTCGGCGGACGCGTTGACGTCGTCGTCAAGCCGAACGGCGGAAACAACGCGGGCCACACGGTGGTCGTCGGCGGCGAGAAGTACGAGCTCAAGCTCCTTCCCGCCGGCATCCTGTCCCCTAATGCCACTCCGGTCATCGGCAACGGCTGCGTGGTCAACCTCGAGGCGCTCTTCGAGGAGATCGACGGGCTCGAGGCCCGGGGCGGCGACGCCTCCCGCCTCAAGGTCAGCGCCAACGCCCACCTCGTGGCGCCGTACCACCAGGTGCTGGACAAGGTCTCTGAGCGCTTCCTCGGCAAGCGCGCCATCGGCACGACGGGCCGCGGAATCGGCCCCGCCTACCAGGACAAGGTCGCTCGCCTGGGCCTGCGCGTCCAGGATGTCTTCGACGAGTCCATCCTCCGCCAGAAGGTCGAGGGGTCGCTTCGGGAGAAGAACCAGCTTCTCGTCAAGGTGTACAACCGCCGCAGCGTGGAGATCGAGGAGATTGTGCAGTACTTCCTCGGCTTCGCGGAGCGGCTGCGCCCGCTCGTCGTGGACTCGACGTACTTCATCAACACGGCCCTCGACGAGGGCAAGGTGGTCCTCATGGAGGGCGGCCAGGCGACGTTCCTCGACGTGGACCACGGCACGTACCCGTTCGTGACGTCCTCGAACCCCACGGCGGGCGGCGCGTGCGTCGGCTCGGGCGTGGGCCCTACGCGGATTACGCGGACGATCGGCATCATCAAGGCGTACACGACCCGTGTCGGCGCCGGCCCGTTCCCCACGGAGCTCTTCGACGAGATGGGCATCCACCTGCAGAAGACCGGCGGCGAGTACGGCGTCAACACGGGGCGCCCGCGCCGCTGCGGCTGGTATGACGCGGTCATGGCCCGCCACGCATCGCGCGTCAACGGCTTCACGGACTACTTCCTGACGAAGCTGGACGTCCTCACGGGGATCGAGCAGATCCCGGTGTGCGTCGCGTACGACGTGGACGGTGAGCGCCACGACGAGATGCCCATGACGCAGACCGAGTTCCACCACGCCAAGCCGATCTTCGAGTACTTCCCGGGCTGGACGGAGGACATCAGCGGCGCCAAGACCCTCGAGGACCTCCCCGAGAACGCGCGCAACTACGTCCTGGCCTTGGAGGAGCGCAGCGGCGCCCGCTTCTCGGCCATCGGCGTGGGCCCGGACCGCGATCAGACGATCGTCGTCCGCGACCTCATCGGCTAGTTCCGCGCACCCCCGCAGTCACGCAGACGTGGCGTGGGAGCGGCGCAAGCGGCCCGGTTCCCGTGAGGGGTTCCGGGCCGCGTCCGTCTCTGCGCCAACGGCCTTGTCAATCCATGCCGCCTTTGACGAATCCACGTCACGTTTCCCGGGTTTGGCCCGCGAAAACTCGCCTCGATCCTGACGCAGTTTGATCAATCGTGACGCAGTTCAACCACGCTCCTCGTCCAGCGTGCGCCGCCAGGCCACATCGGCAGCGGCGGCCGCGAAGCCCATGGCGCTGTTGATCCGGAGCATGTGCACGTTGTGGTCCGAGTTCTCCGTGACGATGACCCGCCCCTCAGGCCAGGCCGCCCGGGCCGCCGCGAGGTTGGCCCGCTTGACGATGGCCCCGAGCCCACGCCCGCGGTGCTCCCGCGCCACGACGGTGCCGCGCTGCTGCACGAGGTGCGGCTGCTCCTTCTTCCAGGCGTAGGAGGTCTGTGCGGCGACGGCCCCGGTGGCCTCGTGGATGATGAGCGTGTCCACCGTGGTGCGCCCCTGCGACCGCAGCCGCTCCTCGGTGCGGCGCAGGCGCTCGGGCGTCCAGATCTCGGACTCGGTGGTGGCCTCGCCGACCGGGATGTCGTCCGCGAAGATGGACAGCAGGGTGCACAGCGCCTCGGCGTGCTCCTCGGGCGCGGCGTCCTCGTACGTCACCGTGCGGTACCCCTCAGGGGCGGACGACGGCGTGGCCGCGAGGAACTCGTCCGCCGCTGGCGAGAAGAGCTCCAGCGTCGAGACGCGCTCCATGAGGGCGGGCCTGAACCCCCACGAGCGGGCGAAGGCCACGGAGGGGTCCTCCGCGGGGAGCCGCCACGTGGTCTCGGGGACGGAGATCGAGGCGGCGGGCTGGGTCTCCCCGTCGGCCTCGTCTCCTGCGTTGACCGTGTCGCCGCCCGGGACGAGGGTGTCCTGTCGGTGGGAGGTGTAGGAGTCGATCGTCGTCCGCCCCATGCGCTGGCACTCGGCGAGGGCCTCGGTCGCGAGTGCGGTGCCGATCCCCTCGCGGCGCCGCTCGGGGGCCACGACGAGGTCGACGACGCCCAGCTGGCGGTTCTCCAGAAGCGGTGCCCAGACCTCCGCGGAGCCGAGGACCTGCCCGTCCTCGCTCGCCACGAGCACGCGGATCTCCATGTCGGGGGAGGCGGCGCTCGCGAGGAGGGCCCGGGGGGTCAGGAGCGAGGCGGCGTCCCCAACGTGCGTGCGGGCCTCGGCGTTGTGCAGGGCGCACACCTGCTCAAGGAGTGCGGTGCTGTCCTCGGAGAGCGGCGTCCATGAATACGTGATCATGGGAACAGTATGCCGCCCAGTGGTTGGTACTTGTCAATCAAACTCGGGGATTGGATTTCCTGCAGCCCGCCACCCGCCGCAGAGCGGCCGCGCGCCAGGGGCTGAAACCGCCGCCAGGCGCGTCGTCGTCCGCCGCTGAAAAGCGCTAAGGCGAGCCTGGCCTCAAGAAGCTGTGCCTCAACTCTCTAGCATTTACCCAGTTGCTCTGACTAATGTCAGAGACATGAAGCTCACCGGAGATTTTGCCAAGGCCATCAACGATCAGGTCACGCTCGAGGTCGAGGCCTCGATCGTGTACCGCCAGCTCGCCATTGAGATGGATGTCATCGACCTCCCCGGCATTGCCGGCTGGTTCCGCGCACAGGCGGAAGAGGAGATCGTCCACGCCAACAAGTTCATCGATCACATGTCGGACCGCGAGGCCCACGCGCGCATCGGGGACATCAAGGCTCCCGCCGTCAAGGCCCCCACGGCCCTCGACGCGTTCAAGGCAGCCCTGAAGCACGAGCAGAAGGTCTCGGAGTCCATCCGCGACCTCTACCGCCAGGCTCAGAAGGACGGGGACATCGACTCGATCCCGCTCCTCAACTGGTTCGTCGACGAGCAGCTTGAGGAGGAGGCCACGGTCTCCGAGATCATCGCGCAGCTCGAGCTCGTCGGCAACGACGGCCCCGGCCTGCTCCGCCTCGACCGCGAAATGGCCGAGCGCCAGGCCGCCGAGGACGCAGCCAAGTAGCCTCGCCGCTGAATCACCCCGCGCAACAGCGCACCGCACCCCGTGTGATTCGGGGACGGCTGCCAGAAGACGCCTTGTCTCTGGGAGCCGCCCCCAATCTGCGGGGTGCCCGCTTTTTCATAGGATGATGGATTCATGAGAATTCTTGTGACCGGCTTTGAGCCCTTCGGGGGAGACCAGGAGAACGCGAGCGGGCAGGCGGTGGCGGAGCTGAGCCGCCTCCTCACCGCGGAGCCTCTCACCGTCGACGGCGAGGAGCCCTATGTGGCCATCGAAATCCTCCCGGTGACGTTCGCCGGCTCGGGGCGCGTCCTCGCGGAGCTCGTGGACCGCCACGAGCCCGACGTCATCCTCAGCATCGGCGAGGCCGGGGGACGCGCGGCCATCACGCCGGAGCGCAACGCCCGGAACCTGGACAACGCTCGCATCCCGGACAACGAGGGCGCACAGCCAGTCAACGAGCCCATCGACCCGAACGGCACCGATCTCGAGTCCCTCGTGGACGTGGAGGCGCTCGTCGAGGCCATCCGGGCGGTGGACCTCCCCGCAGAGGCATCCGACGACGCCGGCCTCTTCGTCTGCAACCACGTCTTCTACGAGGGCGTGCGCTTGGCGCAGTCCCGCGGGGCGCGGGCCGGGTTCATCCACGTCCCGGCGGTGCGCTCGCAGGGCGAGGCCACCGTGGGTGCCGAGACGGACGGCGCCCTCGCGGACCGCGTCTCGGCGCCGTCGCTGACGTTCGCCGACCTGGGCCGGGGCCTCCGCGCGGCCGTCGAGTCTGTGGCCGGTGCCGCGCGGGCGTGACGGGGCTCGACTTCGTCGTCGTCGACTTTGAGACCGCCAACCGGCGTCACGAGTCGGCCTGCCAAGTGGGACTGGCACGCGTGCGGGGTGGGAGGCTCGAGGCCGTCGAGGCGTGGCTCATCATCCCGCCCACGGGGCTCGACTCCTTCGAGGCGGCCAACGTGCGGATCCACGGGATCACCCCCGAGGCGCTCCTGCGCGGATCGCCGCTGGACTGGCCTGCCACGGTGGAGCGCATGCACGCATTCGCGGGGGACCTGCCGTTTGTGGCGCACAACGTTGCGTTCGACAGAACGGTGTTCGGATGGTGCTGCGACGCATTCGGCCTGACCCTGCCCGAGCGCCGCTGGCTCGATTCGCTGAGCGTGAGTCGGCGCGTCCTCGACCTGCCGAACCACAGGCTCTCGACGGTGGTGGACCACCTCGGGATCGAGGGGCACACGCACCACGACGCGGGGTCAGACGCCGCCGTCACCGCGGAGGCGGTCCTGCGCATGGCCGGGCGGTCCGGGGCCGTGAGCGTGGACGAGCTCTGGCCGCCGGCCCGTTCGCGCGGCGCCGGGATGGGTGCCTACACGGGGCGCGGATACTCGGCCAGCGTGGCCGAGCTGCCCGCGCCCAGCCCGGACGCGGACCCCGCCCACTTCTTCTACGGGCAGCGGGTGTGCATCACGGGGGAGATCCCGGGGTGCTCCCGGTGGGACGCCTTTGAGGCCTTGGCCCGGTGCGGGGCTCAGGTGGAGAAGGGCGTGACGAAGCGGACGAGCGTGCTCGTCGTCGCGGGGCGGGAACGGATTGGGCCGGACTACAACCCCCTCCTCGGCAGCGCCAAGGAGCGCAAGGCCGCGCAATACCGGCTTGCGGGCCAGCGGCTTGTGTTCATCGGGGCCGCCGACTTCCGGGCCATGGCCCTGTAGGGCCCGACGGACCATCCCGCCCGGCCTGCGGGCAAGGTCCCGCACACTGAGTCTTGTGCGTCCGGCCCCGGGGTGAGCGCCCCGGGGCGGCGGACGCGGGCAGACCCGGCCTAGCCGAACAGGCCCCCGAGCAGGCCCCCGCCGCCCTTGCGGCTGCGGGACCGGGACGTGCCGAACACGCTGCGGACGATCTCCCGCCCGAGCGTCGAGGCCACGTTGGTCCCCACGCGCATGATGGCGTCGTTGCGCTTCTGGCGCTCCCGCTCCTCGGCCTTCTGGCGGGCCGCCTCCTCCTTGGCGGCGCGTTCGGCGGCCTGGCGCTCTTCGCGAGCGGCGCGTTCGGCGGCCTTCGCGTCCCCTGCGGGCGCACCCTCGCCATAGGGGCGGAAGCCGCCGTTGTCCGGCGCGCCCTGAGCCTCGCCCGGCCCGGCCCCGGCGCCAGCCGTGGCGTCGGCCCCTCCGCCCCGCGCGTCCCGCAGCTTCTCAAACGCGGAGTAGGAGTCCTGCACCGTCCCGTACCTGCCCATGAGTGGGCTCGAGGACACGGCTGCCGCGATGGCCTCGGGGGCCGGGGCCATCCGGGACTGCGGCGCGAACATGCGCGTCCATGCCACCGGCGAGGGGGCGCCCGTCTCGGTCATGACGGTGACCACGGCCTCGCCGATGCCGGCGCTCGTCAGGACGGACTCGAGGTCGTACCCGGACTTGGGGAAGGTCTTGACGGTGGCCGTGAGGGCCTTCTGATCGTCCGGGGTGAACGCGCGCAGGGCGTGCTGGACGCGGTTGGCCAGCTGCCCCAGGACGTCGGCCGGCACGTCCTTGGGGGTCTGCGTGACGAAGAAGATGCCGACGCCCTTGGAGCGGATGAGCCGGACGGTCTGAGTGATGGCGGAGAGGAACGCCTTGGACGCGCCGTTGAAGAGCAGGTGCGCCTCGTCGAGGAAGAAGACGAGCTTGGGCTTGTCGACGTCTCCCACCTCGGGCAGGTCCTGGAACAGGTCCGCGAGGAGCCACATGAGGAACGTGGAGAAGAGCTGCGGCTTGGCCTGCACGTTGGAGAGCTCCAGCGCGGAGATGATGCCGCGGCCGTCGGCGGCGGTGCGCAGGAGCTCGGACGTGTCGAACTCCGGCTCGCCGAAGAAGGCGTCCATGCCGTCTGCCTCGAGGCCCACGAGCTCGCGGAGGATGACACCGGCTGTGGCCTTGGAGAGCCCGCCGAGGTCCGCCAGCGCGGCCTTGCCGTCCGGGGACGTTAGGTACTGGATGACGGCGCGGAGGTCCGCGAGGTTGTAGAGCTCGAGTCCGTTCTGGTCCGCGTAGTGGAAGATCAGCTGGAGGCTGGACTCCTGCGTCTCGTTGAGGTCCATGACGCGGGAGAGGAGGATGGGCCCGAACGAGGACACCGTGGCCCGCACGGGCACACCCTGGCCGTCCCCGCCGAGCGCGTAGAACTCCACGGGGAAGGATGCGGGCGCCCAGTCCTGGCCGATCCCCTGGGTGCGCGCCGTGAGCTTCTCGTTCGCCTCGCCGGGCGCCGCGAGCCCCGAGAGGTCACCCTTCATGTCCGCGAGGAACACGGGCACGCCGTGTGCGGAGAGCTGCTCCGCCATGGACTGGAGGGTCTTGGTCTTGCCGGTGCCCGTGGCGCCGGCCACGAGCCCGTGCCGAGTCATCATGGACAGAGGCAGGCCCACCTGCACCTCGGGGTGGGGTTGCCCCTCGGTCAGCGCGGCACCGAGCCGGATCACCTCCCCTGTGAAGGTGTAGCCGGTGGAGATCGCGGAGAGCTGGTCGTCAGTAGCCATGGCCCCAGAGTACCGAGTGGAGGGCCTCGCCCGCGGCCTCGCCTCGCGTTCTGTGGACAAGTGTCCGACGACGTTGCCTGGCGGCCGTCAGGTCAGCAGCCCTGCCAGGCCGATCATGATGGGAGCCGAGGCCACGGTGGTCAGGAGCACGGTCTGCCTGGCGTGGGCCGTGGCCACGCCGTAGCGGGTGGCGGTGACGAAGACGTTCTGGGCCGAGGGCAGCGCAGCGAGGCTGACGATGATGAACGTGGCCTCGGCGTCGAGCCCCATGGCCAGGGTCATGAGCCAGGCGATGAGCGGCATGCCGACGATCTTCATGATGGACGCCGCCACGATGTCTGTCCGCCCGGCACGCGCGCCGAAGAGTCGCGCGCCCACGAGCGAGATGCCGAACCCGAGCAGCAGCACGGGCACTTGCGCGGCAGCGAGGAGGTGGACGGGCTCGGTGATGACGTCAGGCAGGTCAATCCGCGCCAGAGAGATGACGATTCCGAGGATCGTTCCCCAGATCATCGGGTTGAGCAGCAGCTGGACGATCACCCTCAGGGGGTTCCGGGAGCGTCCGGGCGCTGTCGTGTCCATGAGGATGACGGTGAGGGGCTGGAGCAGGACGAACTGGAAGATCATCGGCGCCACGAGGTAGGAGGGGCTGCCGAGGACGAACGCCGCGAACGGCAGGCCCAGGTTCCCGACATTCGCGTAGCTGCCCGTCAGGGCGCCGATCACCGCCTCATCAGCAGGGCGTCGGCGGGCCCGGAACCAGGCGAACATGATGGCCCAGGCGATTGCCGAGGATGTTGCCGCGATGGTCAGGGGCGCCCCGAAGACGGCCTTGAGGTCCGCCGTGGAGAGCATCTGGAACATGATCGCGGGCCCGGTCACCCAGAACGCGAGCCGGCCCAGCATCGGCTGGGCGCCTTCCCCGAGGAGGTTTCGCTTGCCGAGGATGTAGCCCACCGCGATCACGAGCCAGATGATGGCGTACCCCTCGACGACCTTGAGCATGGGGTGTGCTACTGCTCTCGGCTGGGGGCGCCCTCCGGCGCGGCGGCGTCACCGTGTGCGGTGTCCTCGGGCCCTCCGGCGGGCTCGGCGGGGGCGCCAGCCGCGTCGTCGGGCGCGGATGCGGGGGAGAGGGCCACGAAGCCGAAGAGGCGGACCTCGTCAGGCTCAATGGGGAGGCTGTGCTCCTGCCCCGGGTTGAGCGCGAGGCCCACGCCCTCCGGCAGCATCTCAAGGAGCTCCCGTCCCGTCATGGCAATGGGGTGCGGGGCGGCCTGGAGGTAGTCGTCGACGACGGCGCCGGGCCCGCTGAAGGCGGCCACCGCGGGCTCGCCATTCGGCAGTTCGAGCACGAGCGGCTGCACCGAGTCCCCCTCCGCCGGCGTGGCGAGGAGGACGAGGATGCGGGTCTCCGCGAACGCGCGGGCGAAGTCCGGCTGCGAGAGCCGGCCTGCGCGGCCCTCCCGGATGAGGTCGGAGAGATCGGGTGCGCTGGTCATGGTTCCGAGTCTAGGCCCTCGACCTCGCCCCGGGGCGGCCTTGCGTCAGTGCCGGACGGGCTCCTGCCCGTGCTTCATGGCCTTGTTGAGGGCGAGGAAGAGGTGGACGATGCCGATGGTCAGCGCGATGTGCCCGAGGCCAGCGATGCCCGAGACGGCCGCGGAGGCGTGCACGCCGAGGACCTGCATGACGCCGTGCGTGGTGAGCATGGTCAGCGTGACGAGGAGGCCCGCGTTGTAGAACCAGAAGAACAGGGAGAAGAGGGTCTTGGCCGGGGACTGCGCTGAGGAGAGGTCGAAGACCTTGTCGAGGGCGAGTGCCACGAGGAAGACGATCATGCCGAGGGCCAGCGCGTGCGTGTGCACGACGGAGAGCATGGTCTCCCCGGTGAAGCCGCGGGACTTCGTGAACTCGCGGTAGAAGAGGCCGGCGAGGAGGCCGAGCGTTGCGTACAGGGCTGCGGACGTGAAGAGCTTTCTCATAACAACCACCGTATCGGGGGCAGGCGCCCGGCGGGCTCCACCGTCCGGTTGATGTGGACGGGCACCCGAGGGGCGGTGGCGGGGCTCGCACCGGGTGCCGGGGGAGTGTGCCGAATGTTATATAACGAATTGAATTCAATTCAGCGCAGTTTTGAGCGGGATGTTTTTTTATGAGCCATTCCGCGCCCTTTCGGGGAAGTGCTGAGTGTTAGCGGCTCTAATTCTTTCAGAGGGTTTGCTCGCGGCGCATTTCCTTGATTATTGTTGAGTGGTCTTGCTCGGTGTGCGGCCTGATTTTTCCGGCCCGCCGACATCCCCCTCAATCTCAGGAGTAGTCCCTCATGTCCGACCATCCCTCTGGCGCCATCGCCCCCCGTGTCACGCGCCGGACTGTGGCGCGAGGGGCGGCCTGGTCCGCCCCGGCCATCGCTCTCTGCTCGACGGCGCCCGCCGTATCGGCCTCGACTCCCCCTCGTCCCGAGGATCCATGCGTCCCGCAGGACCTCGTCGTCGACTGGTCCAACCAGGCCGTTTGGACCCGCGACCCGGGTGGCGCCTGGGCGCGCGCGGTCCTCAATGCGGGCAAGCCGAACGAACTGCGCATGACCGTGGCGACGAGGATCGTCGGCTCGATGCGCCTCGGATCGATTGACGGTGCCAAGGGCAACGACAGCCTGGCGCTCAGCCCCGAGCCCATCGGCGGAACGCCGGACCCCGGGCTGACTTTCCACCAGTCCCAGACCTCTGCCCAGCCCGGCGGGTGGAACAACCGGGTCATCTACTCCGTGGCATTCACGGACGGGGCCGGCGCCCCCGTGGTGGTCTCCAATCTCAGGTTCACGATCACGGACATCGACTCCACCGCGGGCGACTTCTGGGACTGCGTGGCCCTGTCCTCCGGCTTCGCGCTCACGAGCCTCGGCGCGGGAGTCCATGGCTCCGGCACGACGTCGGATCCGCTGCGGACCACCGCCGAGAACGGCCCCGTCCCGAATCACTCGGGCCAGGGCAGCGCGCAGGTCTTCTACCCGAAGACGGGCGGCTTCTCGATCGCCTATTGGAGTGCCGCGACATACTTCAGCGGTGTGGACACGGATCAGAAGATCTTCCTCAGCAACATCTCTTTCCGTTACCAGAAGACAATCGGCTGCTGACTTTGTGAGCGGGGCGAGTGGCCCGGGCGTTGAATTCGGCCGGGTCATTCTTTGCGCCCTCATGGGCGAGTGGCCCTCCTGCGCAAAAGGGTGGGGTGGGAATGGGCCTGCGCCTTGGGCTCAGTCGGCGCGCGTCGGCGGGGCGACGAGCTCGGGGCGAACTCGGGGGCGCTGCCGTGCGCACGGCACGCGCAGGCAAAGCAAGGAGGGACTCGCCGCGTGGCGAGTCCCTCCTTGCTTCTCTTGGAGCGGCTAGACAGAATCGAACTGACGTATCCTGCTTGGGAAGCAGGCGCTCTACCATTGAGCTATAGCCGCATGTGGATATGACTCTATCAGGAGCACGGCGTCGCGTCAAAATCGGCGGCCATGCCGCGCCGCAGGGCGTCGAACCAGCGGATGTGGGACTCCACGAGACCCGCCGCGTCGTCGCCGCGCCCCTCCGCGAGCGCGTCGAGGATCTCGTGGTGCTGCTGGCGCAGGCAGCCCGCCACCTCGCCCCAGTGCGGCATTGTGGCAACGGCGGCCGTGACGTACGAGCGGATCGCCTCACGCAGGGACCCCATGACCGTCTCGATGACGACATTCCCTGCGAGGGCGGTGGCCTCGGTGTGGAACTGGGTGTCGAGCAGGTGGAACTCCTCGGCGGGCGTGTCCGCGCTGTCCATGCGCTCGAGCAGGCCGCGCAGGTGCTCGAGCCGCTCCGGCTCGACGTCTCCGCGGGCCACGCGCCGGGCGGCCTCCCTGGCTCCCCAGGTCTCAAGGATCACGCGCGTCTCGATGACGTCCTCGGCGGGCAGGGAGGACGAGGCCATGTGGAGCCTCAGGGCGGCGGACAGGCCCGCGCTGGGCTCGGCGATGATCACCGTGCCGGACTCTGGGCCTGAGCCGGGTGCCGAACGGACGACGCCGAGGACGGAGAGGATGCGGATGGCGTCCCGGACCGACGCCCGCGAGATCCCGTGCTCTGCGGCGAGCGCCCTCTCGCCGGGCAGCCGGTCCCCGAGCCGGAGGGAGCCTGAGCGGAGCCCTTCCTCGACCTCCCGGAGAACGGTCTCGTAGGAGCGGCCTTGGGGCTCGGAGGCGGCGGTGTTCATGGTCAGCTGAGGTCCGTCCTGGATGGGTGGAAGCAGGGACGCGCCCCGCACCGAGGTGCGGGGCGCGTCCCCTGAAGCGGCGAATACTGCCAATTCTAGGGAAGCATCCAGCCGAGGACCGGAGTGGACTGAAGGTAGACGAGGCAGCAGAGGAAGAAGAGCATGCCCACGGACCATCCGATGACGGTCTTGAGGATCTCGGACTCCTTGCCTTCCATCCCCACGCTCGTCGCCGCGATGGCGAGGTTCTGCGGGGAGATGAGCTTGCCGACCACGCCGCCCGTCGTGTTGGCGGCGACGAGCAGGTTCGGGTCGATCCCCGCCTGCGTTGCGGCCGTCTGCTGGAGCTTGGCGAAGAGGGCGTTGGCGGAGGTGTCAGAGCCTGTGACGGCCGTTCCGATCCATCCGAGGATCGGGGACAGGAAGGCGAAGAAGCCGCCCGTCGCCGCGAGCCACGTGCCGATGGCGATCGTCTGGCCGGAGAAGTTCATGACGTAGGCCAGCGCCAGGACGGAGACGATCGTCAGGCCGGCGAAGCGCATCCGCCACAGGGTGCGCCCGATCTCCGCGAGGGCGTTCGGCACCGAGAGGCTGTATCGGCCGCCCTCGGAGCGGACGCTGTAGATGATCGCCACGAGGACGCCCGTGATGAGCAGGAGCGTGCCCGGGTTGGAGAGCCACTGGAAGGCGTAGACCGTGGAGGTGGACACCTTGCCGGAGGTTGTCATGAGGTGGCCGTCGAGGCCCGGCCACGGGATCTTGACGTCCGTGGACGCGAGGGCCTTCGGGACGTTGACGCCGAGCGTCCAGAGCTTGGCCACGCCGAAGAGGATGATGACGAGCAGGTACGGCATGAGCGCCATGACGGTGCGGGAGCCGGTGAGGGCGTCCTCGCGGGAGCCGGCCTCGACTGGGGCGATCCCGAGGCGCTCGCGGGCGGCCTGCGCCTGGGCGTCCCGGGCTGGCGAGCGCCACACCTTGAGGAACAGCACGGCGGCGCCGAGGCCCGCGAGGGAGGCGACGATGTCGGTCAGCTCGTACGAGAAGTAGTTGGCGCAGAGGAACTGGGCCAGGGCGAACGCGCCGCCGGTGACGAGGGCCGGGGCCCACGCGTCCTTGACGCCGCGGCGCCCGTCGATGATGAAGAGGAGGATGAGCGGGACGACGATCGCGAGCAGCGGTGCCTGCCGGCCCACGATGGCGCCGATGTGGTCCGCGGGGAGGTCGGTGAGCTTGCCCGCCGTCGTGATGGGAATGGCGATGGCGCCGAAGGCGACGGGCGCCGTGTTGGCGAGGAGCACCGAAGTGGCGGCCTTGAGGGGCTTGAGGCCGAGGGCCATGAGCATCGTGGCGGTGATGGCCACGGGCGCGCCGAAGCCGGCGAGGGCCTCGAGGAGGCCGCCGAAGCAGAAGGCGATGAGGACGGCCTGGATGCGGATGTCGCCTCCGCCGATCGAGTCGAAGATCCGGCGCAGGTCCTCGAACCGGCCGGAGAGGACCGTGACCTGGTACAGCCACACGGCCATGACCACAATCCAGAACACGGGGAACGCGCCGAAGACCGCGCCCTGGCTGGCGGACAGGAGCGCCAGCCCCACGGG
Organism: Falsarthrobacter nasiphocae; assembly: GCF_031456275.1. Classification (NCBI taxonomy): domain Bacteria; kingdom Bacillati; phylum Actinomycetota; class Actinomycetes; order Micrococcales; family Micrococcaceae; genus Falsarthrobacter; species Falsarthrobacter nasiphocae. The sequence continues at coordinate 1,373,100 of NZ_JAVDUI010000001.1, forward strand.
CATCTTCATGACGACGACGGCGACGGCTAGCGCCACGGCGAGGCTGATGAGGCCGGCCACGTGGGCTTTGAGCTTGACGATCGCGAGGAGGATGAAGAACGCGACAAGGGGGATGAACGCCACAAGGGCGGTGAGCGCGACCGAGCCGCCCAGGGCGTCGGTATGCGGGGTGAACGTCGTCATTGCGCGGCTCCTGGTGAGGGACTGAATGGTGGGAGCAATGGTCAGACCACAAAGGTCTGACCACTGAAGGGTACCCGATGTTTCGTGACTTCGCACACACTTAGGGGGGCTTGTCTGATAAGGTCAGACCACATCCTCTGACCAGCATCATGAGAGTCGAGAAACCGTGAACGAGACCCCCACCATCGATGAGCTCAAGGCGGTCGCCTCGCGCCGCCCCCTGCGCATCGCCCTCTTCGCGACCTGCATTGTGGACGCCATGTACCCTCGCGTCGCCCACGCCACCGTCGCCATCCTCGAGCGCCTCGGCCACACGGTCGTGTTCCCGGGAGGTCAGGCGTGCTGCGGGCAGATGCACGTCAACTCCGGCCACTTCGCGGAGGGCAAGCGCGTCATCGAGAACCACGTCCGCGCCTTCACGGACGAGGAGTACGACGTCGCCGTGGCCCCGTCGGGCTCCTGCGTCGCCTCGGTCAAGCACCAGCAGCCCATGATCGCCGAGCGCTTCGGGGACACGGACCTCGCGGAGAAGGCCACCTGCATTGGGGCCAAGACTCTCGAGCTGTCCCAGCTCCTCGTTGATGTCCTCGGCATCACGGACGCGGCCGCCCAGCTCGGCTCGTACTTCCCCCACTCCCTCACCTACCACCCCAGCTGCCACGGCATGCGCCTGCTGCGCCTGGGGGACCGCCAGGAGAGCCTGCTCAAGTCCGTGGAGGGGATCGACTACCGCCCGCTGGGCGAGTCCGACCAGTGCTGCGGGTTCGGCGGCACGTTCTCCGTCAAGAACTCGGACGTCTCCTCGGCCATGCTCGCGGACAAGACCGCTCGGATCACCGAGACCGGCGCAGACGTCTGCTCAGGCGGTGACGCCTCCTGCCTCATGCACATCGGCGGCGGCCTCTCCCGGCAGGGGGAGCGCACCCACACCTTCCATGTCGCCGAAATCCTCGCGAGCACGCGCGAGAACCCGCTCAACCCCCACGAGGAGGTCAACGCGTGAGCACGTTCCTTGGACTTCCCGGCCTGCGCCCGGGACACCGCTACCACCGCCCCCACGGACAGGAGGCCCCCGAGAGCATGGGGCGCGTGGTGGCCCACGAGGACTTCCCGGACGCCGCGCCCGTTCACCTCGCCGACGCCCAGCTCCGCTCCAACCTGCGCCACGCCACCCACACCATCCGGGACAAGCGGCTCAAGGTCGTTGCCGAGCTCGACGACTGGGAGCTGCTGCGCGAGTCCGGCAGCCAGATCAAGGCCCACGCGATGAAAAACCTCGCGGACCTCCTGGAGCAGTTCGAGGCCAGCGCCACCGCGGCCGGCGCCACGGTCCACTGGGCCAAGGACGCAACCGAGGCCAACGAGATCATCCGCGGCATCCTCCGCGAGGAGGGCGCCGAGGAGGTCATCAAGGTCAAGTCGATGGCCACGCAGGAGATCGGCCTCAACGAGGACCTGGCCGAGCACGGCATCAAGGCGTTCGAGACCGACCTCGCCGAGCTGATCGTCCAGCTCGACGATGACCTCCCCTCGCACATTCTCGTTCCCGCCATCCACAAGAACCGAGACCAGATCCGGGACATCTTCCTCCGCGAGATGGAGGACGCGCCCGAGGGGCTCACGAACAATCCCGCCGAGCTCGCCGCCGCCGCCCGCACACACCTCCGCCGGAAGTTCCTCTCCACCAAGGTCGCGATCTCCGGCGCGAACTTCGCCCTCGCTGACACGGGCACGCTCGGCGTCGTCGAATCCGAAGGCAACGGCCGCATGTGCCTCACGCTCCCGGAGACGCTCATCTCCCTCGTCGGCATCGAGAAGGTGCTGCCGAGCTTCGAGGACATCCACGTCATGGGGCAGCTGCTCCCGCGCTCGTCCACCGGCGAGCGGATGAACCCGTACACCTCGCTGTGGACGGGCGTCACGCCGGGGGACGGCCCGCAGACGGTGCACATCGTGCTCCTCGACAACGGGCGCACCCGGGCACTCGCTGACGAGTACGGGCGTTCGGCCCTGCACTGCATCCGCTGCTCCGCCTGCATGAACGTGTGCCCGGTGTACGAGCGCACGGGCGGCCACGCCTACGGCTCCACGTACCCGGGGCCCATCGGCGCCATCCTCTCGCCGCTCCTCACAGGCACGGACGTCGAGGGCAATGACTCCCTCCCGTTCGCGTCGAGCCTCTGCGGCGCGTGCTACGACGCCTGCCCGGTCAAGATCAACATCCCGGACATCCTCGTGCACCTGCGCGGGCGGTCCGAGGACGGCAAGCAGGGCGCGTCCCGCATGACGCAGCTGGACGCTGGCCTCGCAGGCGCGACCTGGCTCTTCGCGGACGGACGCCGCTTCGGTGCCCTCCAGAAGGGCCTGGTGGGCGCTCGTCTCGCGGGCCGCTTCCTCCCCGGTCCCGGCGGCAAGATCTCCGCGCTGCCCGGCATCGCCGGCAAGTGGACGGTCTCGCGCGACCTCCCGCAGGTGCCCGCGCACAGCTTCCGCGCGGACTTCGCGGCCGGGCGCTCCCCGTACTCTCGGGGGACGACGACGCCGGCCGCCGGTGGCGAGCGCCCCGAGTCTGCCGCCCCCACGAGCGAAGGAGACGTGAAGTGAGCTCACGCGAGGACATCCTGACCGCCGTCCGCGAAGCCATGGCCGGGGCGCCCGAGGCCCCCGCCCCGGCACGGGACTACCGCTTCACGTCCGGGCTGAGCCGGGACCAGTTGCGGGAACAGCTCGTGGATCGGCTCGTGGACTACAAGGCCAACGTCGTCATTCTCGGCTCGGCGAGCGAGATCCCCGAAGCAGTCAGGACCCGCCTGGCGGGCGCGGAGCGCGTCGTCGTTCCCGCAGGCCTGGACATGGCCTGGACTGACGAGGTCGAGGCGGAGATCGTCGTGGACGGGCCCGAGCGGGCGCTGAGCGTGGAGGAGCTGGACGCCACGAGCGCCGTGCTCACGGCCTCCGCCGCCGCGTGCTCCGAGACGGGGACCATCTTCCTCGACACCTCGGCCGATCAGGGCCGCCGGGCGATCACTCTTGTCCCGGACCACCACGTCGTCGTCGTCTCGATGGACGATGTCCGCGGCCTGCTGCCGGAGACCCTTGCGACGCTGGACTCAACCCGGCCCCTGACGTGGATCTCGGGGCCGAGCGCCACGAGCGACATCGAGTTGGAGCGGGTCGAGGGCGTTCACGGCCCGCGCCGCCTCGACGTCCTCCTCGTCGGCTGACGGGCCGGGGCCCGTTGCTCCCAGTTCCGGGCCCCGTTATTCCCCGTTCGGGGGCGGGTTCCGCACGCCGGGGCGCGGTTTTGTGGTTGAAACTCGCCTCGGAACGGTCAGGGGCTGGGGGTGTCTGAGCCGAGGACGCCGCGCACGGCGGGGATCGCGGCCGGCGGCAGCTCCATGCTGACCTCGGAGCCCGGGTTGAGCGCGACGCCAAGCCCCTCGGGCAGCGTCTCGATGACCTGCCGCCCGGAGACCTGCAGCATCATCGTCGCCTGAGTGGGCGCCTCCGGCGGAATGCGGGAGGCGTCCGAGAAGACGACGACCATCTGCTGGACCTCCCCGCCCTCAGCCACGGGTGGGCTGAGGACGAGGGGCTGGAAGCTGGTCGGGTCGTCGTCCTCGAGGCGCCCGATGTAGATCACCGAGGCGTCGCCGAAGACGGTGACGAGCTCCTCGTCCGAGATCTCACCGGAGCGGGCTGCCTCGACGGCGGCCTCGAGCCCGAGCGACATCAGAAGCCGGCGGGGTCGCTCGTCGGACGAACAGGGTGGTTCTCGTTCGTCTGCGCGGCGGCCGTGCCCTGCTGCTCCGCCTGGAGGGCCTGGACCTCGGAGGCGGGGCGGAAGTCGGTGCGGATCATCTGGACGCCGGAGGGCTCGATCATGAAGCCCAGCTCGAAGCCCGGGTTGAGCATGATGCCCACGCCCTCGCCGACGGACTGGACGACCGTGGCGCCCTGGACGCCGATGCCGTACGGGGCCTGCTCACCGAGTTCGGCGGGGACGCGCGAAGGATCGGAGAAGACCGCGACCATCGGCTCGTCGTTGGGGCCGCTCAGGGCCACCGGATCGAGGTTCGCATCCGGGTTGGCCTCGGGGTCTTCGACGCTCAAGAGGATGACGGTGGAGTTGAGGAACGTCAGGATGACGTCGGACTGCTCCATGGTCCCGTCCTGGCCCTTGGCGAGCGCCTCTTCAAGGGGGTTCGCGGGGGACACGGGGGTGTCGGAGGTCGAGGGGGACGTCTGCTGGTCGGCTGCGTTGTCGCCGATGTTTTCAGTCATGTGTCTGAGAACATCACGAATTGTAGGTCCCTGCAACTCATCTCCGCTCGGAGCGGACGGCGGATTCCTGCTAGTTTTAGGCACGTGCTCCTCTCTGATCGCGACATCCGCGCCGCCCTTGACCACGGCCGGATCGGCCTCGAGCCCGCTGACCTGGACATGATCCAGCCGTCAAGCGTTGACGTGCGCCTGGACCGGTTCTTCCGCCTGTTCGACAACCACAAGTACGCGAACATCGACCCAGCCGAGGAGCAGGAGGGCCTGACTCGGCTCGTCGAGGTGGACCCGGATGAGCCGTTCGTCCTCCATCCCGGGGAGTTCGTCCTGGGCTCGACCTACGAGACCGTCACGCTCGGCGACGACATCGCCGCTCGCCTCGAGGGCAAGTCCTCTCTCGGACGCCTCGGCCTGCTGACGCACTCCACCGCAGGGTTCATCGACCCGGGCTTCTCCGGCCACGTGACGCTGGAGCTCTCCAATGTCGCCACGCTCCCGATCAAGCTGTGGCCCGGCTCGAAGATCGGCCAGCTGTGCTTCTTCCAGCTGACGAGCCCTGCCGAGCGCCCCTACGGCTCAGACGGCCGCGGGAACCGCTACCAGGGCCAGCGCGGGCCGACGCCCTCCCGCTCCCACCTCAACTTCCACCGGACGCGCGTGCCCGGCCCGGAGGCCGGCTAGAGCCACAACGAGGCCGGCCAGCCCCACGCCGTGTCCGGCAGCTGTCCCGCCGGGCCTGCGACGAGCTACGCGCGCACCTCGTCCCTGCGGACCGCAGGCTCGCGGATCGGCGCGAGGAGTGCGAGCCCCGCGGCGAGGACAAGAGCAATGCCGATCACGCCGTGAATCTGCTGCCCTCCGAGGACGATGAACGCGCCGAACAGCGTCGGGGCCAGGAAGCTCACGGCCCGGCCCGTCGTGGCGTAGAGGCCGAAGAACTCCGACTCGTGCCCTGCGGGGGCAATCCGCAGCAGGTAGGAGCGGCTCGAGGACTGAGCGGGTCCCACGAACAGGCAGAGGAAGAGCCCGAACACCCAGAACGTCGTCGTTGCCGTCCACTCCAGCCCGCCGACCCGGTGAGTGCCCGCACCCAAGGCGAGGAGGCCCGCAGCCGCGATGAGGAGGCCGACCAGCGAGCCCATGACGATCCGCTTGGGCCCGAGCCTGTCCTCCAGGCGGCCGCCCACGAGCGCGCCGAGCGCGGCGACGACGTTGCCTGCGATGGCGAAGACGATGACCTGAGCCTGAGTGAACCCGAACGTGCCGACGGCGATGACGCCGCCGAGCGTGAAGATCGCGGCGAGACCGTCGCGGAACACGGCTGAGGCCCCCAAGAAGTAGATCGCGTGGCGGTCCGTCCGCCACAGCGACGCGAGGCGGCGCCACAGGATGCGGTAGGACTCCAGCAGCCCGGCCGGGGCCGAGCGCGGCGCCTGCGGGGCAGCCCCCGTCCCGCGAACCAAGAGCGGCAGCGCGAAGGCAAGGAACCAGATGCCGGAGAAGAGGGCCGTCAGGCGGAACGGCCACCCGTCCTCCTGAGGCACGGGGAGCCCGAAGGCCGGCTTGATGAAGCCGAAGAGGACGATCACGAGGGCCACGATCCCGCCGAGGTAGCCCATGGCCCAGCCGAAGCCGGAGACTCGCCCAGCGCTCGCGGGCGTCGAGACGTCTGAGAGCATGGCGTTGTAGTCCACGCTGGCGAGCTCGAAGAACAGGGTGGCCGCCGCGATGATGCCGATCCCCAGGAGCAGGTGGCCGGGGTCGGGGGTCACGAGCGCCCCGCAGAGGCACAGGAGAACGACGACGCCCGTGTTGACGGCGAGCCACAGCCTGCGGCGGTTGGAGGCGTCGCTGCGCTGGCCGAGGACGGGGGCGATGACGGCCAGGACGAGCCCGGACAGGCTGAGGCCCCACGCGAGGAGCGTCGAGGAGTGCTCCGTGGGCCCGAAGGCGGGAGACGTCAGCCAGACCGTGAAGACGAACGTCGTCATGACGGCGTTGAAGGCGCTGGAGCCCCAGTCCCAGAGAGCCCAGGACAGGACGGCGCCGCGTCGTGGCGCGGGCGGCTGGTTGCTCGGGGCGGTGGCGGCGGGGCTGCTCATACCCAGAGAATACGTTGCGCGCGCGGCCTTGCCGCCGATGTGACGGAGGGCCGCAGGCGCCCGGCGCCCGGCCGATGTCGTGGCACGCTCGCGGGAGTCGCTCCCGCGTCCGTCTGCTCCCCTGTGGACAACTGGGAAGGGCTCCCAGGCACGGCGGATAAAATGAAGCGATACTGCGCGCGCCGCCCCTGCTTCACCCGGGCGTGGACTGCGCGGTTGCACCACGATCCGCTCCCCGACGAAGGACCGCGCGTTGCTCCCAGCTTTGACCGTTCTCACCCTCAACGCCGTCCTTGCCCCCTTCTTGTTCCGGTGGCTCGGCCGGCGGTCCTTCTACGCGCTCGCCGTGGCCCCGGCCGGGGTGTTCGTGTGGCTGTTGACGGTGGCGGTCCGGGGAACCGAGGGCATGGAGCTGTCCTTCCCGTGGATCCCGGAGCTCGGCGTCTCGCTGGCCCTGCGCATGGACCCGCTGTCCCTCATGCTCTCGATGCTCGTCACGGGCATCGGCGCGCTGGTCCTGGCCTATTGCGCCCAGTACTTCCTCAAGGCCAACCGAACAGCCGTGGGCCACGCCATGTTCGCGGGTCAGCTGACGGCGTTCGCCGCGGCCATGTTCCTCCTCGTCACGGCTGACGACCTCATGATCCTCTTCATCGCGTGGGAGGCCACGACGGTCCTCTCCTACCTGATGATCGGCTTCTCGAGGACTCGCCTGACCGCTCGGCGTGCGGCTCTCCAGGCGCTCATTGTCACGACGGCGGGCGGCCTGTCCATGCTCGTGGGCTTCCTCATCCTGGCCTCGGCGGCTGGGACCATGCGGATCTCCAGCATCGTGGAGAGGCTCGCGGCCGGGACGGTTGACGCGCCTGAAGGGTTCATCGTGGCCGCGGCGGTCCTCGTGTTCGTGGGCGCCGCGAGCAAGTCCGCGCTCGTGCCGAGCCACTTCTGGCTCCCGGGCGCCATGGCGGCCCCGACCCCCGTCTCGGCCTACCTGCACGCCGCCGCCATGGTCAAGGCGGGCATCTACCTCGTGGCCCGCTTTGCCCCAGCGTTCCTTCACGTTGACGCCTGGCTGTGGCTCGTGGTCCTCGGCGGCGTCGCCACGATGCTCCTCGGCGGCTACCGCGCCCTGAGGCAGTTCGATCTCAAGCTCATCCTCGCCTACGGCACCGTCAGCCAACTGGGCTTCCTGACCCTCGTTGTGGGCCTGGGAAAGCCCGAGTTCTTGCACGCCGGGGCGGCGCTGCTCATGGGCCATGCCCTGTTCAAGGCCACGCTGTTCCTCGTCGTCGGCATCATTGACCAGTGCACCGGCACGCGAGACATCCGGCAGCTGGCCGGCCTCGCGCGGCGCGCTCCCATCCTGTTCGCGACGGCCCTCGTGGCGGCCGCATCGATGGCCGGAGTGCCGTTCACGCTGGGCTTCGTGGCGAAGGAGTCGGTCCTCGAGGCGCTCCTGCATGGGGCCACGGACCCGCTCGGCGTTGTGGCCCTCATCGGCGCCGTCCTGGGGTCCATCCTCACCGTGGCCTACAGCGGGCGGTTCGTCCTCGGCGCCTTCGGCGACGGCCGCTTCTTCAAGGTCACGGAGGCCCGGGTCGTGAGGCGGATCGCGCCGTCGTTCGCGGCTCCGGCCATCGTCCTCGCGGTGCTCACCGTGGTGTTCGGCGTGTTCCCTGCCCCCATCGAGGCCCTCGTCCACGGGGTCGGGGAGACGGGTCAGGCCCTCCTCGGGGAGCACGGCAAGCTCCCGCACTTGGCCATCTGGCACGGGTTCACGACTGCCCTGCTGCTGTCCGCGCTCTGCCTCGGAGTGGGTGCCGCGCTCATCCTGGGCCGCGCCCGTGTGAGCCGCGTCCAGGACGCGCTCGGGGGCAGCCTCGAGGGGGACCCGCCCCTCAGGCGGCTGGACGCGGAGCGCCTGTACCGCCAGAGCGTCGGCGCCCTCGACGACTTCGCGATCTGGCTGACCGGCCGCACCCAGCGGGGCTCCGTGGGGTTCTACGTCTCCATCATTCTCGCCGTGGCCGTCTCCGCGCCGCTGGTGGCCTACGTGGCGGGCGGCGGCTCCTTCGGCCTGCGCCTTCACCTTGCGGACTCGGCGGCGCAGATCGTCATCGTCGTCGTCGTCGGCATCGCAGCGCTCGCGGCCGTCAAGGCGGACAAGCGCTTCCTCGCCGTTCTCCTCGTCTCCGTGGTCGGCTACGGCATGGCCGTGATCTACGCGCTGCAGGGGGCGCCGGACCTCGCCCTCACGCAGGTCCTCGTGGAGACCGTGGTCACTGTGGCCATGGTCCTCGCCCTGCGCGTCCTGCCGGCCCGCATGGAGCCGGCGTGGCAGTCGCGGCACAAGCTGATTCGGGCGGTGCTGGGCGTCGCGTTCGGCACGGGCATGGTCTTCCTGGCTGCCGCGGCGATGAACGCCCGCGAGAGCCTGCCGGTCTCCCTCGAGTTCCCTCGCCTGGCCTATGACGGCGGCGGGGGCGCCAACATCGTCAACGTGACCCTCGTGGACATCCGCGCGTGGGACACGTTCGGTGAGGTCTCCGTCCTCGCCATCGCGGCCACGGGGGTGGCGAGCCTCATCTTCGTCTCGGGCCGCGGGGACCAGCAGCTCCACGCGGGCTTCTCTTCTCAGGTCGCCTCTGGCGCGGTGCAGCGGGGAGGGGCGCACGACGCCGACCGCTTCAGCGAGGCGCCGCGGAGCCCCTGGATCACCGCGGGGCACACCCTGGACTCGGGGTCGCGCTCCATCATGCTCGAGGTGGTCGTGCGGATTGTGTTCCACACGCTGATCATCGTCTCCGTCTACCTTCTCGTCGCCGGCCACAACGCGCCGGGCGGCGGCTTTGCTGCGGGCCTCATGGCGGGTCTCGCGCTCGCTGTCCGGTACTTTGCCGGGGGCCGCTACGAGCTGTACGAGGCCATGCCGATCTCCGCCGGGACCATGCTCGGCAGCGGGCTCGGGATCATCGCCCTGTCGGCGATCGTTCCGCTGTTCTTCGGCGGCGAGGTCCTGCAGGCGGCCATCGTCCAGGGCACCGTGCCGCTGCTCGGCGGGTACAAGTTCACGACGAGCACGATCTTCGACATCGGTGTGTTCCTCATCGTCGTCGGCCTCGTCTCTGACGTGCTCCGCAGCTTCGGCTCGAGGCTTGACTGGCTCGCGGGCAGGCAGCAGATCTCCTCAGACCGAGGCCCGGACAACGCGGTCACCGAGGCCGAGGCCGCCGAGACGAAGGGAGCGCAGGCATGAGCGCCAACCTCACACTCCTCGTGCTGATGGGCGTGCTCTACGCGGCGGGGGTCTACCTGCTGCTGGACAAGTCCCTGACGCGCATCCTCCTGGCCCTGACGCTCATCACGAACGCCACGAACCTCCTGCTCATCACGACGGGCGGGCTGGCGGGAATCGCGCCGCTCGTGGTCAAGGGCGCGGACCCGTCCGAGTACAACGACCCGCTGCCCCAGGTGTTCGTGCTGACGTCCATCGTCATCAGCTTCGCCATCACGGCCTTCATGCTCGGCATCATCTACCGGACCTGGGTCATCCGCCGCCGGGACGAGATCGAGCGAGACGAGGAGGACGCCGTCGTCGCAGCGAAGGAGTCGTACGACGCAGAGGAAGACGCGGACGTCGTCCACGAAGACACCGAGTTCACCAAGGAGCACGAGGGATGATCGACACGACCGCCGCCGCGCCGTTCGCCATCGGCCTCCCCTTCCTGGGGGCGGCCGCCGCGTTCCTCGTGGCCCGCCACCCGGGCATTCAGCGCATCATCGCCATCGTCTCGCTGACCCTGACGCTCATCCTCGAGTCCTCGCTCCTCATCTCGACGATTCTGCACGGGCCCACCGCGGTCTATCTCGGCGGATGGGCGCCGCCCTTCGGCATCTCGATGGTCGTGGACGCGTTCGCGAGCTTCATGCTCGTGGTCTCCACGCTCGTGTCCCTCGCCGTCCTCGTGTTCGCCACGGGTCAGGACGCGGAGGAGTCGGAACAGGACGGGCCTGTCTCGATCTTCCACCCCACCTATCTCATCCTCGTTGGCGGCGTCTCCAACGCGTTCCTCGCCGGGGACCTGTTCAACCTCTATGTCGGGTTCGAGATCCTCCTGACGGCGAGCTACGTGCTCATGACCCTCGGGGCAACCGATGCCAGAATCCGGGCGGCGCTCACCTACGTCGTCGTCTCCGTGGTGTCCTCCGTGCTGTTCCTCCTGGCCATCGGGCTCGTTTACGCGGCCACCGGCACCGTGAACATGGCGGACGTGGCGATGAAGCTCTCGGCCCTGCCGCACGGCACGCAGATGGCGCTTCACGCCCTCCTGCTCGTGGCGTTCTGCATCAAGGCGGCTGTGTTCCCGCTGTCCTTCTGGCTCCCGGACTCCTACCCCACGGCGCCCGCGCCCGTCACGGCGGTGTTCGCGGGCCTGCTGACCAAGGTCGGCGTCTACGCGATCATCCGCACCGAGACCCTGCTCTTTCCCGGGGACGACTTCAACACGATCCTCATGGTCGCCGGCGCGGTGACGATGATCGTGGGCATCCTCGGCGCGCTCGCGCAGTTCGACCTCAAGCGCCTCTTGTCCTTCACCCTCGTCAGCCACATCGGCTACCTGATCTTCGGCATCGGCACGGGGTCAATCGTGGGGCTAGGGGCCTCCGTGTACTACGTGGCGCACCACATCATCGTCCAGACCTCCCTCTTCCTCGTGGCGGGCCTGATCGAGCGGGTGCGCGGCGTGACCAACATCGAGCGCCTTGGAGGCCTGGCGAAGAGCCTGCCGTTCGTCTCCCTCCTGTTCTTCATCCCCGCCATGAACCTCGCTGGCATCCCGCCCATGTCCGGCTTCCTCGGCAAGGTGGGACTCATCCAGGCGGGCATCATGCTGGACACACCCGTGGCCTGGATTGCCGTCGCTGCCTCCATCGTGACGAGCCTGCTGACCCTCATGGCCATAGCCCGCGTGTGGAACCGCGCCTTCTGGCGCGAGCAGGGCGAGTCCACTGCGGCCGAGGCGGAGGTGGGGCGGGAGGACGACCAGTCCGGGCAGCCCCTGACCCGCTCGATGGTCGCGGCCACCCTCTCGCTCGTCCTCGCCGGCCTCGCCCTGACCGTCGTCGCAGGCCCGCTCTACCGTATGTCGGGGGCCACGGCGAATGAGCTCATCGAGCGCACGCCGTACATTGAGGCGGTCATGGGCGAAGAGCGCCTGAGCGAGGTTCCCGCGACCCACGGCGGCACCGCGCCCAGCCCCGCACCGAAGGGAGGCCAGTGATGAAGCAGGACCACCTGAGCATCAACGACATCGGCCAGCCGGATGAGAACGGCATCCACCCGGACGACGCGCCGCACCTGGACCCCGAGTCCACGGATGTTCCGACGACGGCCCGGCGCCGGCGCCCGGTCCCGCTCCGCAAGGAGCTGCCGCTGCTCATCTGGCTTGTGGGCGTGTGGCTCGCCCTGTCCCGGGACCTCAGCGTCATGAACATCGTCTTCTCGGTGCTCATCGTCTGGGTGGTCACGCATGTCTTCCGTCTGCCCCCCGTGGAGCTCGCGGGGCGGTTCAACCCGTTCAAGGCCCTCGTCATGGTGGGCTCGCTGACGTGGCAGTCTCTCATTGCGAGCATCCGGGTGTTCCACCTGGCGGTGACGGAGGGGCCGCGCGCGCGCTCGTCGATCATCAAGGTCCAACTGGTCACGCATGACGACCTGGTGCTGACAGCGGTCTCCCATGCCCTGGCCATCGTCCCGGGCTCGATCGTCTGCGAAGTGGACCGCGACGCGGCCATCCTCTATGTCCACGTCCTGGGGGTCTCCACGGATGAGGCCGCGGACGACTTCATCCGCGAGGCCCACGAGACGGAGTACCGGATCCTCGACATCCTCGGCAGGCAGGACGAGCGGGAGCGCGCCGCGGCTCGCCGCCTCTCCGCACGGGGCCCCCACGGGCGCCAGCGCGCCCGCACTCACGACACGGTGAGCTCGTCTGGAGCGAGCGCCGCCCAGGGAGGCACCCGATGAGCTTTCTCCACTACTGCACCGTCCTCGCCGGGGCTCTGTTGAGCGTCGCTGCGCTGGCCTCGCTCGTGCGCATCCAGCGCGGGCCCCGCCTCCTGGACCGGGTCATCGCCGTGGACGTCCTCGTGACGGTGTTCGTCGGGGCGCTCTGCGTCTACATGACGACGTCCAAGGTCGCCGATCACCTGACGCTCCTCCTCGTCCTCTCGGTCGTGGCCTGGGTGGCGACGCTGTCCTTCTCGATCTTCCTCGCGTCCCGAAAGGAGAACGAGCGCTCATGATTGTCGACATTGTCGCGGGCGTCTTGCTTGTCGGCGGTGCCTTCTGGGCGCTGGCCGCCGCCGTCGGAATCCTCCGCTTCCCGTCTGACATGGCCCGGCTGCACGCCGCTTCCAAGCCGCAGGTCATCGGCCTGCTCATGATGCTCGTGGCCGTGGGGCTCACGATCGGCGACTGGCGCCTCGTGCCCTTCTTGGCCCTCGTCTGGGTGCTGCAGCTCGTGACCGTGCCCATCTCCGCGCACATCACGGCCCGCACGGCCCACCGGACGGCGAGCACCCCGTACCAGGATCTCGTCCGCGACGACCTGGCCGCCGAGCTGGATGAGGGCCGCTGACGCCCTGCCCCAGACACACGTGCGGCCGGCCCCCGAGGGGAGCCGGCCGCACCGTCAAGCGGGGGAGCGGGGTGCTTACGCGACCTCGGTCCGGGAGCGGTTGAAGCCCTTGAGGACCTTGTTCTGGCCCTTCTTGACGGCCTGGGTGATGACGGCGGACACCGTGGCGGAGACGACCGCGAACACGATGGCCTGGACGAAGGACTGGTCCACGTCCTCGCCCTTCTTGGGAGCCTTGTGTCCGGTGGTCTTCTCCCAGATGATGTCGACGACCTTGGCGCTCACGAAGCCTGCTCCGATGCTGGCGGCCGTGCCGAGAAGCTTGATGATGGGCTGCACGTTGACTCCTTGCGAGGTGGGGATGCGCGGCACAGTGCAGTGCCGCGTCAAGTGTCTGACCTCAGCATAGTCCGCCAGGCTGGGTGGCGTCTGCGGTATGGTGGAGGCGTGAGCGCGGGGTTTTCCGCGCGCGTCACACGACAGGGGAGCGCCGGCCGTCATGGCCAGAGACACAGGGCGCTGAGAGTGCATTCATGCAGACCCTCGAACCTGATCCGGTTAGTACCGGCGGCAGGGAGTCGAGTCATCTCGCCAGGCATGCCTGGACCCCTTCCATGCACATTTGTTGGAAGGACAAGTTCATGACCACCACACGCGGAACCACCTCGCAGGCCGCGTCGGCCCGTCGCGGCTGGACCACCATCGACATCGTCATCGCCGCCCTTGTCGCCGTGTTCGGCGGCGTCTTCTTCTGGGCGTGGAACGCGTTCTACGGCGTCATCAGCGGGGCATTCGCGGCCTTTCCCCCGATGGGCGGCCTCGTGATCGGCGCGTGGCTCCTCCCGGGTGTCCTGGGCGCGCTCATCGTCCGCAAGCCGGGCGCGGCCATTTTCTGCGAGGTCGTGGCGGCGGTCGGGGAGGCCCTCGTCGGCTCGCAGTGGGGCATGGCCGTCCTCCTCTCCGGCATCGTCCAGGGCCTGGGCGCGGAGCTCGCCTTCGCGGCCTTCCGCTACCGCCGCTTCACCCTGCCCGTCGCCATGCTCGCGGGCGCGGGGGCGGGCCTCTTCGGCACGTTCAACGACGCGTTCATCAGCGGCTACTACGCCGAGTGGGTCATCGCCTGGAAGCTCATCTACATGGTCTTCGGCATCATCTCGGGTGCCCTCGTCGCTGGCCTGGTCTCCTGGCTCATGACGCGCGGCGTGGCCGCCACGGGCGCGCTCTCGGGCCTCGCCTCGCGCAACGCGCACCGCGAGCCTGCGCTCTAGCGTGACGGACTCTCACCGCGGCGAGCCGGGGACCTCTGGCCGCCACACCGCCCCCGCCCCGCCCCCTGCTTCCTCCGGGGGCGCGGCGGGTGAGTCGGGCGGCCACCTCGTCGTCGTCGAGAACTATTCCGTTCTCCATGAAGGGGCTCCCGCGCCCTCCCTCGGGCCCGTCACCCTCCGTATCGCCCCGGGCGAGCGGGTCCTCCTGCTCGGCCCGTCCGGGTCCGGCAAGTCCACGCTCCTGGCCGCCCTCGCGGGGGTGCTCACCTCTGAGTCGGCGGACGACGGCGTCCAGGAGTCCGGGATCATCCGCCTCCGCGGGGCGCACCCGTCCGAGGCGAGGGGCACCGCCGGCCTCATGCACCAGGACCCTGAGTCCCAGGTGGTCATGGCCACCGTCGGGCGGGACGTGGCCTTCGGCCCCGAGAACCTCGGGGTGGACCCGGCCGAGATCAGGCGGCGCATCCCGGCGAGCCTCGAGGCCGTGGGCCTCGCGGGGATGGACCCGGACCGCTCCACGGGGCGCCTCTCGGGCGGGCAGAAGCAGCGCGTGGGCCTGGCGGGGCTGCTCGCCATGGAGCCCGAGCTGCTCCTCCTTGACGAGCCCACCGCCAACCTGGACCCTGAGGGCGCCCGGGACGTGGTTGCGGCCGTGGACGCGGTCTGCCGTGAGCGGGGCTCGGCGCTCGTCGTCGTGGAGCACAGGCTCGAGGACTGGGCCCGCATGACCGAGCGGGCCGTCGTCCTCGCGCCCGGCGGGGGCATCCTCGCGGACGGCCCCGTGGCTGAGGTGCTCGCCGAGGACTCGCCCATGCGGCCCGTGCTCCGCAAGGCGGGCGTCTGGCTGCCGGGGGAGACCCCGGACGTGCGCCCGCGGTCGGGGGCAGCGGTGCAGGGGGCCGACGTCGTCCTGCGCACCGTGGACCTCTCTGTCACGCGGGACCCCAAGCGGCGGTGGAGCATCCGCCGGGGCGAGTCCGGGCGGCGCGCCATCCAGGCAGGCCTGAACCTCGAGGTGAGGCGGGGCGAGGCCCTCGCGATCATGGGGGAGAACGGCGCGGGCAAGTCCACGCTGGCCCTGACTCTCGCCGGCCTCCTCGAGCCCCTCGCGGGCCGGGTCGAGGCGGGCATGGGCCCAGGCCGCCCGGGCACCGCCGGGAACCCCGGGCACCGGCAGACCCCCGGGAGCACCGCGCGGAGCGAGCCGTTCCACTGGCGCGCCTCGGACCTCATCCGGCGCATCGGCACGGTCTTCCAGAACCCGGAGCACCAGTTCGTCACGTCCACGGTTGCAGGCGAGCTCGAGCACGGCCCCCGACTCGCGGGCATGCCGGAGGAGGAGGTCGCGAGCATCCGGGACCGCCTCCTGGCGCAGCTCGGGCTGGAGGACCGGGCGGAGCAGCAGCCGTTCACGCTCTCCGGCGGTCAGAAGCGCCGCCTCTCGGTGGCCTCCGCCCTCGCAGCGGCGCCGGGCCTGCTCATCGTGGACGAGCCGACGTTCGGCCAGGACGCCCGCACGTGGGCCGAGCTGGCTGGGCTGTTCAACGCCCTCCTGGACGAGGGCGTGGCCGTCATCGCCGTCACACACGACGCTGCCTTCGCCGACGCCATCGGCGCCCGCGTCCTCCGGCTCGCCGCCACCGCAGACGCCCCCCAGGGAGGCCGCCCATGAGCACCCGTCAGTCTTCCGCACGTGCTGCCGCGCCGGCCGGCGGCTCCCCGCGGGGCGTGCCCTTCGTCGTCGGGCTCAACCCGGTGGCCAAGCTCCTGGGGCTCATTGCGCTGGCAGTCCCGCCCACCCTCAGCATGGACCGCCTGACGAGCCTGTCCATGCTCGCGCTGACTGTTCTGGTCATCGCGCCGCTGGCCCGAGTGAGCGTGGTGGGGATTCTCGTGCGGGTGTGGCCGATCGTCGTCGGCGCCCTGGGGGCCGTGTGGGCCGTGGCCGTGGGCGCGGCGGACTCCGGCGCCACGCTGCTCAGCATCGGGTGGCTGACGGTCTCGGAGGGGTCGCTGGAGTCTGGCGTGTCCATGCTCTTGCGCTCGTTCGCGCTTGCGCTGCCGGCCATCGTCGTCATGGCCACGACCGACTCGTCCGAGCTCGGCGACGGCCTGGCCCAGATCCTCAAGATGCCGCAGCGGTTCGTCCTGGGGGCCGTGGCGGCGCTGCGCGTCGTCGGCCTCATCAACGACGACGTCCAGACCCTCCGCCTCGCCCGCCGCGCCCGCGGCGTGGGCTCCTTCGGCACCCCGCTCGCGCGCTGGAGGGCCAACGCTGGCCTCACCTTCGCGCTCCTCGTGCAGGTGGTGCGGCGTGGGGCCCGGATGGCGACGACGATGGATGCCCGCGGGTTCTCGGCCACCCCTCGGACGTGGGCCTACCCCTCCGTCCTGGCCCCGCGGGACTGGGCCGCGCTCGGATTCTGCGTGGCCTTCGCGGCGCTCGTGTGGACGGCGGCCACGGTGACGGGGCAGCTCGACATCCTCTGGGCATAGGGGCGGGCCGAGGCCCGGCTCAGCGCACCAAGGCCTGCGGGCGGCTGATCACCGTGCAGAAGTGCTCTCGGCCCCGCGGCAGGCGTCGTCGTCCGCGCCCTACTGGAGGCCGGAGGTGAGGCGGCAGACGTTGTCCATGAAGCGGCCGATCCGCGGGCGCTTGCGCCACTCCTCGAGGTCGAGCTGCGTGGACACGGCCCGGTAGCCGTCCTCGACCTTGCGCATGCGGGGGACGATGTCCCCGCCGACCATGAGCACGCTCACTTCGGCGTTGAGAGAGAACGAGCGCTGGTCCATGTTGGAGGAGCCGATGACCGCGAGGTCGTCGTCCACCGTGATGTGCTTGGCGTGGAGGACGTACGGGGCCGGGTAGCGGTAGATCTTCACGCCGGCCTCCATGATGGCCTCGTAGTACGAGCGCTGGGCATGGTCCACCATGAACTGGTCGCCCTTCTCCGAGACGAACAGCTCCACGTCCACTCCGCGCTGGGCCGCCGTGGTCATGGCCACGAGGAGGGACTCGTCGGGGACGAAGTACGGGCTCGTGACGCTGATGCGCTCCTTAGCGTTGTAGAACAGCATGTTGAAGAAGCGCAGGTTGTTCTCGTTGGCGTACCCCGGGCCGGAGGGGATGACCTGGCAGGTGACGTCGCCCGGCGTGTCCATCTCGTCGTGGAGCTTGACGCCGTCAGCAAGGGACTCGCCGGTCTCGGCGTACCAGTCTGCGGCGAAGACCATCTTGAGCTCAGCCGCGTTGGGGCCCTCGAACCGGGCGAGGAGCTCAACCCACTGCCGGCCGATGCGGTGGTTCTTCTTCTTCCGGTACTCCCGCTCAATGAGGTTGAGGCTGCCGGAGAACGCCACCTCCTGGTCGATGACGAGGATTTTGCGGTGGTTGCGCAGGTCAGGGCGTCGCCACTCGTTGCGGAACGGGTTGATGGGCAGCATGCGCCGGAACTGGATCTTGTTGCTCTTGAGGAACTTCTTGGTCTGGCCGTATCCGTGCACGCGCGCCGAGCCGAGGTGATCGTAGAGGACCCGCACGGTGACGCCCCGCTCCGAGGCTCGGACGAGGGCGTCGAAGAACGGCTGCGTGGTGGAGTCCACGGAGAGGATGTAGAACTCGACGTTGACGCTGTCCTCTGCCTCCTCGACGGCCTGAGTCATCGCGTCGAGGGCCTCGATGTAGTCCGGGTAGAGCGTGATCTCGTTGCCGTCCGCGGCGGGGAAGCCGGAGAGGTTGCGGTTGAGCTCTGCGGCCCGCTGGACCCACTCGTCCACGTTGAACTCGGTCCAGTGGACCTCGAAGCCCTTGGATCGGTCCATAACGTACCGGGTGATCCGCTCCTGCTCCTTGGTCCGCTTCTCGTTGAGCTTGTTCGTGCCGATCAGGAGGAAGAGGGCCAGGCCCACGATCGGGATGAAGAAGATCGCCAGGAGCCACGCCATGGCTGCGACGGGGCGGCGGCGGCCCGGGATGATGCCGATCGCGAGGATGCGGATCGTGTAGTCGAGAACCACGAGTGCAACCCGCAGCTCGTCAGGCATGCCGTCGAAGTTGGGGATGAGCCACTGCATGGTCGGTCCGGTCCTCCTGGTCCCAGGCGGGCCGATGTCAGCCCTGCTTCCTCTCCATCCTAGGTGTGCCGCAGACCGGTTCAGCTCTGCGCGGGGCGGGGCGCTTCCCCGTGACTTTCCGGGCGTTCGACGTACCCTAGACGCATGACTTCGCCGCGCCTGACCCTCATCATGCTGGACCCGGAGACCCCTGGGGGGCGGCGGGCTGATGCGGCGGCGCCCGCCCTGCCGGTCACGGACCTGGGGGTGGCCCGTGGGGACGGCGTCTTCGAGACCCTCCTCGCCGTCGACGGCCGCCCGCGCAAGCTCGGCGCCCACTTGGATCGCCTTGCGGCGAGCGCCCGCGTCATGGACCTTGACCTGCCGGAGCGGGCCGAGTGGGAGCGGGCGGTGGAGCACGGCCTCCGCGCGCACGCGGAGAGCTTCGGGGCTGAGCCGGGCGGGCGCCTCGCCGTGCGTCTCGTGGCCACTCGGGGCGACGACGCCGCAGCGGAAACCCGTCCGACCTGCTGGGTGCAGGTCGCGCCCTCGACCCTGCCCACCCGCGAGGCCTCCGAGCCGATTTCCGTCCTGCTCCTCGACCGCGGCTATGACTCCGGCGCCGCCGAGCGGGCCCCGTGGCTTCTCTTGGGCGCCAAGACCCTCTCCTACGCCGTGAACATGGCCGCCCTGCGTCACGCGAAGAAACACGGGGCGGACGACGTCGTCTTCGTCACGAGCGACGGCAAGCTCCTTGAGGGCCCCACGTCGACCCTCCTCATGGCACGCGTCGCGGAGGACGGGACGAAGACCCTCATCACCCCCGAGCGCCGGACGGGGATCCTGCCGGGCACCACGCAGGCGGCGATCTTCGAGCTGGCGAAGGCCGCGGGCTGGGAGCTCGGCTACGGGCCCCTCGAGTCCGGCGCCCTGTTCGAGTCGGACGCCGCCTGGCTCGCCTCCTCCGTGCGGCTTCTGGCCCGCATCGAGACGGCGGACGGGCGGCCCATCGGCGCGGACCCCGCGCTCGCGGAGCGCCTGACGGACGAGCTCTGGGAGATGGCGGAGAGCATCACGTGACGCGCGGGGACGCCACAGGGCACTCCCACGGGCACGCGCACGGGCACAGCCATGGCGCGGGCGCCTCGCGGGCCCGGCTCGCGGCCGCCTTCGGCATCACTGTGGGCATCCTCGTGGCGGAGGTCGTCGGTGCGTGGGTCACGGGCTCCTTGGCTCTCCTCGTGGATGCGGCGCACATGCTGACGGACGCAGGCGGCCTGCTCCTCGCGCTGACGGCGGCGAGCCTGGCCCTTCGGCCGGCCTCCGGGCGGCGGACGTGGGGGTTCCAGCGGGCCGAGGTTCTCGCGGCGGGGGCTCAGGCAACGATCCTTCTCGGCGTCGGCCTCTATGCGTTTGTCGAGGGTGCGCGCAGGCTCGGCGAGCCCGCAGACGTGCCGCCGCGGGAGCTTCTTGTCTTTGGGGCTATCGGCCTCGTGGGCAACCTCGTGTCCATGCGGATTCTCGCCGGAGGCGGGGACTCCTCGCTCAACATGCGGGCCGCGGCGGCGGAGGTTGCGGCTGACGCGCTGGGGTCCGTGGCGGTCATCGTCTCCGCGCTCGTGGTCATGTGGACGGGCTGGGCTGCGGCGGACGCTGTGGCGGGCATGCTCATCGCGCTGCTTATCGTGCCCCGCGCCTGGCTCATCCTGCGGGAGGCTGGGGACGTCCTCCTCGAGGCGGCCCCGCCGGGCCTGGATATCGAGGCCGTGCGGGACCACATCCTGGCCCAGGAGCACGTGCGGGACGTCCACGATCTGCACGTTTCGCGGATCACCACGGGCCTGCCGGTGCTGACCGCGCACGTTGTCATTGAGGAGTCCTGTTTCCGGGACGGGCACAGTGCGGAGATCCTCCTGGAGCTCCAGCAGTGCGTCGCGGGGCACTTCGCGATCTCGGTGGAGCACTCGACGTTCCAGCTCGAGCCGGTGGGTCACGCGGAGATCGAGCCGCACGCCCACTGACCCGCCGCCCGGGTGTCAGGCGCGGCGCAGCCTCTGGCGGGCCGTCGTCGTCGTGGCTCCGATCTTCTCCCGGCCGAGCGCCTTGGCGAGCCCGAATTCCGGCATGTCTGAGTACACGGCCTCGTGGTTGCCGGCGGGGACGGTGTATGTCTCATGCCAAACGCCGACGTCTCCGGAGCCGGCCGTCTTCATGAAGCGGCGCCACGGGTCGACGTGCGGGGCGTTGGCGTCGGCTGCG
The DNA here is from genome assembly GCF_031456275.1 of Falsarthrobacter nasiphocae. Lineage (NCBI taxonomy): Bacteria > Bacillati > Actinomycetota > Actinomycetes > Micrococcales > Micrococcaceae > Falsarthrobacter > Falsarthrobacter nasiphocae. The sequence continues at coordinate 1,393,887 of NZ_JAVDUI010000001.1, forward strand.
AATGCCTGGAGGTCCTCGGGTGAGCGCCAGTACTGGACGGAGATGGTCGTGCGCCCCAGCCAGAGCTCGTGTCCGAGGAAGCCCGTCTCGGGCCGGCCCTCGAGATGATCGGTCATCCGCATGAACGCGCGGGCTACGGGCACGTAGAGGTCGGGGCGGTGGAGGCGGTTGGCGCGCATTCCGATGAGGAACACGGTGACGTCGCGGGCTTCGGCGGTGAACCGGCCGGGGATGGGGTGTCGCATGGGGCCTCCTAGGGAAACGCTGTTACGTAACTCTGTTTCGTAACAGCGTAATGCTAGGATTGTCGCATGGCAAGACCTGTTCAATACGGCGAGGATCACCGCCGTCTCCTCCTTGACGCCGCTGCCCGCATCATGGCCGCCGAGGGGCCCGGCGGCCTCTCGCTCCGGGGCGTCGCCGCCGAGGTCGGCGTCTCCACGACGGCCGTGTATTCCCTCGTCGGCAACAAGCGCGCGCTGGAGCGCGAGGTGAGCCTCGCCGCCATCGAGTCCTTCACCCGCGCGCAGGAGAGTGCCCGCCGCGGTGAGGACCCGGTGGACGACCTCTCGTACCTGGGCCGTTCCTACCGGCAGTGGGCCCTGGACAACCCGGCGCTGTACAGGGTCATGTTCGGGGGCCGGTCCCAGGTGCTCCCGGAGGGGCCGCGCGCGCTCGTGCCCCTCACGCAGACGCTGGAGATCCTTGACGCGCAGGGGCGCCTCGCGGGGTCGGTGGGCGAGGCCACCTATTCCATCTGGGCCTGCGTCCACGGGGCCGTGAGCCTTGAGCTGTCCGGCCCCGGCCCCTGGGCGGACACGTACCCCGCGCTCTTGCGCTCTCTCGGGCGCGCCTGGGTCATCGGCGTGCCGGAGAAGTACCGGAGCTGACCTCGTCCGTCTGAGGCCGACGACGCCGCTGGCGCTCCCCTGCCCCTCCCTGCTCGGGGAACTCCGCGCCGAGGGCAAGCAGCACCCCGGAGGTCTTGGCCCGGATCTCGTCCCACTCGGCGCCCGGGTCCGAGTCGATGGTCACGGCCCCGCCCACCCCGAGGGTCATGGCCCCGCGGCGAACGGCCAGGCTCCGGATGACGACGTTGAGGTCCCCGGACCCGTCCATCCCGAGCCACCCCACGGACCCCGAGTAGGCCCCGCGCCGGCGGCCCTCCAGGCGCGCGAGGATCTCCATCGTGCTGATCTTGGGGCAGCCCGTCATGGAGCCGGGCGGGAACGCGGCCCGGAGCAGGTCGCCCCGGCTCCGCGCGGGATCCGCCGCCGCGGTGATGGTGGAGACCATCTGGAAGACGGTCGCGTACTCCTCGATGGCGCAGAGCCGCTCCACGCGGACCGTCCCTGTGCGGGCCGTGGCGCCGAGGTCGTTGCGGAGCAGGTCCACGATCATGATGTTCTCGGCCCGGTCCTTGGAGCTCGCCTCGAGCTCGGCGCGCAGGGCGGCGTCCTGGGCTGGGGTGCTACCTCGCGGTCGCGTGCCCTTGATGGGCTCGGCGGTGACCGTGCCGTCCGCGCCCACGGAGAGGAAGCGCTCGGGGCTGCTGGAGACAAGGGCGAACTCGTCGTCGGTTCCGGCGGCGAATCTCAGGAACGCGCCGAACGGGGCGGGGGAGACGCGGCGCAGCTCCTCGAACAGCCGGAGGGGGTCCGGGTGTGCGGGGGCCGTGAGCTCAGTCGTCAGGCACACCTCGTACGAGTTGCCGGCCCTGATCTCGTCGAGCGCCTCCTCGATCTTCGCGAGGTACTCCTCCCGCGCGTCAGCCGCGCGGACGGCTTGCCTCCCGGGGAGGGCGGGGGCGACGACGGGGCCGCCGCTCTCGGCCACCGCCCCCTGGGACGAGGCCGGCGCAGGGGGCGCCTCCGCCGGAGAAGCGGCCCAGTCCGGCTGTGCGGGGCACTCTCCGCGGCAGAACGCCGTTGTGCGGCCCGTGCCCGTGTCGAGGACGTGAAGGCGGGTGGGCCAGAAGAGCCGGGCGTCGCAGTCCCCGGCGTCCGGCTGCGGGATGGCTGGCGTGCCCGTTTCCGCGCGGAGCTCGTAGCCGAGCTGGGCGATCCACCCCACGGGCGGGCACTCCGCTCCTGGGCCGTGTGCTCCCGGCCCCATAGCGCCGGACCCGGGTGCGCCCGCGTCTTCCCCACCGAGGGCGACATCGGCACACCCACCGGCCTGTGTGCTCGAGTCGGCGCCGTTCGGCCAGGCCGCGGCGATCCAGTCGAAGAACTGGGCCGGGCGCGAGCCCGTGATCCCGTTGAGGTCCACGCGCAGTGTGCCCGGGGCCGTGGGGATCGAGGCGAGGGGCCCTGGGGAGGCAGCGGCGGTGCGCTCGGGCCGCGGCTGGGCGGCGGCGGATGGCGTGCAGGAGGAGCCCTCCCGGACGAACGTCACGCCGAGGCGCCCCGCCGCGGTCATGCTCCGCGCGCTGCGAGGCCCGCCTCCGGGGAGGGATGAGTCCAGCCAGACCGCGTGCGGCATCCCGTGCGCCACCGCCTCGAAACGCGACGCCCCGCCTGCCCCGCTGACGTGAGTCCCGCGTGCTTGCGCGGCCCCATCTGGGGCGGCTGCCTCGTCAGCGCCTGTGGCCCGCGGTGAGCCCGGCCCGGCGGCGCCCCCATGCCCGCACGGTGCCCACGGCTCCAGGAGGAGCGCGCCGAGCGGCGAGCCCGGGAACAGGGCCGCGGCGGCGCGGAGGACGTCCGCCCCGGACGGACGTCCGGCGGGCACGCGGAGATCGGGGGCCACGGGCCCGTCGTCGGAGGCGATCCACGCGTCCTCGGCGCGGGCCCACCGGTCCCAGTGGGGGCGGAAGGTCTCGCCGTCACGGGCGAGGGCGCGGGCCTTGCGCGCCTCGGCCGTGCCCTCGATCCAGACGGTGATGACGGCGCACCCGGCGGCCCGCGCCGCGTCCACAATGGGCCGCGCGCTCGCGCCGACGCCCTCCACGACGAGGACGTCCCCGGGGTCCGCGGGCGGCAGCTCTCGCGGGGTGGAGGACGCCCAGTCCCACCCGCGAAGCGGGGCGCACTCGCGGCGGGCCAGCCGGGGCACGGCCTCGGTGGCGGCCCAGGTCACGGCCGCGCCGAGCCCGTCCCACCCCTGGTAGAGGTCCTCCATGTCGAGCGAGGCCACGGTTCCCCACCGCGGGATTCCCGCCTGCGCGGCCCAGAGAAGACCGGGCGCCCGCGGCGTCTCCAGCTGGGCGCGCACCGAGGCCGCAAGCGTCGTCTTGCCCGAGCCGGAGCGCCCGTCGATGAGGAGAACGAGGGGCGGGCGGGTCATTCGACGTCGAGGACGGCCCGGGCGGCGAGCTCGTGCCGGATGAACTCAATCACGCCGGGGACGCAGGCGCGGATCATCTCGGAGACCTTGTCGAAGTCCTCGGGCCCGCCGTACCAGGGGTCGTAGATCCCCTGCTCCTCGGGGCTCGCGGTCTCCAGTTCTGGGTTGAAGGAGCCGATGAGGCGGATGGTGGGGTTGTTCGCCGGGTCGTCCGGGAAGCCTTCCGCGAGGGCGCGCAGCTCGGCGAGGTGCTCCACGTCCAGCGCGAGCGCGAGGCTCAGCCCTTCGAGCGCCTGTGCGGTGATGGGCCGCGAGATGTGGGCGTCGATGTCCTCCCGCTCGCCGACCTCGTTGTCCACAAGCCACGAGCGCGCCCGCCGGTCCATGGGGTTGCCCTCCTCGTAGGCGGAGACCGCGAAGGACTCGACGCTGACGTGGTCGGAGAGCCCGGCCTCCTCGACTGCCTCCGCGAGCATGAACTCGGCGATGGGGGAGCGGCAGATGTTGCCGGTGCAGACGGCGGCGACGCGGTACATGGAGGCCTTTCCTCGGGTGCGTGGGCGGCGGATCGGTTCCAGCGTATCCCTGCTGGGGGTCAGTGGGACGGCAGGAGGAGGACGAGCACGGCCATGGCCAGGAACAGCGTGCCGAAGATCCGGTTGAGCGTGACTTGCCCCGCCGGTGTGCGAGTGAGGCGGCGCAGGCCCTTCGCGGCGGTGGCGAAGATGCCCCACATGACGATGACGTCCACGACGACGATCGTCCCCATGAGGATCGAGTACTGGAGCAGGAGGTCGCTGGCGGGGTTGATGAACTGCGGGACAAACGCGAGGAAGAACAGGATCGCCTTGGGGTTGGTCATGTTGACTGCGAACCCGCGCAGGAGCATCTCGCGGGCCTTGGCGGGCGGCGGCGCCACGTCGTCGTCCGCCGGAGGATGGGGGCGCTCAAGGAGGAGGCGCACGCCGAGCCAGGCGAGGTAGAGGACGCCCGCAATGCGGATGGCCAGGAGGACGCCGGGGGCGGACGCGATGACGTACCCGAGCCCGAGAGCCGTGATGAGCAGCTGGAGCGCCAGGGCGATCTCCTGCCCCAGGATGGTCCAGATGGCGCGCCCCCATCCGACCTTGAGGGAGGTGGACATCGTGTTGACGGCGCCCGCACCGGGGGTCAGGGCGATGGCCACGCACGACGCGAGGAGGGCGAGGTAGACGGAGGCGGGCATGCCCGCCATCCTTCCAGGTCTCGCGTGGCCGACGACGCTGGCCGTCCGCAGAACACGCCGATTCGGTGAGGAACCTGAACAAAAACCCAGAGTTGAGTGAGCAAGACTCAACTTAGGGTTGACATGACCGCGCTCAAGTGTAGAGTTGAGTCCAGAACGCTCAAGGCACGGCGAATCCCGCCGGGCCAACGGGCAACAAGACAAAAGCAATCGAAAGGAACCATCACATGTCACGAGCAGTCGGCATCGACCTCGGAACCACCAACTCCGTCGTCTCGGTTCTCGAGGGCGGCGAGCCCACGGTCATCGCGAACGCGGAAGGCAACCGGACCACCCCGTCCATCGTCGCCTTCTCCAAGGGCGGGGACGTCCTCGTCGGCGACATCGCCAAGCGCCAGGCCGTCAACAACATCGACCGCACCTACGCGTCCGTCAAGCGCCACATGGGCACGGACTGGACCACTGAGGTGGACGGCAAGAAGTACACGCCGCAGGAGATCTCGGCGCGCACGCTCATGAAGCTGAAGCACGACGCTGAGTCCTACCTCGGCGAGAAGGTCACGGACGCCGTCATCACCGTTCCGGCCTACTTCAACGACTCCGAGCGCCAGGCCACCAAGGAAGCCGGTGAGATCGCGGGCCTCAACGTCCTGCGCATCGTCAACGAGCCCACCGCGGCCGCCCTGGCCTACGGACTCGACAAGGGCAAGGAAGACGAGCGCATCCTCGTCTTCGACCTCGGCGGCGGCACCTTCGACGTCTCCCTCCTCGAGGTCGGCAAGGACGACGACGGCTTCTCCACCATCCAGGTTGAGGCCACGTCCGGCGACAACCGCCTCGGCGGCGACGACTGGGATGAGCGCATCGTCGAGTGGCTCCTCGCCCAGGCCAAGGCCAAGGGTGCGGACCTCTCCAAGGACAAGATCGCCCTCCAGCGCCTGAAGGAGGCTGCGGAGCAGGCCAAGAAGGAGCTCTCCTCGGCCACGAGCACCAACATCTCCCTTCAGTACCTCTCGGTCACGCCTGAGGGCCCGGTCCACCTGGACGAGCACCTCTCGCGCGCCAAGTTCCAGGACCTCACCTCGGACCTGCTGGAGCGCACGAAGAAGCCGTTCAACGACGTCATCGCCGAGGCGGGCGTCAAGGTTGCGGACATCGACCACGTGATCCTCGTCGGTGGCTCGACCCGCATGCCGGCCGTCACGGAGCTCGTCAAGGAGCTCACGGGCAAGGAGCCGAACAAGGGCGTCAACCCGGATGAGGTCGTCGCCGTTGGCGCAGCCCTCCAGGCCGGTGTCCTCAAGGGCGAGCGCAAGGACGTCCTCCTCATCGACGTCACCCCGCTCTCCCTCGGCATCGAGACCAAGGGCGGCACGATGACCAAGCTCATCGAGCGCAACACGGCCATCCCGACCAAGCGCTCCGAGACGTTCACGACGGCCGAGGACAACCAGCCGTCCGTGCACATCCAGGTGTTCCAGGGCGAGCGCGAGTTCACCCGGGACAACAAGAACCTCGGAATGTTCGAGCTCACGGGCATCGCCCCGGCCCCGCGCGGCGTGCCGCAGATCGAGGTCACGTTCGACATCGACGCCAACGGCATCGTCCACGTGTCCGCGAAGGACAAGGGCACGGGCAAGGAGCAGTCGATGACCATCACGGGCGGCTCTTCCCTCTCCAAGGAAGACATCGACCGCATGGTCAAGGACGCCGAGGAGCACGCTGCGGAGGACAAGAAGCGCCGCGAGGCTGCGGACGTCCGCAACCAGGCCGAGTCCGCCGCGTACTCCACGGACAAGCTCCTCAAGGACAACGCGGACAAGCTCCCCGAGGACGTGAAGACCGAGGTTCAGGCCGACGTCGACGCGCTCAAGAAGGAGCTCGAGACCCAGGAGGGCAACGAGGACGCCGTCAAGGCCGCCTTCGAGAAGCTCCAGGCGTCCTCGATGAAGCTCGGCGAGGCCCTCTACGCCCAGGAGCAGGCAGCTCCGGCCGGCGAGCAGGCCGAGTCCGCGCCGAACGCGGACGATGACATCGTCGACGCAGAGGTTGTCGACGAAGACGACGAGAAGAAGTAAGGACACGCCATGCCGCATCACGGAAACGAGGCAGAGCACGAGAACCCGGTGACCCCGGAGGGCTCGGCCGCGGGCTCCGAGTCCGGCGCGGAGTACTCCGCGCCGGAGGGCACGGCGGGCGAGAACACTGAGGGAGATGCCCTCGACCAGGTTGAGGACATCCTGAACTCGGCTTCGCTCGAGGACGAGTCCACGGACGCCCCGGCGTCCGAGGCCCCGGCCAACGACGAGGCTGCAGAGCTCAGGAGTGACCTCCTCCGCCTCCAGGCGGAGTACGTCAACTACCGCAAGCGCGTCGAGCGCGACCGGGCCGTTGCCGGAGAGAACGCCACGATTGCGGCGCTCCAGGCACTGCTCCCCGTGCTCGACGACATCGAGGCCGCGCGCCAGCACGGCGACCTCGAGGAGGGGCCCTTCGCCTCGATCTCGAAGAAGCTCGACGCCGCGCTCGCGGGCCTCGGCCTGGAAAGCATCAACGAGACGGGCGTGCCGTTCGACCCGAACGTGCACGAGGCCCTCATGCAGGTTCCCAACCCCGAGGTCCCCGAGGACCACGTGGCGCAGATCCTGCGAGTCGGCTACCGCAAGGGGGAGCGCGTCCTGCGCGCCGCCCAGGTGATCGTCTCAACCGGCGAGTAATCGCCCAGTGAACGTGTGGCCCGCCCTGCGAGACCCGCAGGCGGGCCACACGTCTACTTGTCAGAAGTCAACCGATACGAAGGAGAGCGCCCATGGCCAGCCAGGACTGGGTGGAGAAAGATTTCTACGCGACGCTGGGGCTCAGCAAGGACGCCTCTGCGGACGACATCAAGAAGGCCTACCGAAAGCTGTCCCGGAAATACCATCCGGACTTGAACGCGAATGACGAGGCCGCCGAGCAGAAGTTCAAGGAGGTCGCCGAGGCGCACAGTGTTCTGAGCGACCCCGAGGAGCGCAAGCAATACGACGCGATCCGGGCCATGGGCTCCGGCGCGCGCTTCACGGCGGGCGGCCCCGGCGGCGCGGGCGGGTTCGAGGACGTGTTCTCGGGCCTGTTCAACGGCGGCAGCTTCAATGGCGGCGGCCGCGGGTTCAACCCGGGCTCGTACGGCGGCGGCAACTTCGGCGGTCAGAACATCAACTTCGAGGACCTCTTCAACAGCGCGGGCGCCGGGGCCGGCTACGGAACCGGCGGCTACGGCGGCTTCCCGGGCGGCGGATACGGCGGCGCGCCGGCCAAGGGCGCGGACCGCACGGCCTCCACCACCATCGGGTTCGGCTCCGCCCTCAACGGCACCAAGATCGGCCTCCGTGAGCCCAGCGGCGAGACCATCGAGGTCCGCATCCCCGCGGGCATCAAGGACGGCCAGAAGGTGCGCGTCAAGGGCAAGGGCCAGCCGGGGGCTGGCGGCGCCGGAGACCTCATGGTCACCGTCAACGTCCGCCCTCACAAGGTCTATGAGCGCGACGGCGATGACTTGCGCATGCACGTCCCCGTGACGTTCGCCGAGGCGGCGCTCGGAGGCAAGGTCCAGGTTCCGACCCCGGACGGCGGGCACGTGACCGTAAGGGTGCCTGAGGGCTCCTCGAGCGGCAAGACGCTGCGCCTCAAGGGCCGTGGAGTCAAGACCCGCAAGCACACGGGGGATCTGCTCGTGGTGCTGGACGTCGTCGTCCCCAAGGACCTGAGCGAGGACGCGAAGGCCGCAGTGGAGCAGTTCGCAGAGGCAACCAAGAGCGACGACCCGCGCGCCACGCTGGCGCGAGACGCCGCGCTCTAAAGCGCGCGAGCGAACGAAAGAATCGGCCCTCGCGCCGAGGAAGGACAGGTGATGGCGGTGCAGGAGGAGGACTTCGAGCCCGTCTTCGTCATCTCAGTTGCGGCGGAACTCGCCGAGATGCACCCGCAGACCCTGCGGCAGTACGACAGGCTGGGCATCGTCACGCCCCAGCGGCAAGGGGGCCGGCACCGCCGGTACTCCCGCCGGGATGTCGAGCTGCTGCGCGAGGTGCAGCGACTCTCCAAGGAGGGTGTGTCCCTGGCTGGGATCAAGCGCGTCATGGAGCTGGAGCACCAGGTCTCCGCCCTTCAGTCCCGCGTGCGGGAGCTGAGCCGCGAGCTTGAGCAGGAGCGCATGCTTCGGGCCGACGACACGCGCGTGTTCGCCGCGGGCCGCCAGGGCGAGGTCGTGGCGGCCCGGCGTGGCACGCGCGTGCGGGCCAGCCGGGCCGTCGTCCTGTGGCGGCCGGGCTCGTAGCCAGGGCCTGCGGCGGCATCCGCGTCGGTGAATGTTCAGTAGGGCCGGAACCGGGCTGACTCGTCCGGTCAGGCGGAGGGCGTGCGCTCGCGCAGGCGCCACTGCAGGCGGTGCTTCACGGACGGCCACTCGTGCTTGAGGATGGAGAAGACGACGACGTCGTCGAGCTCGCCGGACTTCAGCCGCCGCTGGCCGCGCAGGACACCGTCCTGGCGGGCACCCAGCCGGGCGATGGCCTCCCGGGACTGCTGGTTGGCCCAGCTCGTGCGCAGGGTGACGCACTCCGCACCCCACGTCTCGAAGGCGTAGGCCAGCAGGAGGAGCTTGGACTCCGCGTTGGTGCCCGTGCCATGGGCGCTCGCCCGGTTCCACGTGTAGCCGATCTCGAGGCGGGGCACGCTCGCATCGATGTCGACGAACGCCGTCATCCCGAGGACCTCGTCGGTGTCCTGACGGACTGCCACGAAGGGGACCATCTCCCCATCTGCCTTGAGGGCCAGGCGGCGCTCGATCTCCGCGGCCATGTCCTCCGGGCGGGGGACGGACGTGTACCAGCGGTCCCACACGCGCCCGTCGTCGACGGCGTCCTGAAGACCGCCCAGGTGAGCCGGAGACAGAGGCTCGAGCCGGACGAGTGCGCCCGCGAGGGGAGATGCAGGCTCCGGGAACCCCGCGCTCACGGCAGTCATTCTGCGTCCTTGGGGCTGGGCGGGGCCGCGGGCTCACTGGAGGACGCCGAGGCCGCGGGCTCGGCGGAGGCAACGGCTGCAGAGCGGCGCGTGCGGACCCCGCGCCGCTCGCGGGGCTCCTTGGGCGCGGCCGGCGAGGCCAGGCCGGACCAGGGGGCCAGCGGGTAGGAGACGGGTCGGCCGGTGGATACGCGCTCGGCCACGAACTCCTCGAAGGTCTGGCCGGGCCAGGCGTGGTCCGGGGCCGTCGCGTGGCCGTCCGCGAACGCCCGGAGGGTCTCGCCGGCGAGGGGCATGTTGACGGGGCGGCCGCGGCGGCCGGAGGCGTGCAGCCACTGGTACGCGAGGTCGTTGCCCGTCAGGACTGCGGGGCCCGCGAGGGACTCGATGCCCCGGGAGGCCGGGAAGTCGGAGCGCTCGGCGAGGGCGCGGGCGGCGTCGGCGGCGGCAATGGGCTGCAGGCGGATGTCCCCCGGGACGGGGAAGCGTGCCACGCGGCCGAACCCCACGCGGGGCACGGCCGCGAACACGGAGTCCACGAGCTCGTGGAACTGGGAGATGCGAACGATCGTGAACGGCACCCCGGACTGCCGGACCTGGGTCTCGGCCTCGAGCTTGGCCGTGTAATACGGGAACGGGATGGCGTCGATTCCCAGGATGGACACGTGCATGAAGTGGGGGACGCTGGCCCGGCGCGCGGCCGCGGCCAGGCGGGCGGTCCCGCCGATGTCCACCGAGTTCCAGTCCTTCTTGGACGTCGAGGACGCCATGTTGATGACGAGTTCCACGCCGGCGACGGCCTCGTCGAGCCCAGCGCCCGCCGCAAGGTCGCCCGCCACACCGCCGTAGACCCCTTCGCGGCGCGTCAGGGCCAGGACCTCATGCCCGCGGGCCCGCAGGAGAGGCAGGAGGTGGGTGCCAAGGACGCCGGTGCCGCCGGTGACGAGGATACGCATGGCACCAGGCTACCGGGATGGGCCGGGCAGGGCGGGGGCGTGGTCGGGCGGAATGCGCCGCGCCCCGGCGGCCTCAATCATGAGGCCCCGGGGCGCGGGAGCTGGAGCCGCGCTGATGGACTCCGCAGAGTGAAGGGCTGCGGGGGCTCAGGCGGCGGCGTGCCTGGCTGGCGTCAGTCGACGCCGACGGCGACTAGTTGCTCTTCTTGCCGCGGCCGAAGACGAGGCCGAGCGCAATGGCGGCCAGCCACATGTCCTTGGCCATCGGCACGCCGTCCTGGGTGGGGCGGATGCCGTCGGACTCGGTCATCTCGTCGTTCTTGAAGTACATGGAGAGCATGCCGGCCGCGAAGCCGCCGAGGGCCAGGCCCGCGAGGCGGTTCGGGACGAACGGCAGCAGAAGGGCGCTGCCCACGGCGATCTCGCCGCCGACGATGAACTTCTTGAACTGCTCGTCAGAGAGGTCACCAAGAGCAGGGATGCCGGAGGCGGCCATGCCCTTGAGGTAGCCGGCCGTGCCGTTGTCCATGCCGAGCTTGCCGATGCCCGAGTTGAGGATCCATGCGCCGGGAATTGCGCGGAGAGCGAGGTTGCCAAGGTTCATTGTGGCGTCCTTTCCATGATGGGGATACTGCGCCAGACGATGGTGGCCCGGCGCAGAGAAGCTGTGCTTTCACCGAGGATAACCGGGGGCCCTGGCTGCTTATTCCATAGAAGCTGAAATTTTGCTCAACAGCTGTGAGACGGCGGGGATGCCGGGCCCGCGGGGTGGCGGCGGGCGGCCCCGTCGTCGTCCGAGAGAGACCGCCACGTCTGCCGAAGGAACGGGGTAGCGTGAGAGGTGACATCGATCGCCCCAGCCGTTCCGAGAGGTGCCCTCCCATGAGCCAGACTCCAGCCAGCGCCCGCCACGTCATCATTTCGGAAGAGAGCGTCAACGCCGACGCAGACGCGATCCTCCTGTCCAACATGAACGTCGTCAACGCGATGTTCGACGAGCACCTCACCGCTGATGAGATTTCCGACGGCGCCTTGCGGGCGTATTACGTCGATTTCTACACAACCCAGTTGGCCGCCGGCGGCTTCGGGCACCTCGTCTTCGCGTCCGCGATGGACGAGGACGTCCTCACGTACATTGGCGAGGGCCTCCAGGCGCTCGGCGCCGACGAGCACGAGTCCCTCTACCGCGCGTTCCTGGCCCGCTACGAAGAACTCGGCGAGGACGCCCAGGAGCACTTCCTCAGCGACGACGAGGACATCACCGACGAGGACGTCGAGGATGACTACTCGGACGACGACGAGGCCGCTGACGCCGAGCTCGAGGGAACCTTCGAGGCCGGGCGCCGCATCATGGACCACGACGACGAGGTCACCTACGCCGAGACGGACGAGAACATGGGTGCCGAGCTTGAGGGCTCGGACCTCGCCGAGGAGGGGCTGACCGACGTCTACGAGTCAGACCTGGACGGCCTGTACGCCGACGTCTTCCAGGACTTGGACGAGCGCTACGAGGAGCTCAGCGAGTCCCAGGACCTCGCGGCCATGACCGCCGCCTGGCTCGCCGCCCACCCGGACCTGCGCACGGTGCGGGAGGACGACATCGCCGCCGAGGTCGCCGCCCTCGCCGACGCTGTCCCGGGAATCGAGGACCGCCGCTCCGAGGAGGACGACGAGCTTGAGGAGCACGAGGCGCTCATCTTCGAGCTCGCGGACGTCGCGGACCAGGAAGTCGAGGCGATTCTCGGCTACGAGGAGGACTTCGAGTTCGAGGGCGAGACCCTCGGCGCCTGGCGCTTCCGCACGCTGGACGGGGAGTTCGCCATGGTCGACGACGGCGAGCGGGCGCTCATGGTTGACCTCGACACCGACGAGATCGTCGTTGAGGTCGAGTTCGCCGACGAAGACTAGACCGGCCCGCCGCGGCCCCCGCTAGAGCGCGCGGTAGGTGAGGTCGAAGATCTCCCGGCCAGCCGAGTGCGCCTTGGACTCGAAGCTCGTCAGTGTCCGGCCCTCGAAGCGGGGTGCCCAGCCGCCGCGCTCATCCGTCTCGTCCCGGGCCGTCTCCGTCTTGACCGCCTTGCTGCCCGCGCGGGCCTCGACGCCGGCCACATTCTCCAGCCCCTCGCGCCAGACGCGCGTGAGGGGCGAGGCGGAGCCGGTGCGTTCGCCCGCGTGGACGTTCTCGAACGCGGAGGCCCCGTCGAGAACGTCCCGCATCTGCTGGGCGTAGTCTGACCAGTCCGTGGCCAGGCGCCACAGCCCGCCCGTGGGGAGGACGCGCCGGACCAGGGGCACGAGGTCCGGCTGCACGAGCCGCCGCTTCCGGTGTTTGGTCTTGTGCCACGGGTCCGGGAAGAAGACCCAGACCTCCTGGACGGACCCCTCGGGCAGCATCGTGGCGAGGGCCTCCGGGGCGTTGACCTGGGCGACGCGCACATTGGTCAGCCCCAGGGCGCGGATCTTGAGCATGGTGTTCGCGAGCCCCGGCTTGTAGACCTCGAGGGCCAGGAAGTTGCGGTCCGGGTTCTCTGCGGCGGCGTGGGCTATGGCCTCGCCGAGCCCCGATCCGATCTCGACGACGAGCTCTGCCTTGCGCCCGAACGCCGCCTCAGCGTCAAAGACGTAGCCCGGGTCCACGGAGGTGTCCGGCCCCGTTCGAGGAACGTCGATGAGGTAGTCGCCTGACAGCTCGGCCCAGGCGTCCTTGCGCCGGCCCTGCAGGCGGGAGCCGCGGCGGACGAAGGACACGGGGCGCCGCGGTCGGTCCGCGCCGGGCGTGGCGTCTGCGGCATGCGGGTCCAGCTCAGCGTTGGCGTGCGCCTCAGCCGAGTCGGCTGTCTCTGCGCGCGGGGCGTCTGACCGTGGTGCGTCTCGCTGCGCCGTCTCAGGCTGCGGGGCTGGGGTCTCGGGGGGCGTTTCGGGATCGAGGTTCACAGGAACAAGCCTACGCACCCGGGCATCGGGGGCCTGCCGCGTGGCAGGGAGAGGGGGGGTGGGGGAGCGGCCCCGGCCTGACCGCTGGGGATCTGCGGTGCTTCGGGGGACGGGCGGGGCCGCTGAGACGAGCGTTGGGGGGCGCTCGCATGCCGCGGTACAAAGGCCGCGACTGCTCGGGGGAGTACCAGGAACGCGTTGCTGAGCCTGGTCCCTGGCCTCCGCAAGGTGATGGCCAGGAGACGCGAGTGGCTGGGGGCCTTTCGCGCCGTTCACTTGTTAAGACACCGCACCCCGCGGATCGTGACGCGACAATCGAAATCTTTTTTTCTGGGCCCTCGCCGGCCCCCGCGCGGCTGCTGTCTGACCCCCGCTCCCACCCGTCCATCGCAGACTGGCCCGGTCTGTCTCCGCCCGGGCTGCCGCCCCCTGGCCCGCTCGGCCCATCCCGCCCCGGGATCGCCCAACGGGCATGCGGCCAGCGCTCAGGTGTCACGGCGAAAATACGGGTATGAAGACCTTGCTCAACATCATCTGGTTCGTCTTCGGCGGCCTCTGGCTGGCTCTCAGCTACTGGGCGCTGGGTTTGCTCATGTGCTTGACGGTGGTGCTCATCCCGTGGGGCATCGCATCGTTCAGGATCGGCTCGTTCGCTCTGTGGCCTTTTGGCCGGACCATCGTGAACCGCCGGCCGGTCATGGGCCCGTTCTCTGTGATCGGCAACGTGATCTGGATTCTGGTGGCGGGCGTGCCCATCGTCATCGCGCACGTCACCACGGCGGCGGCCCAGGCGGTGACCATTGTGGGCATTCCCCTGGCCCTCGCGAACATCAAGCTCATTCCGGTCTCGCTCATGCCCATCGGCACGGTGATCGTTCCTGCTCGCGCGGGTGCCTGGCTCTAGTCTCGGACGACGACGACGCCTGGCGGCGCCGCGGCCACTGCCCGCCGCGCCACTCCAGCTCGGCGAGGCGGCACGGGATAGGACGTGTCCCGTCTTGTCATGCGTCAACGACGAAGGCCCAGGCCACATCCTCGGATGTGGCCTGGGCCTTACTTCGTTGGGCGGTCTGAGGCTCAGGCTCCAGCCAGGCCGAGCCAGGGGGCGGGATTGGTCCACGCTCCGTTGACGATCACCTCGAAGTGGAGGTGGGGGCCCGTCGAGTTGCCGGTGCTGCCCTCGGCCGCGATGTGCTGGCCTTGGACAACGAGCTGACCAACGGAGACGTCGATCTGCGCGAGGTGGTTGTACGTGGTGACGACGCCGTTGCCGTGGTCGATCTCGACGCGGTAGCCACCGCCGTAGGCGTGCCAGCCGGCGAAGATCACGCGGCCGGACTGCGCCGCGCGCACACTCGCCCCGTATGCGTCGGGGAAGTCGATGCCCGTGTGGAAGTCGCAGGCAGGGAGTCCGGCGAGGCAGCGCGAGCCGAACCACGAGGAGATGGCGGCCGTGCCACTAGGCGAGGCGAGGCGCATCTGCTGCATGAGGGAGGCCGGGGCCGTTCCGTAGGCGCCGGTCGCCGCCGAGGTGTTGAGCGCGTAGGTGTACGCCCGGTTCGTGTTCGTGTCGCCGCCGTTGCTGACAGGCACCGTCGGTGTCGTCGTGGGCAGGCTCGGCGGCGTCGCGGGGGCGCTGGGCGTGGTGGCCGGTGCGGTCGCGGCGGGTGTCAGGGGGCCGAGTTTGGCGGCGAGGGCGGTGGCGGCGGCCTTGTCTCCGTTGGCGAGGTAGGCGTTGAGGAAGACGTTGAGCTGTTTTCCTGTGCCGTAGAGCTCGCCCTTGGCGCCGTTGCCGTCCCAGTAGTTCCACCATTGGGCGGGGGCGTTGGCGTCGACGTAGTCCTTCGCGGCCGGGGCCGTGGGCTGGGTCGTGGGTGCAGGCTTGGTGGCCGGGGCGCTCGGCGTTGCGGGGGCGCTGGGCGTGGTGGCCGGTGCGGTCGCGGCGGGTGTCAGGGGGCCGAGTTTGGCGGCGAGGGCGGTGGCGGCGGCCTTGTCTCCGTTGGCGAGGTAGGCGTTGAGGAAGACGTTGAGCTGTTTTCCGGTGCCGTAGAGCTCGCCCTTGGCGCCGTTGCCGTCCCAGTAGTTCCACCATTGGGCGGGGGCGTTGGCGTCGACGTAGTCCTTCGCGGCCGGGGCCGTGGGCTGGGTCGCGGGTGCGGGCTTCGTGGCCGGGGCGCTCGGCGTTGCGGGGGCGCTGGGCGTGGTGGCCGGTGCTGTCGCGGCGGGTGTCAGGGGGCCGAGCTTGGCGGCGAGGGCGGTGGCGGCGGCCTTGTCTCCGTTGGCGAGGTAGGCGTTGAGGAAGACGTTGAGCTGTTTTCCGGTGCCGTAGAGCTCGCCCTTGGCGCCGTTGCCGTCCCAGTAGTTCCACCACTGGGCGGGGGCGTTGGCGTCGACGTAGTCCTTCGCGGCCGGGGCCGTGGGCTGGGTCGCGGGTGCGGGCTTCGTGGCCGGGGCGCTCGGCGTCGCGGGCTTGTTGGCGACAATCGGCGCCTCGGTGGGCCCAGCTGTGCTGGGAGCAGTGGCCACCGGCGTCTTCGAGGCGGAAGGCGCGGGGGTGGGGGTTGCCGGGGCTTTCGTCACCGGGGCGGTCGGGGCCTTGGCGGCCGGGATGCTCGGCGTCTGGGGCGCGGACGGGGCCGGGGCACTCGCCGTGGGGCCGGAGGCGGAGGGAACCTTGGTCACGGGCGCGGACGGCACCGAGGCGGCCGGCGCGCTGGGGGCCGACGACGGCTGAGCCGCCGGGCTCGTCACGGCCGGCGCGGGCTTGGCCGTGCTGGGCGCCGTGGCGGCAGGGGTCTTCGTGGCGGGCACGCTCGTCGTCGGGCGCGGAGCCGAGGGAGCGGAGGACGCAGGCGCAGTGGCAGCGGGAGCCGAGGCTGCGGGAGCCGTCGCGGCAGGAGCGGACGACGCGGGGGCTGATGCCGCCGGGCGCGGGGCGGCCGGAGCGGAGGGCGCCGGCGTGACAGGGGCCTTCGGCGAGGTGGCAGGGACCTTCACCGCGGGCGTCTTGCCGTTGACCAGGACGTTGGCGGCCGGGACCTGGGCCTTGGCGACGGCCTTCTCGATGCTCGCGCCGGAGAACCACGCGTTGAGGAAGGCGTTGAGCTGCTTGCCCGTTCCCGTGAAGAGGCCCGTCACGGACTTGTCCGCGTTCCAGTAGCGCCAGACCTGGTGTGCAGCCGCGGGATCAACCCACGGAAGCTCAGAGGCCACGCGGCTCTTCTCCTGGGTGACCATGCCCTGAGCCATGAACGCGTTGAACTCGGCACCGGTGCCGAAGTAGAAGCCCTGGCGAGACTTGTCCGCGTTCCACCAGCGCCACCACTGGGCGGGGGCTGCGGAGCTGACGTACTCCGTCACCGAGGACGAGGGAGTGGCCGTGCGCTCAGGCGTCACGCTAGGGGTGAAGAGCGTGGTCTTCGCGGGCGCAGTCTCAGAGACAGCCACGGCCGTGGGGAGGGAGCTGGTGATGAGGGCAGCGGCGGCCGCTGCACCGGTGGTCAGCGTTGCGAGGCTCTTCACGTGCGTGGGCTTCGGCGAGCGTGTGGCCTGCCCAAGGGGGGTGGCGTTCATAAGGCTTCCTCCGCGCCTGCGAGGTTAGCTGTCGGATTCGGAAACCGGCTCCTTGCGAGCCTGGCCCCGGTTCCGCCGTCCTGCCAGTGCCCGCAGGCCTGGCCGAAGACGGTGACGGAACTTCACCCCAAGGCACGCGCGTGCTGCGTGCCAGCGAATGTGGTTCCCCCGCTTCCACCCTGTCTGTTCTGCCACCCGGGCGTCGGTGGAATTCGGCGTCTCGCCCGGCATTGCCTCCGTGGTCTTCGGCAACACCCATAAAGTTACGGAACGATCACAGGCCCATCAAGAACCCCATCAACTTCGAGTAAAGGTTGAACCTTATGGCTCAAGGCTCAACCTTGGGTCTCGGCGGCGGCCCCGGCTCCCAGTCCCTAGGCCCGCTCAGGCTCCTGGGCCTCCGTGGGCTCTTCCGCCGCGAAGCGGGCTACGCCCTCCTTGACCCGCTTGTGCAGCAGGCCGCCGGCCGCGAGGGCGAGGACGAGGACCGCCAGGAAGCCCACCCACGCGAACTCCTTGAGGTAGTGGTGGGCGGCGTCCCCGACCAGGACGATGAATCCGACCGTGCCGAACGCCCAGAAGATGCCGCCCGTGACGTTGGCCAAGAGGAAGCGGCGGTACTCAATGCGCAGCGTGCCGGCAAGCGGCCCCGCGAGAATGCGCAGGCCAGCCACGAATCGGCCGAAGAACACCGTCCACGTGCCCCACCGGTCAAAGACGTGCTCGGCGTATTTGATGTGCGCCGGGGAGATGTGCCGGGGGAACCGCCGAGTGAGCCAGGTGAGCAGCCGGGTCCCGTACGTGCGCCCGACGGTGTAGCCGATGGAGTCCCCAATGACGGCGCCCGTGGTGGCGCAGGCGGCGATGATCCACGGGTTGATGTTCGCGTCCGGGTGCAAGGACAAGAGGGTGGAGGCCACGAGGATCGTCTCGCCCGGCAAGGGGATGCCAATGCTCTCCACGCCGACGACGAGACCCACGAGGGCATAGACCAGCCAGGGAGGGATTGATCCCAGGAAGGACGGGATGTCCACGCGTGTCTCCTTGGCGATGTTTGTCTCGGGGACTCCACGCGGCCGACGCGAGGAGAAGCGGTGCTGGAGATGCTCTGCGCACGCCGGTCCCGGCCCAGGTGCCGAGCATGGAGTCTGGATCAGATTGTAGAACGTCCGTCAGGGCGCTCCCACCACGTTCCCTGGGCAGTGGGTGAATCGCCGGTTCATTCGCGGGAGGCGAGACCGTCCAGGGCTGATCCGCACAGGGCACTGATCCCGTGAGCGAGGAGGTCGGGGAGGGCGCTCGCGCCGATTGCCTCGGATCTCTTGTGCGAAGCAGTGCCAGTGCCTGCGCTTCAGGCGGCCAAACCGGAGGCTATGTCATAGATCGGCGCCAGGTGAACCTGGCCATCGAGATGCAAAGGTGAGTAGTTCTCGGCACGCGCGTCCGGGGCGCCGAGGAGATCATTGGCAATGATCGCCTGAGCGAAGTTGGCGACATCTTCCGGGCCGCTGCCCTCGTTCCAAGCGGAGGGCGAACTTGCTCTGGGCGCCAGCCAAAGATCAGCGTTCCGCGCGTCCAATCCAGCTTCCTCCAGGCGCATTGATGAGTTGGCGCAGTCGGTTCCCAACATGCTGTGTGCTGAGGGAGAATTCTTCCGCCATCGATTGGCGCACGGCCTCGCCTTCAGGAATGAGGCCTTCTATGTAGGCCATCGTTGGCTTGTTCTTATAGGGGGATTCACGATACGGGAGAGCGACCGAGAGGGAGGCGCTGTTGTCCAGGCCCGGCAGGTACTCGATCCTCTTGGCCCCGAAGTCGTCTTGGATCAGGGTCCCGATGTGATTCCCCTGTAGGAGAAGGTGGAGCCTCTTCATGACGATGAACCTTTGAGGGCTTGTGAGAGCCGTGACGGGCCGGTCAGTGATGAACAGCGCTGGCGTAGGGCGAATGCGTCGGCTGATGATGGTGTCGCCGAGCTCCGTTCCGTCTGGCCAACAGGTGCGTGGAGGAGCGGCTTCCCGGTGGACCCGTGATGAAAGGTTGCCGAATTGTTATTTCAGGGGGCTTTGACGTGCATTTTCTGGTCGTATGATGAGGGTGCGGGGTCGAATGGAGCCCAGCCGGCCCGGTGTATAGGGCCGATCACATGCTCATAGAGATGGAATGACTGCCATGTCGCGTTTCACCAAGACTCTTTCCTCTGGCGCTGCTGCTGCTGCGCTTGTCGGCATTGCCGCCGTTGGCGTCGCACCCTCGGCTTCCGCTGCGTCGGTCCGCGTCTCCTCCCCGAAGGCCACGACTGCTGTCTCGTGGAGCTACGGCACGAAGGCCCCGGCGGCCCCGGTCAAGCGTGTTGTGTACGCGTCCGTGAAGAACGGCTCCAGCTGGGCCTATGCCTGGGCGTGGACCACGAACCCGCGCTGCACCATCATGGCTGGGGCGACTCTCAATCCGCGTCCCACTGCCGTTTGGGTTGCCTGCGCTCCTGCCCGCTGACTTGCCCTGGCGGTTCACCTCCGCCAGGTGACGTCGCTGCCGCCTCGGCAAGGCTCCTGTGAGGGCCGCGCCGAGGCGCTGGCGGGCACGCACGAAGGCGCCGCCTGCGATGATGCGCAGGCGGCGCCTTTCTGTGTCCGGGCTCCGGTGATACAGGCCCGGTGCTGCCTGGGGTGCGCTTAGTAGACGCGGTCCGTGCAGTAGCGCTTGCCGCGGAAGGGCATGCCGGTGTAGGGCGTAACTGAGTAGTCGCGCATCGGCTGGTCCTTTTCTCGAACCGAGCCCATTGTGTAGTTCACCTGAAGCATGCACACGCGGCACTTACCGTTCAGGGTGTAGCTGAACTCCATAGGGAACTCCACTCGAGCTCCATTCCAGAGCCCCTTGCGGCTCCCTTCCGCGTAATGCTTGGCGTTCTGCCACTCGATCCTGTGGAGCGTGTTGAAGCCGACCAGGGCGCCACCAGACATGACGTTTCCTGCACGGACGAATCCGTAAAGCGTCTGGCCATTGTTCAGGGTCACCTTGGGCTTGGGGAGGTAGCGCTCACCGGAGGCGTTGCCGAACTTGAATGTTATGGACCCCTTGAGGCCTTGCTGTCCCGGGCCGTTCGCCCATTGGAGTCCGAAGCGCTGCATCGTCTGGGCGTCTTCGATGCGCCCATGGGTGTTGCGGTACGTGAGTCCATCCTTGAGGATCCAGCCCGCTGCGACGGCCGGGCTGCAGATGCCTTCGCGGAGGTCCTCAATGGCGGTCCTGCTTGTGGGGCGCGGGCGGGGCCATACGGGCTTGGGGCGGCTGGCGGCGGCGGCGGGGGCCGCGTTGGCGAGTGCCACGGCTGGTAGCGCCCAAGCTGCTCCTTGGGCCAGGTGGCGGCGGTTGATCTCGGTCATGGAGGGGGTTGTCCTTCCGGGGGACGGCCTGACAGTGGTGGGCCGGGGGCTGACTGCGGAACGTAAGCATGCTATCCGTTTTCACAATCGTTCGTCAAAAGTGAGCCTGGCTACCCTTGCCCTGGTTCCGTCATGTTTCGGCGCGCACCCCTCGTCCACGGCGTCCCCGGGAAAGAAGAACGGCGCCGCACCCAAGGGGTGCGGCGCCGTACGGTTGCTCTGAGACGGCTCGGGCTACGGGCCGAAGATCGTCGTCGAGTAACCCGGGACGAAGCCCACGCGGGCGTCGAGATCGTTGCTGTCGAACTCCACCGCGTCGTTGATCGTGGCCAGAACCAGCACCGAGAAGTCCGGGTTGGTGAAGGTCTTCGGCGTGTAGTACTGGAACGGGATGGTCACGCTCTCCCCCGGCTGGAGGGGGCGGGTCAGTGTCCAGCGGTACGTGCGCGCGGCGCCCGTGGGCGGGACGCCCGGCGTCGTGTCCACGAGGGTGAAGAATGAGTCCGTCGTGCGGGCCTGCGTCCGGTACGCGAGGTTGCTCGTCGCATCCTGGTTCTGCATCTGGAGCTCGAGGGTGCCCGTCGCGGAGGCGATGGGGGTGGAGCCCACGTTGGTGACGACAAGACCCGGCGGCATGTCGCCCATCTGCGCCACCTGCGTGGTGTTGCCCCAGTAGATGGGGGTGTTGAGCGAGCCGTCGGCGGCTGGGTCGACAATGGCGATGGCCAGGTCACCGGGCTCGCCGAGCGGCGGCTGGGACGCCGCCATGGCGGGGGCGGCGCTGGACAGGGCGATGATGGGGGCAGACCAGGCGGCTGCGCCGACAACGCGACGGCGTGACGTGGTGGAGTTCAAAGGGTTCACGTGAGTCATCTCTTTCAGGCGAGGCGGCCGGCGGCGAGCAGCTTGTCCATATTGCGCTCGGCCAGCGCAGTGATGAACACGAAGGGGTTGACACCGAGCTTGGCGGGGATGAGGGAGCTGTCCATGACGAAGACGCCAGGGGCGCCCGTCAGCTCACCGTTGAGATCCGTGGCCTGGCCCAGGACACAGCCGCCCAGGGGGTGGTAGGTGAAGTAGTCGGAGTAGCCCTTGCCGTTCTCCAGCATGTCCGTGCGCGTCGCTCCGCCATTGGCTGCGTTGAGACGTTCCATCACAGCCTTGGTCGCGGCGACGGAGGGGGCGTGCTTCGCAGCATCCCAGTCGAGTTCCATCTTGCCCGTTGTCGTGTTGAAGGTGAACGTGCCCGTGTTGGGGTTGTTCGTCAGGGCGAGGTAGCCCGCGGTGCGGGTCTCAAGGCCAACCGGGAACGGGGCAATCTCCGCGAAGACGGACGCCTCCGAGTCGTCCCAGGCCATCAGGCCCTGGGCGGGAATGCCGGACTGGACGGTGCCTGTCGTGGAGTTCGCGCCGCTGAGCAAGCGCGCGACCATGGTGTTGCCATTGGGGCCCCAGCCCTTGCCGAGCTTGTCCGAGAGTCCCGTGAGGTCCCCGTTGGCCTGCGCCTTGAGGAGCAGGCGCGTGGTGCCCACCGAGCCCGCGGCGAGGATGACTTTGTCATACGTGGTCTCCGCGGTGTTCAGCACTGCGCCGAGAGCGGAGATGGTCTTGGTGGAGAGCACATATGCTGCGCCGGAGCGGCGGATGCGGGTGACCTCGGTCAGCGCCTTGACGTTGACGCGTCCCGTGGCGAGGGCCTTGGCGAGGTACGTCTTGGTGAGGGACTTCTTGCCGTAGTTGTTGCCGAAGATGACCTCGCTCGCGAGGGCGGACTTCGGGACGCGGCCGAAGGACTCCATGCGCATGTAGTTCCAGTCGTACACGTTCGGGACGGTCACGGTCTGGTAGCCGGCCTTGGCGTTCTGCGCGGCGGCGGTGCGTGTGAACTGGTAGTACGGCGAGTTGCCGATCATGTCAGCCGCGGGCTGGGCGACTCCCAGCTCGGAGTTCGCGCGGGGGAGGTAGGTCGTGTACATCTCGTTGACGTCGATCTGCGGCATGACCTTTTCGACGAACGAGCGGCGCGGGGTGACCGCCATGCCGCCGTTGACGAGCGATCCGCCGCCGAGGCCCTTGCCGACGTAGACCTTCATGGCGGCGAAGCGCTCGATCCCAAGGGCGCCTGCCGAATACGGGACGGCTCGGTTGATCCAGTCCAGACCGCTGAGGTAGGTGTACGGCATGTCAGTTCGGTTCTCGAACCACATGGATCGGGCGTCGGGCCGGTCCATGCGGGAGAAGCGAGCTCCCTCCGGGGCGGACTTGTCCCAGTCCTGACCCATCTCGATGAGGTCGACCTGCTTGCCAGCCTGGGCAAGGCGGAGGGCGGCGACCGCGCCTCCGTAGCCAGAGCCGATGATGGCGATGCGTGGAGTGGATGCAGCAGTGGGCATGAGTGAGGGAGCCTTATCTCGAGGTGTGCAGCGAGCGGTTCGCTGGGCCGGGCGGGGAGGGACCAGCCGAGTGCGAGCCTTCTCTTGCTTACATTCTCCGTGTTGCCCCATGGTTTGGTCAACAAACCTAGATATATCGTCTCGTCACACAAGAGGGCCATCCCGCCCAGACTTTCTCCACAGGACCCCTTCCCAAACAAACTTGAGTGGAGTAGACTCATGTTTGAGCAGTCAGGTGGCTGCTCCGAGCCGCAGTGCGGCCGAGTGGCGCAGCGTCGCCGTCGTCGGCAATTCCGGCCCGCCACCCCTCTAGGCCCCTTCGAGGAGGACTGACATGGAGCCCCAACTCACCCGCTCATCCCAGCAGGCTGTCGAAGCCGCAGTCCGCAACGCGGCCACAGCGCACAACGCGGCCATCGAACCCGCGCACCTGCTCAAGGCGCTCATGGACGTCCGCCAGTCCGTGGCGGTGGCCGTTCTGAAAGCCATTCCCGCCGAGCCGGACGCCGTATCCACAGCCGCGAGCAACGCGATTGCCGCCCTGCCCAAGGTCTCCGGCGCGGCCAGCCAGCCGCAGGCCTCCCGTGCGCTCAGCTCAGTCTTCGAGGCTGCCCGCGCTGAGGCCGAGCGCCTCGGGGACACCTACATCTCCACAGAGACGCTGCTCTTCGGCATCGCCTCGGGCACGGACGCCGCCACCCGTGCCCTCACAGACAACCACGCAGACCCGGCCGCCATCGCCGCCGCGGTCGAGACCGTCCGAGGAGGACGCACAGTGACAACGCAAGACCCAGAGGCCACCTTCGAGGCCCTCGCGCAATACGGAACCGACCTCACCGAGATCGCCCGCTCCGGCAAGCTTGACCCGGTCATCGGCCGGGACCAGGAGATCCGCCGCGTCGTGCAGGTCCTCTCCCGCCGAACCAAGAACAACCCCGTCCTCATCGGTGAGCCCGGTGTCGGCAAGACCGCCGTCGTCGAAGGCCTCGCCCAGCGCATGGTCGCCGGAGACGTGCCACAGTCCCTCCAGGGCAAGACCCTCATCAGCCTGGACCTCGGCGCGATGGTCGCCGGCGCCAAGTACCGGGGAGAGTTCGAGGAGCGGCTCAAGGCTGTCCTCGAGGAGATCAAGGCCTCGGACGGTCAGATCGTCACATTCATCGACGAGATCCACACCGTCGTGGGCGCAGGCGCCTCCGGGGACTCCGCCATGGATGCAGGCAACATGCTCAAGCCCATGCTGGCCCGCGGTGAGCTCCGGCTCATCGGCGCCACCACCCTCGACGAGTACCGCGAGAACATCGAGAAGGACCCCGCCCTGGAGCGGCGCTTCCAGCAGGTGTACGTCGGCGAGCCCAGCGTGGAGGACACCATCGGCATCCTCCGCGGCCTCAAGGAGCGCTACGAGGCGCACCACAAGGTGCAGATCTCGGACGGCGCCCTCGTGGCCGCCGCCGCGCTCTCCGACCGCTACATCTCCGGGCGCCAGCTCCCGGACAAGGCGATCGACCTCGTCGACGAGGCCGCAAGTCGCCTTCGCATGGAGATCGACTCGGCCCCCGAGGAGATCGAGCTGCTCCGGCGCGCCGTCGACCGCCTCCTCATGGAGGAGCTCGCGCTCTCAGGCGAGCACGACGACGCCTCGCGGGAGCGCCTCGCCGCCCTGCGCCGGGACCTCGCCGACAAGCGGGAGGAGCTCGACGCGCTCAACGCCCGGTGGGAGGCCGAACGAGAGGGCCTCAACGCCGTCGGTGACCTCAAGGTCCGGCTTGACGAACTCCGCGTTGCCGCCGAGCGCGCCCAGCGAGAAGGGGACCTCGCCGCCGCGTCGAAGCTGCTCTACGGCGACATCCCCGCAGCTGAGGCCGAGCTCCGCCGCGCCGAGGCCGAGGAAGGCCCCGCCAAGGAGGACCTCATGGTCGCGGAGGAGGTCGGGGCTGACGACATCGCCGAGGTCATCTCCGCGTGGACAGGCATCCCCGCCGGACGCATGCTCCAGGGCGAGTCCGAGAAGCTGCTGCACATGGAAGACGAGCTCGGGCGGCGCCTCATTGGGCAGCGCAACGCCGTCGCCTCCGTCTCCGACGCGGTGCGCCGCGCCCGGGCCGGAATCTCCGACCCGGACCGCCCCACCGGCTCCTTCCTGTTCCTGGGCCCGACGGGCGTGGGCAAGACGGAGCTCGCCAAGTCCCTCGCGGACTTCCTCTTCGACGACGAGCGGGCCATGATTCGCATCGACATGAGCGAGTACTCGGAGAAGCACTCCGTGTCCCGCCTTGTCGGCGCCCCTCCGGGATACGTCGGCTACGAGTCGGGCGGCCAGCTCACCGAGGCTGTCCGTCGCCGGCCCTACTCGGTGGTGCTCCTCGATGAGGTGGAGAAGGCGCACCCGGAAGTCTTCGACATCCTCCTTCAGGTGCTCGACGACGGCCGGCTCACCGACGGCCAGGGGCGAACGGTGGACTTCCGCAACGTGATCCTCGTGCTCACGAGCAACCTCGGCTCGCAGTTCCTCGTGGATCCCAGCCTGGACGAGGCCGCCCGGAAGGACGCCGTCATGAGCG
The DNA here is from genome assembly GCF_031456275.1 of Falsarthrobacter nasiphocae. Taxonomy (NCBI): domain Bacteria; kingdom Bacillati; phylum Actinomycetota; class Actinomycetes; order Micrococcales; family Micrococcaceae; genus Falsarthrobacter; species Falsarthrobacter nasiphocae. Next base: position 1,419,213 of record NZ_JAVDUI010000001.1, read on the forward strand.
TGGTCCAGTCCGCGTTCAAGCCGGAGTTCCTCAACCGGCTCGACGACGTCATCATGTTCGACCCGCTGTCGATCGACGACCTCGGCCGCATCGTTGAACTGCACGTCGCCTCGATGCAGAAGCGACTCGCGGACCGGCGACTCACCCTGGACGTCACCGAGCCCGCCCGCGAGTGGCTCGCCGTCAACGGGTACGACCCGGCCTACGGTGCACGGCCCCTGCGCCGCCTCGTGCAGCGTGAGATCGGCGACCGCCTGGCGCGGGAGATCCTCTCCGGCGCTGTGACGGACGGGGACAGGGTCATCGTGACGACGGACCCCGCGGACCCCACGTCGGGGCTCAGCCTGACGCGCGCCGAGTGACTCTGCGGGCTGCCATGTGGGGCGAGCGGGCCGCCGCTTGCCCCACATGCTGGCCGCAGGGCGCCCGAAACGTGCCAGATGGTGGGTGAATCTGTATCCTTAGAGGACGAAGAATCATTGATCAGACACCTCCGGGACCTCGCCTTAGTGTGACCACTCCCGGATCAACGTATGCGAAGGGGGTCACGCCATGGGGCGCGGCCGTCAGAAGGCAAAGGCAACTCGCCAAGCTCGAGAGATGAAGTACTACAGCCCGGCAACGGACTTGTCTGCCTTGCAGAACGAGCTCGCCGGGTCCGCTAGGTCGTCCGCTCACAGCTCGTCCTTCGAGTCGGAGGACCAGGGGTACTCCGAGTATGTGGACACATACGTTGACGGGTATGACGAAGACGCCGAGGAAACCGCGGGACGCTAGTCGCCCCGTGCACGGCGCTTGAACATCAAGGCGCGGCCCCCTAGGGATGCATTTCCCTGGGGGCCGCGCCTTTTGCCGTACGCTCTCTGGCCGACGAGCCTCGTTCGCCCCCTGAACTGGCGTTTGCCATAGACATTGCAGGTGGCAAACGCCAGTTCAGGGGGTGCGGCCAATCTGGGGGGGCCAAAGGCCAGCCGGGTGCAGTTAGGCGAAGCGGCCCTGCATGAGGACGGCCCCGCCGTCGACGCCCTTGGCGCCCTGGACGTAGTCGGCACCGGCGGACTGGGCCGTCTCGGCGGGGACGTCAGCGGTGATCTCGCCCATGCGCCATGCGGGAACCCCGCGCTCGGCCAGGAGAGCGAGCGCGGCGGCCTCCGACGCGGCTGGCACCACGGCCACCATGCCGACGCCGAGGTTGAGCGTCCGCTCAAGGTCCGCGAGCGGCACGCCGCCCTGCTCCTGGACCCACGTGAAGACGGGCGGGAGCGCCCAGGTGGTGCGGTCCACCACGGCGGTGAGGCCCTTCGGCAGGACGCGCGCGAGATTGGCTGCGAGGCCGCCGCCCGTCACATGGGAGAGCGCGTGCACGGCGTCAGCGCCAGCGAGGGCGAGGCAGTCAGCCGTGTAGATGCGCGTGGGGATAAGCAGCTCTTCGCCGAGGGTCGAGGAGAACTCGTCCACACGGTCCGTCAGGGCAAGCCCGGAGTGCTCCACAACCTTGCGCACGAGCGAGTAGCCGTTCGAGTGCAGGCCCGAGGAAGCCATGCCGATGACGACGTCCCCCGCCTGCACCTTCTCGGGACCGAGGACCCGTGAGGCCTCGACCACGCCCGTTGCCGCGCCCGCCACGTCGTACTCGTCCACGCCGAGGAGGCCCGGGTGCTCGGCGGTCTCGCCGCCGACGAGGGGCGTCTCCGCGAGCTTGCAGCCCTCAGCGATGCCGCGGACGATGTCCGCAATGCGCTCCGGAATCACGCGGCCGCAGGCGATGTAGTCCGTCATGAGGAGAGGCTTGGCACCGACGACCGCGATGTCGTCGACCACCATGCCGACGAGGTCCTGGCCGATCGTGTCGTGCTTGTCGAGCGCCTGCGCAATGGCGACCTTAGTGCCGACGCCGTCCGTGCTCGTCGCGAGCAGAGGGCGCGAGTAGGAGAGGAGCTCGGAGGCGTCGATCATCCCCGCGAAGCCGCCCACCCCGCCGAACACGTTGGGCGTGTGCGTGGCCTTGACGGCGCTCTTCATGAGCTCGACGGCCAGGTCACCGGCCTCGACGTCGACGCCTGCGCCGGCGTACGTGATGGCATTCTGGTTCTCAGTCATGGGAGCCTCTCGTGGGGGCGTTGCCAGAGGCCGCGAGGGGCTCCGACTCGGATGGGGACAGGACGACATCGAACTCTGCATCCGGGCCCGGGTCGCAGCCGCCCTCGGGGGCTGAGGGGGCCTCGAGGAGGTTCTTGCCGCGGCGAGAGTCGTCCGGCAGGGCGATCGGGTACTCGCCAGTGAAGCAGGCCGTGCAGAGCGTCTTCCGCGGCTGCTGCGTGGCTCCGATCATGCCGTCCTCGCTGATGTACGCGAGCGAGTCCGCGGCGACACTCTTGCGAATCTCCTCAATGGTGGCGCCGGAGGCGATGAGCTCGGCCCGCGACGCGAAGTCAATGCCGTAGAAGCAGGGCCACGTCACCGGCGGGGAGGAGATCTTCACGTGCACCTCGGACGCGCCGGCCTCCCGGAGCATCCGGACAATGGCGCGCTGCGTGTTCCCGCGGACAATCGAGTCATCGACGACGACGACCCGCTTGCCGCGAATCACCGACTCGAGAGCGTTGAGCTTGAGCTTGATGCCCAGCTGGCGGAGCGTCTGCGAGGGCTGGATGAACGTCCGCCCCACGTAGGCGTTCTTGACGAAGCCGTGGGCGAACGGGATGCCGGACTCCTCCGCGTAGCCCACGGCGGCCGGGGTCCCGGACTCGGGGACGGGGATGACGATGTCCGCCTCGTGCGAGTTCTCGCGGGCGAGCTGGCGGCCCATCTCCACTCGGGACTCGTAGACGGACCGGCCGTTGATGGCGGCGTCCGGGCGGGCCAGGTAGACGTACTCGAAGACGCAGTGGGCCGGCGTTGCCGTGGCGAACGTGCGGCTGCGGAGGCCGTTCGAGTCGATGGCCAGGAGCTCGCCCGGCTCCACCTCCCGGATGAAGCTCGCGCCGACGGTGGCGAGGGCCGACTGCTCCGAGGCGACGACCCAGCCGCGCTCCAGGCGGCCGAGCACGAGCGGGCGCACGCCGTGCGGGTCCCGCGCGGCGTAGAGCGTGTTCTCGTCCATGAACACGAAGCAGAAGGCGCCCTCCACATCCGGGAGCAGCTTCATGGCCGCATCTTCAAGGGACTCGGAGGCGTGGCCGAGGAGGGTCGTGACGAGGGCGGTGTCCGTGGTGTTGCCCTTGGCGATCTCGCCCCGGTCCGGGATGCCCGTGGTCTCGCGGATGCGGTCGAGGAGATCCGCGGAGTTGGTCAGGTTGCCGTTGTGCGCGAGGGCGACGGTGCCGTGCGGCGTGGCGCCCAGAGTGGGCTGCGCGTTGGCCCAGTGCGAGGACCCCGTGGTGGAGTACCGGCAGTGGCCGATCGCAATGTGGCCCGGCAGGGAGTTGAGCGTGGTCTCGTCGAACACCTGCGAGACAAGGCCCATGTCCTTGTAGACGGCGATCCGGGAGCCGTCGCTCGTCGCGATTCCCGCCGACTCCTGACCACGGTGCTGCAGCGCGTACAGGCCGTAGTACGTCAGCTTGGCGACCTCTTCTCCAGGGGCCCAGACACCGAAGACGCCGCACTCGTCGCGCGGCGCTTGGTCCTCGGGAAGCAGATCGTGGTTCAGCATTCCGTCTCCGTGTGGCATGGGTTCATCATCTCACGAGGCGGGGGTGTGCGGCTCGCGCGGCTGAGGCGCCTCGGCTGCGGGCTCGGCGGGGTTGACGTCGGCGCCAGCCGCGTCGTCGTCCGCCTCCTCCGAGTCCTCCACAGGACGCAGGCGCACGGCCTCCGTGCGCGTCCGGCTCACACGGTCAATGACGAGCCCCGCGATCCCTCCGAGCCCCGCGCCCACCATGGCGAAGAGCATGGCGAGATACCCGAAGGCGGACACCCGCGTGTACTCCTCGCTCCCCGGCGCCACCACGGCGCACACAAGGGCGACGACGATGCCGAGCACCGCCCCCAGGACGACAAACGCGAGGATGCGGGGCGCCGTGCGGCGGGTGGCGTCGAGAGCAAAGGGCTGGGTCTGTTCCGTGGGCATATCGTCCAGTCTAGAAGAGGGGGCTCGCGTCAGAAGAGAGGGAGGAACGAGGAGAGGTCCGCACGGGTCCCGGAGACGGAGACACGCCCGGCCGCGAGGGCCTCGTCCCAGCCCAGGTCCCCCGAGGCGAGGCGCAAGAACGTCTGGGCGTCCGTCTCCACGACATTGGGCGGCGTGCCCCGGGTATGACGAAGGCCCTCGACGAGCTGGCCCACGCCGAACGGCGGGATGCGCACCTCAACGGAGCCGCCCGGGTGGGCGATCGAGAGCTCCTCCAGGAGGTACCGGACGGCCGTGGCCAGGACGGGGCGGGGTGCGGCGTCCGGGTTCGCCGCCCACTCGGTCAGGGCGGCGCGGCCTGATGCGGGGTCGATACGGCGCTTGGGGGGCACGGCGGCCCCTACGCGAGGAGGTCGGCGACGGGCTCGGCGAGGCGCAGCGAGCCAACGGGCTTGTCCCCGCCCATGATGGGGCGGAGCACCTGGCTCAGCACGCCTCCGGCCTGCTCGTGGGTGATGGCACCCACCGAGGCGAGGAGGCTGAGGCCCACGAGGGTCGTGGCCCGCGAGGAGCCGTCCAGCATCTTGAGCGCCACCGAGGTGCCGTCCGGGGCGGCGAGGACCAGCAGGCCCTCTGCGCCCAGCTTGGCGAGGACCTCGAGATCCTCCATGACGAGCGTGTTCGGCAGGCCGTGACCGTGAACCGCCCACGGGTAGTCCAGCATGGCCGTGGCCACCGTCATGGCCCGCGCGTTCTTGGACAGGTCCAGGCGGCTCTGCGCCAGGGTGCTGAAGGCCGTGGCGAGGCCCCGCAGCGAGACCGCCGGGACCGGGGCGCCGCAGCCGTCCACCGACCACGTCGAGGGGGTCTCCTGCGTGTACTCCGCGATGACGCGGGCCACGCGCTGCTGGACCGGGTGGGACGGGTCAAGGTAGGTCTCCGTGTCCCAGCCGTTCTCCGTGCACGCCCACAGGAACGCGGCGTGCTTGCCGGAGCAGTTGAAGGCGAGGCGGGTGCGGCCCAGGCCGGAGCGGATGGCCTCGTCCCGCGTGGCCTCGTCCTCTGGGTAGTCCACCGGGCAGCGCAGGTCCTCAGGGCTCAGGCCCGCCTGGGCGAGCATCCCGCGCACCACGTCCTGGTGCTCCTGGGAGCCGCAGTGGCTCGCGGCCGCCAGCGCCACCTGCGGGCCGCGCAACGGCACGTGCAGCTCCATGGCGGCGATGGCCTGGAACGGCTTGACCGTGGACCGGGCGTAGACCGGCGCCGTGACATTGCCGAGCTGCACGAGGGTCTCCCCGTTGGGGTCCAGGACCACCGCCGAGCCCACGTGGCGGGACTCGATGAAGTCCCCGCGGACGTAATGGGCGAGTTCAACGGCTTCGGACGCGCGGAAGGTCTCAGGCATGGGATCCATTATCCCGCAGGGTGGCCGTGAGATGACACCGGCTCCGGGGCCCGGGCGCCGTTTTGCGGCTCTCAGCGGCAGGCTCCCCGCTCCGAGCCGCAGGCGTGCAGTTTCCGGCGCGGGGAGCCTGCGGGAAGGGCTCAGCCCGTGCGGGGCGGCAGCGTTGTCATCTCTTCTCATGCGGCGAAGACGCGGAATACGATATCCGCATGCGCCCCTTGATGAAGGTCTCCCTGGCCAACTTCCGCTCCTTCAAGGACTCGACTGTGACCCTGGGCAAGCTCAACGTCCTCGTTGGGCCGAACGAGGCGGGCAAGTCCAACTTCCTGGATGCCATCGAGTTTCTAGGCGACTCCGCGCGGGACAACTTGTCCCGAGCGCTGGAGAAGCGCGGCGGCATTGAGCGTGTTCGCTTCCGAGGTGAGGCTGAGGGGCCGGTGAAGATCGGGGTCACCGCCAACGTGACAGCTCACGCGAGCGAGAATGCGCCGGACGAGTACGTGCTGACGTTCGACGCCCTCGACTCTTCGGCCGGGGGAGGACTCATGCGCACCGAGTCCCTCGTTTTCAAACGGACGAAAGGCCGGGGCCGACGAATCACTGTCGAGGGGACCCGAGGGCAGTTCATCGACGGCGCTGGCGACGTCCAGGGCCCGTCCTTTCAGCCGCCCATGGACTTCGCGCTCCGGGAGGACTCTCTGGCCCTGTCAACTCTTCAGAATCTGCCCGACGACGAGGGCGGTGCGGAGGTCATCAAGCTGGCGGAGGCGTTCTCCACATTCAGGGTGTTCAACATCGACGTCAGGGCAGCGGTTCAGTCATCCTCGATCTCCGCGGGGGAGACGGGGCACGTGTCCCTCAAGGCGGACGCGTCCAACCTGGCGGCCGTTGTCATGCACATCTTGGCGGATGAGGATCTCGCTGGAGACTTCATTGCTGATGCTCGCGAGATGATCCCCGGGCTGGACGACATCAGGGTTGCGGAGCGCGGTGGCGCGGGTTTGTCTGCCGTCATTGAGCTTGAAGAGCGGGGCCTGGCAACGCCGACGCAGCTGGCCGACGCCTCCTTTGGCACGGTTCGCATCCTCGCGCTGCTGGCGCTGCTCTACGACCAGGACCCGCCGCTCATCACGTGCATCGAGGAGATCGACCACGGCCTTCACCCGTACGTCTTCGACCGCCTTGTGGAGCTGCTCCGTCTCGCGTCACAGCGGACGCAGCTGTTCGTTGTGACCCATTCGCCCGCCCTCGTCAACCGCCTGACGCCCGAGGAGCTCATCGTCGTCGAGCGAGACCCCGAGGGGTGGACGCGGATGCCTGCCATCGAGACCGGCGCCCTTGTGGACATGATCGAGGCGACCGATGGCGAGCTGGGGCTCGGAGAGCTGTGGTTCTCGGGCTCGCTTGGGGGCGTGCCGCGATGAGCCGCAAGAACCGGGGTCACGGGGCCTCTGGGCCAGAGCGGATTCTCGCTCTCGGGGAGGACGTCAACGACGCGCGTGTTATTCGGTCCCTCCTGGGCGCCATGCACCCGGGGCTCGAAAAGAGAGTCGAGGCCCGTCAAGTTCCGGTCGTGCTCGTCAAGAACTCCAGCCCTGCGAATTTCCCCTCTCGTGCCGGAAAGATCGCGGCCCTCATCCGTGCAGAGAACGCAAGGCGGCCTGTGAGGGCGACCTTCCTCCACGAGGACTGCGACGAGGTGGAACCTGCCCACGAAAGGGTTGCCAAGACCATCGAGGAGAGCTCCCTCGCGAAGAGCCACCATATCCACGCCGTTACCCCCGCCTGGGAAATGGAATCCTGGGTGTTCCTCTGGCCAGAGGCTGTGACGGCCTACCGGCCCTCGTGGAAGCTCTCGAACTCCTATCGCAGCCGCTCCACCGGGATGATCGCCAACGCTAAGGAAACCCTGACACGGGATCTTGACAGCAATTCGCCGGGTCGCGGGACCCCGAAATATCGGGAGTCAGATCTCCCCGGGATCATGGAGAAGGTCCGCACCGAGGGGTTGATTGACCAGCGGCGCGCTCAGAGCAGGAGCTTTGACGCCTTCCGGGATGCCGCCGCGTGCCCGACGTGTGATCTGCGGACCCTGGCCGAGTCCCCGTAACGGTCCGCAGGGTGGCCCCTGCCCCGATCCCAACTAGGCTGAACACGTGAAGATCTTGGTGATTGGCCCAGGCGGCCGTGAGCATGCCCTTGTCCGTGCGCTTCTGCGGGATCCTCTCGTCACGGAGGTCCACGCGGCCCCCGGCAATGCCGGGATTGCGCGGGATGTCCCGTGTCACCCCGTCAAGGCGGAGGACCCCGCGGCCGTGACGGCCCTCGCGGCGGAGCTCGGCGCGGACCTTGTCGTCGTCGGCCCCGAGGCCCCGCTCGCCGCTGGCGTGGCGGATGCGCTGCGGGACGCGGGAGTCCTGGTCTACGGCCCGGGCCGCGAGGCCGCGGAGCTTGAGGCCTCGAAGGCGTTCGCGAAGCAGATCATGGCCGCGGGCGAGGTGCCCACGGCCATGGCGAAGATCGCGTCCACCCCGGAGGAGGCCCGCGAGGCCCTCGAGGCGTTCGGGGCGCCGCACGTGGTCAAGGACGACGGCCTCGCGGCGGGCAAGGGCGTCGTCGTCACGGACAGCATCGAGGAGGCCCAGGCCCACGCGGAGGCGTGCATCGCAGCCGGCGGGCGCGTCCTCATTGAGGAGTTCCTCGACGGCCCCGAGGTCTCCCTCTTCGCGGTCTGCGACGGCGAGCGGGCCGTGGCCCTCGAGCCCGCACAGGACTTCAAGCGCATCTTCGACGGGGACGCCGGCCCCAACACTGGCGGCATGGGCGCATACACCCCGCTGCCATGGGCCCCGGAGGGCCTCGTCGAGGAGATCATGGACCGGGTTGTCGCCCCCACCCTCCGGGTGATGCGAGAGCGCGGCACCCCGTTCATCGGCACCCTGTTCTGCGGCCTCGCGCTCACCTCGCGCGGCCTGCGCGTCATCGAGTTCAACGTGCGCTTCGGCGACCCGGAGACGCAGGCCGTCCTGGCGCGCCTCGAGACGCCGCTGGGCCAGCTCCTCTCCCGGGCCGCGGCGGGCGATCTCGCCGAGTCCGAGCGCCTCGAGTGGGCGCCCGGCTACGCCGTGGACGTGGTCATGGCCGCCGAGAACTACCCCGACACCCCGCGCAAGGGCGACGTCATCACGGGGATCGAGGACGCCGAGGCGCTTGAGGGCGTCAGCGTCCTCCACGCCGGCACGGCGCTCGCGGGCCAGGACGTCGTGGCGGCGGGCGGGCGCGTGCTCGCCGTCGTCGGCCGGGGGGACACCCTCCAGGAGGCGCGGGACCGCGCGTACGCCGGAGTGAAGGCCATCCGCTGGGAGGGCGCGCAGAACCGCGCGGACATTGCGGGCGCGGCGCTCGCCGGCACCATTCGCGTCACCGGGCCTGTGGGCCGGCGCGCGGAAGCGGGCGACGACGCAGGCCGCGGGGCGCAGATCCCCGCCGGCCACGACGACAACCAGGCGAAGGAGGCAGGGCTGTGAGCGAGTTCGGAGCAGGACTGACAGTTGAGGCGCAGGAGCTGCCGGGCTGGCGCCACGCGTATTCGGGCAAGGTCCGGGACCTCTACGTCCCGGAGGATGCGGAGGTGACGGACCGGGTGCTCGTCGTGGCCTCGGACCGCATCTCGGCGTTTGACCACGTCCTCGTCAGCGAGATCCCGGACAAGGGCGCCGTCCTGACGGCCCTGAGCCTGTGGTGGTTCGAGCAGCTCGCTGAGGGGGATCGCCCCGTGGCCAACCACGTCATCTCCACGGACGTGCCTGACGCCGTGGCGGGCCGGGCCATGGTGTGCCGCCGCCTGGACATGCTGCCGATCGAGTGCATCGCACGCGGCTACCTCACGGGCTCGGGCCTGGCGGAGTACCGCGAGTCCGGCACGGTGACGGGGCTTCCGCTGCCGGAGGGCCTCGTGGACGGGTCCCGGCTCCAGCCGGCGATCTACACGCCGAGCGCCAAGGCCGCCGTGGGGGACCACGACGAGAACATCACGTTCGAGGAGACCGTGGCTCGCGTGGGCCAGGAGCGCGCCGAGCAGCTGCGCGAGCTGACCCTGTCCGTCTACGAGCGGGCGGAGGCCGTCGCGCGAGAGCGGGGCATCATTCTTGCCGACACCAAGGTGGAGTTCGGCGTCGCCCCGGACGGCTCAGGGGAGATCATTCTCGGCGACGAGGTCCTCACCCCCGACTCCTCGCGCTTCTGGGACGCCGAGGCGTACGAGCCGGGCCGCGCGCAGCCGAGCTTCGACAAGCAGTTCGTCCGCGACTGGCTGACGAGCCCGGCCTCCGGGTGGGACAAAAACTCGGGTGAGGAGCCGCCGCGGCTGCCCGAGGATGTCGTGGAGAAGACGCGGGCGCGCTACATCGAGGCCTACGAGCGTCTCACCGGCCGCACCTTCACCCCGGGTGCCTCTGCCGCATAGATTCAAGGTTTACATGGCGGCCTGGCCGCCACAGAGAACGCGCCTCGCGCGCCCCGAGCGGGCGACGGGGCGCGTTCTCCGTGAGGGGCCCGGGTGTGGCGCGGGCCGTTGTGTGACATCCGCGCGTCACATGACTCTGTTGTGCGGCAAAAGGTAGAACATCTGCGTATTCTGAGAGTGCATCACAAGTGTTATGCAAGGAGGTGTGATGTCTCAGATTCGCTACAACGCCACCGCCAACCCCCACCTTGGGGGCTCCGGCGTGGCCACCATGCACGGAGACGCCCAGGGCTCGGACGCCACCCCGCTCGCGGGGCCGGGGGCCAAGCGGTGGAAGGTCACCAAGACCAAGCTCGGGGGAGCCTGCCCCACGATCCTCGCCGGCTCGGACGGGTTCATCCAGGTGCTCTGCACGCAGGTCTTCGCCGACGGCAAGTTCCTGACCCCCAAGCTCTCCATCCTCGACGCGCGGGGCCGGGAGCTCTCATCCCTCAACCTGCCCAAGGGCGCCCTGCTGGGCGGCGTGTACGCGTACCTCGACAACGAGGACCGGATGGTTCTCGTCGACGGCTCGAACACCCTCGTCCGGCTCGCCCACACGCGCAACGGGCGGAGCATTTTCGTCCAGCAGCGCGTGGACGTCTCCTCGGTCATCGACCGTGGGGACGGGGTCGTGGGGCTCGTCCCGGACTGGGCTGGCAACGTGTGGCTGGCCACCCGCCAAGGGCGCGTCGTCGTCGTCGAGAAGGACGGGCGCTCGATGCGCCGGATCATCCTCGGCGGCGGGCTCGAGCGCGTGGACAACTCCATTGCCGCCTGCCCGTCCGGCGTCAGCGTCGTCACCTCGCACGCCATCTACCAGCTGACGCTCGGTGCCGACGGCATGCCCACCGTGGCGTGGCGGCAGGCCTATGACCGCGGCTCGGCGCGCAAGCCCGGCAAGCTCTCGTGGGGATCGGGCGCCTCGCCCACGTTCTTCGGGCCCAACGGCTCGGACTATGTCATGCTCACGGACAACGCGGACTCCCAGGAGAACGTCATCGTCTACCGGACGGCGGACGGCAGCGAGGTGGGCCGCGCCGGCCTCTTCGCGCGCGGGGCATCGGGCACGGAGAACTCGATGATCGGCATCGGCAACACGGTGATCGGCGCCAACACCTACGGCTACCCGTACCCGGCCCTTCCCGAGGGCGCCGGGCCCTCCAAGCCCGCCCGCGCCCGCTTCAGCCCCGGCCTCGAGCGGTGGGATGTCACCCCGAAGGGCCTGCGGAACGTCTGGAAGCGCACCGACGTCTACTCCTCGGCCGTGCCCCGGTACTCGGCGGCTGACGGCATCATCTACACCTGCGAGCGCAAGCCGGGCCCGGCTGGCGTGGCCAACGGGGCGTACATCAGCGCCGTGGCCATCGACATGGCCACGGGGCGCACCCTTCACTCCCAGAAGCTCGGGGACCACGTGAGCATCCTCCTCGGCGGCGGGGACACGCTGCAGATGGTCGGCACGATCGACTCCCGCGGCGTCTGGTGGCAGGGCAGCATCTGCGGCGTCTACCGGATTGAGCGCGCGTAGCGCCGAGCCCAACGGGACAGAAAGGAACTCTTGACATGACGATCACACGACGCACAGTCCTCACCGGCGCCGCGCTGGCCATCCCGGCGGTCCTCTGGGCCTCCAGCGCCACGGCTGAGGTGCTCGGCGGGGACTCCGCAGGGGCGGGCCTCGGCCAGGCCGGCCTCGGCCAGGCAGGCCTCGGCCAGGCCGGCCTCGGCGCCCAGGGCTCCACGGGGGCCTCGGGGACGACGACGGCGGCTGGCGCTGGGGCGCCCACCGCCGGGTCGGCGGCCCAGGCCCCAGGGGGTGCTGTCTCGCCGCTCCGGGCCCTGCTCGGCGACGAGGGCGCGGCCCCGTTCAGGCTCTCGTTCGAGGGTCTCGTGGAGGCAGAGGCCGGCGGCGGGCGGACGATCCTGGCCCCGTCGGCGCTCCTGGTCACGGCCGCAGGCAGGGCGATCCCGGCCGGCACGGAGATCACCGTGGGGCACCGTGCCCTCGACGACACGGGCCTGGTCGACTCCGAAGGGGGTCTCGTGGTCCGCAAGGCCGTCGTCGGCGGCGAGGCGCTGGCGGTGGCGCGCGCGGGCAGGCGGAGCACAGTGACGCTGTCCGCCGCCGTTGCCGCAGGAGGCAGCGCGAGGATTGAGCTCGAGTGGGCCCTGGGCTCACGCCCGCAGGCAGGTGACGTGGCTTTCGTGGCGAGCTCCCTGGCGCAGACCGCAGACGGCGGCGCCGTCGTGACCGCCGCCCCCGAGGCAGTGGGGCGGATTCGCTGACGGGCTGACCCAGCGGGACAACGCCGAAGGCCCCTCGCATCCGGGTGGATGCGAGGGGCCTTCGTGCGGGGTGCGGCCTACGGGGTGTGGGGATCCGTCGGGTTGGGGTTGACCGAGTACTGGCGCTGGGCGGCGTCGTACTCAGGGTTTCCCGGCACCCAATTGCCGGTGTAGGCCGCAGGGAGCCTTTTCGAGGGGTCGTCGAATCGGGCGCCCTGCGGCTTGGAGGGAAGGATGGTCCACACGAGCTGGACGATGTAGACCGCAAAAAGGAGCATCGCGAGGATCATGATGATCCCGATGCTCGCCCCGAGACTCGTGACGATCTCGGAGTCGCTCATCGTCTCGATGTCCCCGGCGCGGAGGATCAGGAGAACGATCGGGATGACCACGGCGAGGCTCAGGACCATCTGAAGCACGTAGAAGGCCAGGTACCACCAGCCGGAGCGGTTGATGTCATGGAAGCGCCGAACGGCCAGCGGAATCAGGGACAGGCCGACGAGGAACGTCAGCAGCTGGCCGAGCCCGGAGGCGGCGCTCGTCTGGATGCTGTTGGCCTGCGCCGGGGCGGCGCCGCCATTGACGGCGAGGTCCACGAGGGAGGTCAGCATGCTGACGACGAAGTTCAGGATCACCGTTGCCAGCATGACCCACCAGTACTCGGAGCGGGTGGCGCGGCCGTTGAAGACGAGAAGGTTCTTCCACCAGAGGCGGATGGCCTCGCCGAACGAGACCGAGGGGCGCATCCAGCCCGGCCGGTACGCGGCGTGGGGGCGCTGCATCGGCTGGGGAGCAGCGTCCTGGGGAGCGGAGCCCTGGGGCTGCGAGGGGAGGCCGGCCGGGCCGTAGCTAGCCTGCGCAGCGGGGCCCTGGTGCTGATGCCCCGAGGCGCCGCCGTACTGCGTGCCCGGCTGTGCAGAGGCATCAGTGCCGTAGGCGTGGCTGCCCTGTGCGCTCGAGGACTGGGCGTCTCCGGCGCCGTCCTTCTTCAGATAGCCGTACGGGTCGAAGCCGGGGAGGTGCTCGTTGTGGAACTCCTCGTCCCGGCGGGGCGCGCCCGCTCCGTTGGGCTGGTCAGCAGAGGGCATCGTTGGTCCTTTCGCGGCGCCTCCGGGCGAGGGATCCCGCGTCAGCGCCTCCAGCGGCATGTCGAGTGTGTGCTGTGTCCCAGTCTCTCAAACTTGGCGGAGATGTGTGTTGTTCCACCGCCTGCATGCCCTCCGCCCCGAGTGGGTGCGCGCTGGGGGAGGGGTGGATCGGGCCGGAGTGCTGAGGTAGAATTAGTGTTATCAATAACGCGCATGATCCCCGGCTGTGCCGGTCTTCGTCCCACGGGCCAGGGCGGTGGATCTGGACGCGCGTGGGGCCCAGAGCGGAGGACAACTGTGGGCTCAACCAGCGACCAGCATCTATCAACCCCCTCAGACTCACACCAGGGCGCCGTGGCGCCTGCGGACGGGCCCAGCCGGCGCCGCATTGTCGCGGCGGGCGCGTGGGCCGTCCCCGTTGTGGCCGCCGCATCGGCCGTCCCGGCATCGGCCGCATCCCAGCGCGTCTGCTCCAAGGACGAGATCACGGGGCCGCGCCCCGAGGCAGTGGAGAAGCCCACGGCGGCCGACGCCCCGGACACGCGGCCCATCAAGCCTGCGACCTGCCACCACGCCAACGTCAGCGGCGAGTGTGAAGGCTTCCGCGCCGCCGCCCACGCCTGGGATCAGGGACAGCGCAACGGAGGCAGCTATGCCGAGCGCCTCCGCCGCTACGAGGAGTACCTCCGCGCGGACGCGGCCTGGCTCAAGGCCAACCCCGGGTGCGGTGGCGTCGTGCCCGAGAAGACTCCGCCGGCCGCAACGTTCGAACGTCGCCTCGTGGCCGGCCCGCTCCGTGGGGCCGCGACCCGCAACATCAACGGGGACTCGCCCTCCGACATCCAGGTCTACACCGTCTTCCCCACGCGGAGGGCGCCCCACGAGCACTGGCACGTCAGCCGCAACAGCCCCCAAGGGGAATTCCTGGACCCTCGGGATGGCGCAGCGGCCGAGTTCCCGCCGAGCTTCGGCGCCGCCGGCGGCGGAAACGTCATCCGGGTCACCGTCGTCGAACGCTCAGGGAGGGTGAAGTACAACCCGAAGGGCACGCGGTTCGACGAGACCCAGGGCTGGCAGCCGCCCCAGCTGTTCGCCTCGGAGCGCGGCCGGGGGTACTCCATCACACGTGCAGGCGAGCCCCTCTCGCACTTCCGCACCGCGTACTACGGCCAGCCTTCCGAGGTTGACGGGCGCCGGGCCTGGACGTGGGAGCTCACCATTCTCCGTCGCATCGCGCGCCCGCAGGAGGCCCCCTGCTTCTCCATTCAGTTCGAGGCCGCGGACCCCGCCCAGGTCCCCGACTACGAGATCACCCTCACGTCCCCCTGGGGCGACGTCCACCACCACGTCTGACAGGAGCCCGCCATGTCATCGCTGAAGTACAACGCTGTTGCCAACCGCTTCCTCGGCACGAATGGCATTGCCACGATGCACGGGGACGCCCAGTCGTCGGACTGCACCCCGTTCCGTGGCCCGGGCCGGGGGCGCTGGTCCGTGAAGTTCGTTCACCTGGGCGGTGCCTGCCCCACCGTGCTCGCGGGCAAGGACGGCTACATCCAGGTCCTGACCACGAAGGTGCTCAACAACAAGCTCGAGGCACTCTCACCGGTTGTGTCCATCCTTCACCCGGACACAGGGCAGGTCCTCTCCGAGATGAACATCGCCAAAGGCGCCCTGCTGGGCGGCGTGTACGCCTACCTGGACGACCAGGACCGCATGGTCCTCATCGACGGAGCCCACAACCTCCTGCGGATCGCCCACGGCCGCGGCGGGAAGTCCCTCAGGGTGGACTCCCGGATCAGCCTCGGATCGTACATTGGGGCGGTTCGCGGAGACCAGGCCGTCAGCCTGGTGCCGGACTGGCAAGGGCGTGTCTGGTTTGCCACGCAGGCCGGGCGGGCGGCCTACGTGGACCCGTCGAGCGGCGTCGTGCGGGGGATTGACCTCAAGGCGCACCGGCCCACGTGCTTCAAGGACACCGAGGTGGAGCGGGTCACCAACTCCATCTCTGCCTGCCCTGACGGCGTCAGCATCGTCACGACCCACGCCGTGTACCTCGTCCGAGCGGCGGCGGATGGGACGCCGGAGGTGGTGTGGATGCACGTCTACGAGCGGGACCGCGCGCGCAAGCCCGGCAAGCTCGCCTGGGGCTCCGGGGCCACGCCGACCTTCTTCGGCCCCACGGGGCATGACTACCTCATGCTCACGGACAACCACTTCGAGCGCGAACACGTCATGGTGTACAGGACCAAGGACGGGGCCCAGGTGGGCGTGGCGCCGATGTTCGCGGTGCGCAACTCCGGGACGGAGAACTCGATGATCGGGATCGGCAACACCGTCATCGGGGCCAACACCTACGGCTACCCGTACCCTCGGTACCCTGACGGGGCCGGAAAGTCCGACCCCGAGAACGCGGAATTCACCGCCGGCATGGAGCGCTGGGACATCACGCCCACGGGCCTGGTCAATCGGTGGACCCGCAATGACGTCTACTCGTGTGCCGTGCCGCGGTACTCCACGACAGACCGGCTCATCTACACGTGTGACCGCTCGCCGAGCTTCCGGATCAACCGCATCCGTGCCGTCGCCATCGACATCGACACGGGACGCACGGTACAGGAGGAGTGGCTGCCGCGCTCCACGATGACCGTGCTCGGCGGCGGCGACACCCTCCAGATGGTCGGCACCATGGACGGCCGCGGCACGTGGTGGCAGGGCACCATCATGGGCGTCTACATGATCAAGTCAAAGTAGGCGCCCACCAGGGCTACCGGGGTCGCGGCCATCGTGTGTGCGTCGTCAGGATCGTCTCTCCAGCCGGGAGCCTGACTGGCGTCCGGGCCCGGCCCCGCGCTGCTCTTGCCCCGTGCCGCTCCGGGCCTCCACCGAGGCCGGGGCGGTTCACGACAAAGGGCCCGCTTCATCATGGTGATGAAGCGGGCCCTTTGTGGACTGGTCGGGGTGACAGGATTTGAACCTGCGGCCTCTTCGTCCCGAACGAAGCGCGCTACCAAGCTGCGCCACACCCCGGTCCGTTGGTTCCACGAGTCAAGCTCTGCGAAACCAACTTGTCTAGTTTACGGGGCGAGGGGCGTCAATGACAAATCACGCGAGGGACCGCTGCCATGCGGCGTCCAGCCCGGCGAACTCGCCGCCCTGCGCGATGAGCTCCTCCGGCGTGCCGTCCTCCGCGACCCGGCCCCCACGCACCACGAGAACCCGGTCCGCGATCGCCACCGTCGAGAGGCGGTGCGCGATGATCAGCGCCGTCCGCTCACCCAGGAGCCGCTCCAGACCCTGCTGCACGAGCCGCTCGCTCGGCAGATCAAGGGAACTCGTGGCCTCATCCAGGATGAGCACCGCCGGGTCCGCGAGGAACGCCCGCGCAAACGAGATCAGCTGACGCTGGCCCGCCGAAACGCGGCCGCCCCGCTTCGTCACGTCCGTGTCATACCCGTCCGGCAGCGCGCGAATGAACGCATCCGCGCCCACCGCCGCTGCGGCCGCCTCCACCTCTTCCCGAGTCGCATCCGGCTTGCCGATGGCGATGTTCTCGGCAACCGTCCCCGAGAACAAGTACGCCTCCTGTGTCACCATGACCACGCGCCGCCGCAGGTCCGCGTCCGCGATCTCGCGCACGTCCGTCCCGTCCAGGCGGATGGACCCCTGCGTCACGTCGTAGAACCGACTGATGAGCTTCGCGAGGGTGGACTTGCCTGCGCCCGTCTGCCCGACCACAGCCACGGTCTGCCCCGCGGGGATCCTCAGAGAGAGGTGCTCCACGAGGGTGGACTGGGGCGAGTAGCCGAAGGCGACGTCGTCGAACACAATCTCACCGTGAGGCGACCCGAGAGCCGCGGGACGCTCAGGCTCGGTGAGAGTCTCCGGCTCCTCCAAGAGCCCCGAGACCTTCTCCAGCGCCGACTGCGCGGACTGAAGCGAGGAGATGTACATGAGGAGCGACTGCATGGGCCCGAAGAGACGCTTCGTGGCGAGCGTGACCGCGACGAGGGCGCCGAGGCTCAGGGTGCCGTCGATCGCGCGCCAGCCGCCCCACGCGAGGACCGCCACCATGCAGAGATTCCCCAGGCCCACCATGAGCGGCTGGAGGATGCCGAACAGGCCGATCGTGTTCATCGTCGCCCGCTGGTAGTCCGCCGCCACCGAGGAGTACGCCCCCTCGTTCGAGGCCTCCTTGCGGAAGGACTGGACGGCGCGGATGCCCGTGAACGTCTCCACAAACGTGACAATCAGCCGGGCCGAGTGCGTGCGGGACTCGCGGAACGCCTTCTCCGCCCGCTTCATGAACCACCGCATGAGCCAGATGACGACGACGAGGAACACCGCGATGACAATCCCCGACTGCGGGTCCAGAGCAAGGATCAGGCCCAGCGAGAACACGAGATAGAGCAGCGTGGTCAGGACCTCGGACACGCCGCCGTCGAGGAACTCCTGGAGGGCGTCCATGTCCGAGGTCTGCCGGGAGATTGCGCGCCCAGACGTGTACTTCTCATGAAACGAGACCGGGAGGCGCTGCACCTTCCGGAACAGGTTCTCCCGGATCTCCATGAGGGACGACTGAGACAGAGACGCCGTGAGCCAGGTCGAGAGCCAGAACATGAACCCCATGACCAGGCTCGCCGCCGCGAACAGGCCCACGATGAGCCACAGGGGACCCGGGTCGCCGTCCCGAAGCGCCGGCAGGCCGACGTCGATCCCCTTGGCCAGGAACAGCGGCGTCAGGGCCTCGAGAAGGGACGCCAGGATGGACGTCGCGGCGGTCGCGACGACGAGGGGCCAGCGCGGCTTGAGCGTGCGCCCCATGAGGCGGTAGGCCCGGGAGCGCGCCTGCTTGAGCTCCGCGCCGGTGAGGTCGTCGTTCTCTTCGGTGGCGCTCATGCGGCGCCTCCCTTCGGGGTCTCGTCGGCGGAGGCGGGAGCAGCAGGGACTGGCTCGTCCTCGGGGGCGAAGAGCTCCTCGACGGTCTCGTCCTCGTGGAGACTCGAGATGACGTGGCGGTAGTGCGCGTTCTCCTCGAGGAGCTGCTGGTGCGGGCCCACCGCCGTGATCGTGCCGCCCTCAAGCAGCGCCACGCGGTCCGCAAGGGCCACCGTGGACGGGCGGTGGGCCACGATGAGCGTCGTGGTCTCGGCCAGGGCGTCGCCCAGCTCCGCGATGACCCGCTCCTCCGTGGAGACGTCCAGGGCGGACAGGGGATCGTCCAGCAGCATGATGTCCGGACGGGCCGCCACCGCGCGGGCCAGGGCCAAGCGCTGACGCTGACCGCCGGAGAGGCTCAGCCCCTCCTCGCCGATCTGCGTGTCCGCGCCCTCCGGCAGGCTGGCCACGAACCCGGCCTGAGCCACGCGAAGGGCCTCAGCGAGGGCGGCCTCCCGCTCGTCGTCGTCCGCGGCCGCCGGAACGCCCAAGAGGACGTTCCGCCGCACCGAATCGGAGAAGAGCGTGGCGTCCTCGAACGCCACCGCGATGCGCGTGCGGAGATCCGCCAGCGCGAGGGAGCGCACGTCCGCCCCGTCCACGAGGACCGTGCCCTCCGTGGCCTCGTAGATGCGAGGAATGAGCTGAAGGAGGGTGGACTTGCCGGAGCCCGTCTCTCCGACGAGAGCCATCGTCTCGCCGGGCGTCAGGCGGAGGTTGACGTCGTGGAGGATCGGGGCGGCGTCCGGAGCCGCATCCGGGTACCGGAACCCGACGCCCCGGAGCTCGAGCCGGCCCGACCGCGCGGGGGACTCGGGCTGGGAGGGAGACGCGATGGACGTCGGCTCCCGCATGATCTCCACGTGGCGCTCCAGCGCGGCCTTCGTGGCCACGTACATTCCGATGAACTGGCCCAGCTCCGCGAGCGGGTTGCTCAGCAGGCCCGCAGTCGCGAAGAACGCCACCAGAGTGCCGGGGCTCATCTGGCCCTCGACGACGAGGCGGACGCCGATGAGCAGCGCCGCGGCCATCGTCAGACCAGGCAGGGCCGTGACGACGCCGATAAACCAGCCCAGCGTCGACGCCTTCCCGAGCTCCGCCTGCTTCAGGCCGCTCAGGCGGGCCACGAGCTGGCGGGCGCTGAAGTCCGCCCGGCCGAACGCCTTGAGGATTCGGATGCCCTGGACCGACTCCTCCACCGTGGTGGCGAGCTCGCCCTGGAGGTCCATCACCCTGCGGGAAGCCTGGTGGAAGCGGGTCCGGAAGACCGTGCCGGCGATGAACATCGGGGCCACGATCACCGCGTACAGGAGGAAGAACCGCCAGTCGAGGATGTACATCATGACGAGGCCCACCGCGATGACCACAGCGCTCGAGACCGTCATGACGCTGCCGAACGCGAGATACCGGCGGACCAGGCCCAAGTCGGACATCGAGCGGGAGAGAAGCTGGCCGCTGGACCAGGCGTCGTGGAAGCCCGCAGGGAGGCGCTGAAGGCGGACGAAGAGGTCCTCGCGCATCTGCCGTTCAATCGCCACAGCCGGTTTGACCGTGAACTGCCGGCGGGCGGCGTACATCGCGGCCTCGAGGACGCCGAAGATCGCCATGACCCCGATGCCGGCCATGAGGGTGGCCTTGGTGGGGTGTGCCGCGAGGTCATCGACGAGGACGCGCAGCAGCTGCGGCAGGATCAGGCCCGCGATGCCGCCGAGCGCAGCCGTCAGTGCGCCGAACGCCAAGCGCGGCCACACAGGCCGGGCATACGCCTGCCACGCGTAGCGGATGGGGTGGCCGGGCTCCGGGACGGGCAGGGCCGCCGCGCGCGCCTCCAGCGGGGACGGGGCCTGCGCAGAGTGAGGCTCGCGCCGAGTGCGCGGGTGGGCCTGGGGCGGCGTCTGGGCGTGGAGCTGGGCCCCGGGCTGACCGGGGTGAGCGGGTTGAACTGGCTGAGCGGGTTGAGCGGGCGGGCGGGTATGGGGGAGGGGCTGCGGCTCTGGCTGGCCGAGATCTCGTTGCCCTGCCGCCGTGCTTGCCACCGTGTCCTCGTTTCGCCGCGTCCGCCTCAGTTGGCATGGCTCACCGCCCCCAGCACCCGGGCATGTGGGGTCCATGGGGTCAGCAGGGGGTGCCATGCACGTTACTCAGATCACTCTACGCCGGTTGAGGGGTGCAGCACGAGAGGTGATCGACATGTGTCAATGGGGCGTGGCGGGGCGGCCTTGGCGTGGGCTGTGTGCGCCGCCGCCCGCTGTGTCGCCGATTGGCGTTCGCCCCCGGTGCTGGCGTTCGCCCCGCGCATTGCAGGGGGCCAATGCCAAACGAGGGGGCAAACGGGTGGGGCAGCGGGGTCAATGCCAAACGAGGGGGGCAAACGGGTGGGGCAGCGGGGCCAATGCCAAACGAGGGGGCAAACGGACAGCCCGGTGCGCGCGCGGCGGGCGAGGCCCTAGGCGCGGGCCACAAGGTCGAGAATCACGGCCTCAGGGCGGCAGAACACCCGAACAGGCGCGTACCTCGACTGGCCCAGCCCCGCCGAGACGGTCAGCGGCACCGAGCGGCCACCCGCCGTCCACGTGCTGAGTCCACGCGCCTGGGCGGGCGGCAGGTCGCAGTTGGACACGAGCGCCCGGCCACCCGGCAGACACACCTGGCCCCCGTGCGTGTGGCCCGCGACAAGGAGGTCCGCCCCCGCCTCCGTCATCTCATTGAGGACGGCGACATACGGAGCGTGAGTGACGCCGATGCGGACGGCCGCGTCGTCGTCCCCGAACCCCTGCACCTCATGCCGGTCCAGATGCGGGTCATCCACGCCGGAGAACTCGAGGCGCGTCCCCTTGACCTCGACGCACGCGCGCGCATTGGTCAGCGGCTGCCAGCCGAAGGACTCGAAGCCGGCGAAGAGCTCCCGCCACGGCAGCTCGGGCCGCGCGGGCGCGTTCTTGGACGGTCCCACCAGGTATGCGGCGGGGTTCTTCGGCTTGGGCTCGTAGTAGTCGTTGGAGCCGGGCACGTAGAACCCGCCCGTGCGGGGCAGCTCGCCCAACGTGCGCAGCAGGGGCGGAACCGCGCCGGGGTGGGAGAGGTTGTCCCCCGTGTTGAGGATGAGGTCCGGCCGGTGCTCGCCGAGGGCCTCAAGCCAGGCGGCCTTCCCGTCCTGGCCGGGGACAAAGTGGATGTCGGACAGCTGAAGGATCCGGATCCGCTCCGCGCCGGGCGGCAGCAGCGGCAGCACCTCGGTGCGCACCTCGAACTTCCGGGTCTCGGCAACCGCTGCGGCCAAGAGGGCGACGCCGGCTGCCCCGACGAGGGCGGCCCCCGCCGTGAGACGCGAGGGGGCCGACCGGGGGAAGGACGTCACTGGATGCGGTCCTTGCCGAGCGAGGGCCACCGCGGGTCGTTGACCATGTTCTCCGGCGGGGACGGGAAGTCACCGTGCGGGTAGTGCGGGGCGGCCTGCTTCATGTAGGTCTGCCAGGTGGTGCCAGCGAGGCCGGAGCCGTCCAGCTCCGGGTCCTTCTTGCCGTTGATGATGAGGTCGGCAAGGGAGGTCGAGGCCTCGTTGAAGTTGCCGAGCCACACGGCCGTGGTCAGGCCCTGGGTGGAGCCGATGAACCAGGTCTGGGAACGGAAGTCGTTGGTTCC
The DNA here is from genome assembly GCF_031456275.1 of Falsarthrobacter nasiphocae. Lineage (NCBI taxonomy): Bacteria > Bacillati > Actinomycetota > Actinomycetes > Micrococcales > Micrococcaceae > Falsarthrobacter > Falsarthrobacter nasiphocae. Next base: position 1,441,151 of record NZ_JAVDUI010000001.1, read on the forward strand.
CGTCTTGGCGGCGGAGGGGTAGTCCAGCTGGCGGCCGCGGCCGGAGCCGTTCTTCATGACCTGCTGCTGGGCGTACAGGGTGCCGTGGGCGACGTCCGTGGGGATGGCCTGCTCGCAGTGCTGCGAGGGGACCGGGTACTTCGTGCCGTCCGGGCCCGTGATGGAGTCGAAGACGAGGTTCTTGCAGAGCTTGCCGTCGTTGTTCCACGTCGCGAACGCGTTGGCCATGGTGATCGGCGCGATGTTCGCCGTGCCGAGGAGGGCCGAGGGCGGGGAGTGGGTGAGGTCGTCCTTGTTGAGGGACTGGCTGTCACCCGGGTGCACGCCCATCTTCATGGCGAGCTCTTGGATCTTGCAGATGTCCAGCTTGGCGGCCGTGGCGAACGTGACGGTGTTGAGAGAGAGGGCCAGTCCGTAGAGGGCCGAGTAGTTGCCGTAGTTCTGGTTGCCGTAGTTCTGCGGCGACCACTGGTCGAGGATCGTGTAGGCACCGCCTGCGAAGCAGGAGCCCTTGAACGTCTGATCCCCGACCTCGTAGGTCTTGCGGGAGGCGTCGACAACCTCGTTCATGGAGTGCCCCTCGGCAAGCCACTGCGAGAAGGTGAACGGCTTGTACGTCGAGCCGGGCTGGAAGCCGCCGGCGCCGCCGCCCGGGTTGCCCGGGTCTCCGCCGATGTACTTGTCCACGTTGAAGTTGAGCGAGGAGACGCCGGTCTCGTTCTCGGCGCCGGCGCCGAGCGTGGTGTTCTGAGCCATGGCCAGGACGCGACCGGTCCCGGGCTGGACGGTCACGGCGGCGTGCCCGACGTTCGGGTCGGACTGCTTGGTGCTGGCGGTGGCCTCGATGGCCTCCTGGGCGGACTTCTGCAGGCGCGAGTCCAGCGTGGTCTTGATGACCAGGCCGCCGCGGTTGAGCAGCTTCTGGCGCTCGGCGCGGGTCTTGCCGTAGGCGGGGTCCGCGAGGAACTGGTACGTGACCCACTGGCAGAAGTAGGGGGCCATCTTGGCGCCGTAGCAGCCCTGGGAGCGCGGCGTGATCCGCAGATTCAGGGGCTCCTTGACGGCTGCGTCGTACTGGGCCTTGGTGATGCGCTTGGTCGTGAGCATGCGGCCGAGAACGATGTTCCGGCGCTTCGTCGCAGCCTCCGGGTGGGCCACGGGGTCATACACGGACGGGCCGTTGACCACACCGGCGAGCAGGGCCCCCTCAGTCAGGGAGAGGTCCTTTGCGCTCTTGTTGAAGAAGTACTGGCTGGCGGCCTCGATGCCGTAGGCGCGGCCGTTGAACTGCACCACGTTGAGGTAGCCCTCGAGGATCTCGTCCTTGCTCATCTTCTTCTCCACGGACACCGCGAGGCGGATCTCCTGGAGCTTGTCGAGGACGGTCTTCGAGCCGTTGTACGTGGGCGCTTCTCCGTTGGAGATGCGGATGTCGTTGAGAACGTTCGTCACGTACTGCTGCGTGAGGGTCGAGGCGCCGCGGGAGGTGCCGGAGGTGGAGTTCGAGAAGAGCGCCGCGGCGATGCCCTTGGGGTCCACGCCGCCGTGGTCGTAGAAGCGGTCATCCTCGATGGCCAACAGGGCGCCGGTCATGTTCTTGCTGACCTGGTCCAGCTTCACCGGGACGCGGTTCTCCGAGTACATCTCGGCGATGACCGTGCCGTCGCTCGCCTGGATCTGGGACGCCTGGGACAGCTTCTGCGGGGAGAACTCGGCCGGCAGGTTGTCGAAAAACTCGATCGACTTGCTGGCACCCGTGCCCGTCGCGGCGGCCAGCGGCACGAGGAGGCCGGCCGTGAGCACGCCGCAGAGCACGCTCACGAGCAGGAAAGCCATGAACTTGCCCAGGGTGGTCGCGGTGTTCAAGAGTGGGCCTGAGCCCCGCCGGTTTCCAGATGCCATGCGCATCAGTCTACAAGCGCGCACTAGGCTAGAGAATATGACCACTTGGGAATACCTGACCGCGCCCCTGCTCATCCACACGACCAAGCAGATCCTTGACAACTTCGGCTCCGAGGGCTGGGAGCTCGTCACCGTTGTCCCCGGCCCTGAAGGCAAGGGCCTCGTGGCTTACTTCAAGCGCCCCAAGGCCTAAGGCCGGGGGATCTCAGAGCGAGTACAGGAGAGTCCATGACTACACAGACCGTTGAAGAGCGCATCGCAGAACTCGGGCTGACTCTGCCCGCCGTCGCCGCGCCCGTCGCAAGCTACGTCCCGGCCGTCCAGACCGGTTCCTACGTCTACACGGCGGGCCAGCTGCCGTTCGTCGACGGCGCCCTGGAGACCACGGGCAAGGTCGGCTCCGACGTCGAGGTCGAGGACGCGGCGCGGCTTGCCGCCACATGCGCCCTCAATGCTCTCGCCGCCGTGAAGTCCGTCATCGGCGACCTCGACCGCATCACGCGCGTCGTCAAGGTCGTCGGCTTCGTTGCGTCCGACCCGAGCTTCACCCTCCAGCCCCACGTCATCAACGGCGCGAGCAACCTGCTGACCGAGATCCTCGGTGACCGCGGCGTTCACGCCCGCAGCGCTGTCGGCGTCGCCGTCCTGCCCCTGGACGCGCCCGTCGAGGTGGAGCTCATCGTGGAGGTTGCGGGCGAGTAGCCTCCCGCCTGGCCCGACAGAAAGCCCCCGGCACTGCTGCCGGGGGCTTTCTGTCATGCCAGCTGTCTTCGGTTGGGGCGGCGCGGCGGGCGCGCGTCGCGTGCTCCCAGCGTCATGAGGGCGACGACGGGGCCGCGGGGGTCAGCGCGAGCGGCCCCGGAGGCGGTTGAGGTCAAGGATGACCACCGCGCGGGCCTCGAGGCGCAGCCAGCCGCGCTGGACGAACTCGGCGAGGGCCTTGTTGACGGTCTCGCGTGAGGCGCCGACGAGCTGCGCGAGCTCCTCCTGGGTGAGCTCGTGGGGCACGAGGACGCCGTCCTGGGCGGGGCGGCCGAAGCGGTCCGCCAGGTCAAGGAGGGCCTTGGCCACACGGCCCGGCACATCCGAGAAGACGAGGTCCGCGAGGGACTCGTTGGTGCGGCGGAGGCGGCGGGCGAGCGCCTGGAGGAGCTGCGTGGAGACCTCGGGGCGGGTCTGGAGGACGTCCCGGAGGTTCTCGTGCTTGAGCCCAACGAGGCGCGTCTCGGAGACAGCCGTGGCGGTTGCGGTGCGGGGGCTCGGGTCGAAGAGAGCCATCTCGCCGAAGATCTCGCCCGGGCCGAGGATCGCGAGGAGGTTCTCCCGGCCGTCAGGGGCGCGGCGGCCCAGCTTGATCTTGCCGGAGAGGATGAAGTAGAGCTGATCGCCCTGGTCCCCCTCCTTGAACAGCGAGGAGCCGCGCGTGAGGTTGACCTCGGTGAGCTCCTTCGTAAGCAGGGCGAAGGCGTCGTCGCCGATAGACGCGAAGAGAGGAGCGCGGCGCAGGACCTCGAGTTCCATGATTTCTCCTAGGACAGCTGATGTGGAGCGGGGTCCGCCGGCGGGTTCGTGGCGAGACCATCCCCGGCGGGCGGGTCTTCCTTCACATTCTGCCTGATATTGCGCCTCAGTTGCACCTGTCACAGCGAAGAGGCGCCGCCCACAGCCCCGTCCCCGTGTTCACACAGCGAAACGAAGGGCGGGCCTGTCAAAGTGGAACATGGTGCCGATCAGGACTCTCCGGCGCCAGGAAAGGCACACAGGTCAGACTGCATGAACCACTTCACCCTCCTTGACGCGGCCCTCCTCCTCGGCATCGGCCTCTACGTCCTCGCGGGCTTCCGCCGCGGCCTGCTCACGGCTGGCGGCGCCCTCGTCGGGTTCGTCGTTGGCGCGGTTCTGGCCATGAGCGCGGCTCCGTGGGTCGCCTCGAAGATCTCGTCCCAGGGCCTCCGCTTTGTGGCCGTGGCCACCGTCGTCGTCCTCCTCCTCAGCCTCTTCGCTGGGCTGGGGCGCCGTGCCGGCCAGGGCGTTCGCAGCGCCATCTCGTGGCGCCCGGCGAGGGCCGTTGACGGGCTCGGCGGGGGTGCGCTCCACCTGGGGATCGCGGTCCTGCTCATCGCGCTCATGTCGTTCGGCGCCAACTCGCTCGGCATCAGCGCCGTGTCACGCGCGGTCGCCACGTCCCCGGTCCTCCAGGCCATCGAGCGCCACACGCCGGACAGCGTTCAGAGCGCGTTCGCGCAGCTGCGGTCGCCCGCCCTCGCCGAGACCCTGCCGCAGATCAGCGGCGCCATCCTGCCGGGCGGAGTCAAGGCGGGTGCGGACGAGAGCGCCCAGACGGACGCCGTCAAGGCCGCCAGCGCCTCCGTGGTCCGCGTGAGCGGCGTGGCGTCCCAGTGCGCGCAGTCCCAGTACGGGTCAGGGTTCGTCGTGGCTCAGGACCGCGTGGTGACCAATGCCCACGTTGTGGCGGGCGTCTCCGACGTCGTCGTGGAAGTTCCCGGCTCAGAGGCCGTCTCGGGGCATGTGGTGTACTACAGCGCCGCGAAGGACCTTGCCGTCATCGCCACGAACGGGCTCCAGGCCGCGCCGCTGCCCACGAGCACGGGGGCGACGCGGGGCGAGTCCGTGGCGTTCGCGGGCTACCCCCTAGGAGGCCCGCTGACGGTCCGAGCGGGCGCCGTCCAGGGGCTGACGAAGATCGACGTGGACCGCGGAGGCTCCACGACCGCGCACGGCCTTCAGGTCTACTCGCTGGCGGGCAACGTGGAGCAGGGCAACTCCGGCGGGCCGCTTCTCAACCTTGACGGCGAGATCGTCGGGGCGATCTTCGCCAAGTCCACCACGCAGGCCAAGGTCGGCTACGCCCTGACGATGGACGAGCTCGGCCCCGTCATTGACGCAGCCCCCACCCTCACCGAGCCTGTGGCGAACGGCACCTGCACGCAGGGCTAGTCCGCCGCCTGGGCGGCGAGGAGGTCGATCGCATACCCGTAGCCCGCGGGGCCAGCGCCGAGAATGACGGCCCGGCACACGGGGGACAGGTAGGAGTGGTGGCGGAACTCTTCCCGGGCGTGCGTGTTGCTCAAGTGGACCTCGACCGTGGGCACCGAGACGCCCGCGATGGCGTCACGCAGGGCCACGGACGTGTGGGTGTAGGCGCCGGCGTTGATGACGATCCCCGTGAAGCCCCGTGCGGCGTGGATCGCATCGACGAGGTCGCCCTCGTGGTTGGACTGCATGAACGTGATCTCGGCCCCCGCCTTGGCACCGGCCTCGCGGCACAGGTCCTCAATGTCGGCGAGGGTCTGCGAACCGTAGACCTCGGGCTCACGAGTGCCGAGGAGGTTCAGGTTGGGCCCGTTGAGGACGGCGATGCGCTTCATGGGACCAGGGTAGCGCCCGGGGGAGCAGCGCGTGGCGCCGCTCCCCCGGATTGTGGGTGCTACTTCGTGGACGAGTTCCGCATGTCCTCGGCGATCTGCCGCATGACGCCGGGGTCCGCGAGAGTCATCGTGTCCCCGACCTCGCGGCCCTCCGCCACGTCCTTGAGGAGGCGGCGCATGATCTTGCCGGAGCGGGTCTTCGGCAGCTCCGGGGTGACGAGGACGTTGCGCGGCTTGGCGATCGGGCCGATCTCCTTGCCCACGTGGGCCCGCAGTGTCGCTTGAACGTCCTCGCCGTCCCGGACGGCCTGCTCCCCGGCCTCCTGGAGCATGACGAACGCGACGACAGCCTCACCCGTGGTCTCGTCCGAGGCGCCGATGACGGCCGCCTCGGCCACGTACGGGTGGCCCACGAGCGCGGACTCGATCTCAGTCGACGACAAGCGGTGGCCGGAGACGTTCATGACGTCGTCCACGCGACCCAGAAGCCAGATGTCTCCGTCTTCGTCCCGCTTGGCCCCGTCCCCGGCGAAGTACATGCCCTCGAAGCGGGACCAGTAGGTGCTCTTGAAACGCTCCGGGTCGCCCCAGATGCCGCGCAGCATGGACGGCCACGGCTTGCGGATGACGAGGAAGCCGGCCTGGCCGTTGGGCAGGGGGTCCCCGAGCTCGTCAACGACGTCGATCTCCACGCCCGGGACCGGCTGCTGGGCAGAGCCCGGCTTGAGGGCGTGGACGCTCGGGAGAGGCGTGAGCATCTGTGCCCCGGTCTCCGTCTGCCACCACGTGTCCACGATGGGGCAGCGCCCAGCCCCGATGACCCGGTGGTACCAGAGCCAGGCCTCCGGGTTGATGGACTCGCCGACGGAGCCGAGGAGGCGAAGCGAGCTGAGATCATACTTCGCCGGGATGTCCTCGCCCCACTTCATGAACGTGCGGATGGCCGTGGGCGCGGTGTAGAGGATCGACACCTTGTACTTCTCGACAATCTCCCACCAGCGGCCCTCGTGAGGCGTGTTGGGCGTGCCCTCGTACATGACCTGGGTGGCGCCGTTGACGAGCGGAGCGTAGGCCACGTAGCTGTGGCCCGTCACCCATCCGACATCCGCCGTGCACCAGAAGACATCGGTCTCCGGCTTGAGGTCGAAGGTCGCCCGGAACGTCTGCGCGCCCTGCGTCAGGTACCCGCCGGTCGTGTGCAGGATGCCCTTCGGCTTCCCCGTGGTGCCAGAGGTGTAGAGGATGAAGAGGGGGTTCTCGGCGTCGAACGCCTTCGCCTCGTGCTCCTCGCTCGCGGAGCCGACGACGTCCTCCCACCAGACGTCTCGTCCCTCGACGAACTCGACCGGCTCGCCGTTGCGCTTGACCACCACCACGTTCTGCACGGTGTGGCCCTCCCGCTCCAGAGCCTGGTCCACCGTGGGCTTGAGGCGGGTGGGCTGACCGCGCCTATAGGAGCCGTCGGCGGTCACGACGAGCTTGGCCTCGGCGTCGTCCACCCTCTGACGCAGAGCGTCAGGCGAGAACCCGCCGAAGACGACGCTGTGCACCGCGCCCAGGCGAGCGCAGGCGAGCATCGTGATGACGGCCTCGGGGATCATCGGCAGGTACACCGCCACCCGGTCACCCTGGGAGACGCCGAGAGAGGCGAACGCGTTGGCGGCCTTCTTCACCTCCCGCGTCAGGTCCGCGTACGTGTAGGTGCGGGTGTCCCCGGGCTCGCCCTCGAAGTAGATGGCCACCCGGTCCCCGTTGCCCGCCTCGACGTGGCGGTCCAGGGCGTTGTACGCGGCGTTGAGCTTGCCGCCGACGAACCAGCGGGCGAAAGGGGCGTCAGACCAGTCGAGGGTCTGGGTGAAGTCCGTGTCCCACGTGAGGACATCGCGGGCCGTCTTGGCCCAGAACGCCTCCGCGTCCCGCCCCTCCTCAAGCAGCTCGGCGCCGTACCTGGCGTTGGCCGTGAACTCCTCGCTCGGCGGGAATGTCTTCTGAACGGCGTCGTGACTCATTGCGCTGTGCGTCCTTTCCGCGATGATCTCGAGTCCGCGATGACCCAAGTCCGTGGTCGTGATGAGAATCACGTTAGCGCATGCGACTGCGTGGCGAGCCGTCGATGACGAAAACGTGGACAGCGTCGTCGTCCATGAGAGCGCGCAGGCTCGTAGAGTGGAGGAACCCTGCCGCGCGAGGCGCGGCACACCCCACGCCAACCGAGAGGACGCACGGATGACGCGAGAGGAGACCCCGCTGGGGCTCACGCGCAGGGCTCGGAAGATCAACCGCATCCTCGCCGAGTTCTACCCGTACGCGGTGCCGGAGCTGGACTTCGAGAACGCGTTCGAGCTGCTCGTGGCCACCGTCCTGTCTGCGCAGACCACCGACGTGCGGGTCAACGAGGTCACGCCTGTGCTCTTCGCCCGCTACCCGGACGCGCACGCGCTCGCGGACGCCCGCGTGGAGGATGTCGAGAACATCATCCGGCCCACGGGTTTCTTCCGCGCCAAGACCGCGAGCATCCTGGGGCTCTCCGCCGCCCTCGTGGAGCGTCACGGGGGAGAGGTGCCAGCGCGGCTCAAAGACCTCGTGCTCCTGCCCGGTGTGGGGCGCAAGACCGCGAACGTCGTGCTGCACGGCGCGTTCGGGGTCCCGGGCATCACCGTGGACACGCACTTCGGACGCCTGGCCCGGCGGCTCGGGTTCACCGACCTGGAGGACCCGGTCAAGGTGGAGCACGCCGTGGCCGCCCTGTTCCCCCGCAAGGACTGGTCCGTCCTGTCCCAGAACCTCGTGTTCCACGGGCGGCGGATCTGCCACGCTCGGCGGCCGGCCTGCGGGATCTGCCCCATTGCGGCCCTGTGTCCGAGCAGGGGGATCGGCGAGATGGACCCCGTGGCCGCGGCGGCGCTCGGCAAGTACGAGCTGGCGCCGGGCCGCGAGGAGCTGCGCGAGCACATGCTGGCAGGCAAGACCCGCCGCGAGCTGCGCGCCATGGGATACGCGCTCAATGCGTGAGTCTGGGGCGCTCGAGGCGGAGGCAGGCCTGGCCGGAGCGGCCAGAGGGGCTGACGCTTCGGGGCCGGCCGGGCCGGTTGAGGGGGCCCGGGCTGGCGGGCCGCTTGGTGAAGGCGCTCCGCTTGGCGAGGCCGGGCCGGGCGGCCTGTCCGGGGACCCCAGGGAGGATCTACGGCGCCTCGTGGCCCGAGCCTCCGATGGGGGCGTGCCCCGCCTGGCCCGCATGCGCCGCGACTACACGGGCTCCCGTGGCGCCCGCGACGAGGGCAGTCAGGCCAGCGTCCTCATCCTCTTCGGCATGGTGGGCGGCGAGTTGAGCGTCCTCCTCACGCAGCGCGCGGCCACGCTGCGCACCCACGCGGGCCAGGTCGCCTTCCCCGGTGGCCGGCAGGATCCTGGGGACGACGACGCCGTGGCCGCCGCCGTGCGCGAGGCCGAGGAGGAGACCGGCCTCGTTCCGGGCGACTACACCGTCCTCGGCGCACTGGACCCCGTCCCCGTAGCCGTGTCCGGCTACCTCGTGACGCCGGTCATCGGGTGGTGGGACTCGCCCCGAGTGCTTGACCCTGTGGACGCGGCCGAGACCGCGCGCGTCTTCACGGTCCCGGTGTCCGAGCTGCTGAGGCCCGAGGTCCGGGTCCGCACGGAGCTGCGGCGGGGGACGAGCGTCTTCAAGGGGCCGGGCTTTGAGGTGTCCGAGACTCTTGTGTGGGGGTTCACGGGATTCCTCCTCGAGGCCGTGCTGGAGGAGCTCGGCTGGGCCGGGCCGGCGGCGCCGGAGCGGACGATCAACCCCCTGGACTATTAGGTGGGGTTTGGGCTGCGGGTGATCCCGGGCTCCCGCTGGGCGCGGTGATTGTCTGGAAGGACTGAGTGAATCAAGCGCCCATCCGGGCCCAGAGGTGCGGAGATCGGAATTGACATGAAAGCCTCGCATCGGGCTTACTGTGTGCTACGGATCACTTTTGCCATGTGAGAATAGTTCGCCTGGCGCCGTATTCCTCCAAGGGGATGTCACATGGGCAAGACGGTATTTTCGCGCTCTCGGTACCTCGCAGGTCACAGGCGCGCCCACATCGTTGGGGATCTTCCCGCCCGATCAGGCCTGCCCGTCCGAGCGTCCGTCCTTGCGCTGGCAGTGGCGGCTGCCGGGGCAGGCCTCTCGGGCTGTGCGGGCACAGACCGAGACGCCGGTCCTTCAGCGGCCACGCCTTCCTCAAGCGCAGCTCCCTCCGCGGTGAGTTCGCATGCGGCAACCGGCCCCAGCGCGGCCCCCGATGCCGCGTCGCCGAGTGGCGCCAGCACGTCGTCGTCCTCTCCGCACGCGGTTCCGGCGGTGCTTCACTACGTGCCCGGAAAAGAGGCCGGCGCGAACAGCTCTGGCCCCATCACTGTCTTTCTGGACAGCCAGCGGGGCTCCCTGACCGTTTCTCACGTGAGATTCCCGGAGGCACGGGCCATTCTCTGGCTGAAATGCACCGGGGGAGGAATGGTGACTGTTGAGGTCAAAGGGCACGCGGGATTCTCATCAGGGTGCGACTCCGCAGACCACGTGATCCGCCATTCTTTCCCAATGGACGGCGTGACAGCGGCCGACGTGTCAGTCCGGGCCAGCCCCGCTCAGACGTGGTCGTTGACTGTTCAGGGCACCTCAAAGACGGACGCGCCCAGCTCCTAGGCGCTCCGCCTACTCCTTCGTCTCCGCGTAGACCGTGACCGCCGCCGTGGACAGAGGGAAGTCCACGGGGATCTCGCCGAACATGGTGCGCGTGGCCTGGTCCGCGGCCTCGGAGACGAGGCGGACCGCCGCGTCCACGGCGTCCTCGTCCACGTGCAGGATGACCTCGTCATGGAGGAAGTAGACGAGCTCCGCCGTGGGTCGAGGTCCCGCCCCGCCGAACTCGTCGAGGAGGCGGGTCCTGATGGTCCCAAGCCAGCAGAGCGCCCACTCTGCGGCCGTTCCCTGGACGACGAAGTTCCGCGCGAACCGGCCGCGGGCCTTGGCGCCGGCCCCCTCGGGCGCGGACCGAGGGACCGGGTCGAGGCTCTCCGCCTGCGCCTGGCTCACCCCGTCAACGGGCGTGCCCCGGCCGAGAAGGCTCTGCACCTGTAGGCCGAGTTCGCCGTCATGCGCCGCCTTCGCAACGAGGGCCACCGCCTGCGGGTACGCCCGCGAGAGCACGGGCATGTAGGCGCCAGCCTCCCCCGTCGTCGCTCCGTAGATGGCGCCGAGGACCGCGATCTTCGCGTGGCCGCGCTGCCCCTCGAAGGCCTCGTCCGCGATGTTCTGATAGAGGTCGTGGCCGCGAGCAGCCTCGGCGAGGGCGGAGTCGCGGCTCATCGCGGCGAGGACGCGGGGCTCCAGCTGGGAGACGTCGGCGACGACAAGCCGCCGTCCGGGGTCGGCCCGGACCGTGGCGCGCAGCTCCCGCGGCAACTGCATGAGGCCACCGCCGAGGGAGACCCAGCGGCCGCTCGGGACCCCGCCGGGGACGTACTCGCTCCGCAGGCGCCCACCGTGCACCCAGGTGTCCAGCCAGGCCCAGCCGTTCGCCGTGGCGAGGCGTGAGACCTTTTTGTAGTCGAGGATGCGGGCGATGGCCTCGTGGTCCGCGAGGGGGCGCAGCTCCCATTTCCGGGTTGAGGATACGCCGAAGCCCGCGCGCTTGAGGGCGCGGAGCAGGTCAGCGGGGGAGTCCGGGTTGACGGGGCCGACGCCAAGCAGCCGTTCGATCTCCTGGGCGCGGAGCTCCAGCTCGCGGGGCCGAACGCCGTCGGGAACCCGGGGGCCGACCCGCTCGACGAGGAGGCGCTCGTGCTCGGCGCGGTCCCACGGGAGCCCGTCGTACTCGAGGTCTGCCGCGACGAGGGCGCCGGCGGACTCGGCACGGACGAGGAGGCCGAGCCGGCGAGGATCGGCGCTCGCCGCGATGGCCTCGATCTGGGCGCGGTACTCGCGCGCGACGTCGTGAACGCTCGTGGCCGTCCGCGCGTTGTGTCCACGGGCGCTCGCGTTGGGCAGGCCCGGGACGGGGGCGGGGCGGCCGCGGCCGGGCGTTGCCGCCTCGAAGAGTGCGTCCTGGGACATGGGAGCCTCGCGCAGCCAGGGGCGGTCCTCGGGGTCCGCGGCGAGGCGGGGCTCAGCGGCGGCCCGGAGCGAGCGGACGTAGGGGGAGTCCGGGGAGAACGGGGAGTTGCGGAGGATGCGGCGGATGAGCCAGAGGTCATGCGCGCGGCGCAGCCGCAGGCCGAGCGTGCGCAGCTCGATGCAGGGGTACCGCGAGCGCTCCAGGACATACGTCTGGGCAGCGTTGTCGGGGTGACGGGCCATGCTGACGAACCGCTCGGGGGTGAGGCGGCGCGGCTCCGAGGCGGGCTGGCCGTCTGGGCGGAGGAGCTGCACGTCGAAGCCCTCGGCGGCGCGGAAGACGGCGATGGGCATGAACCCAGTATGCCGGGCGGGGGCAGGGGAAGGGTCTTCGGGTGGCGCGCGCGGGGTCGGGGCGGGGCGCCCCGGCTGGCGGTTGGTCCTCCACAGGGGACGACGACGGGGGCCGCGGGGAAAGTTGTCCACGTTCGCGCGGAAGGCGGGGCGGGCTCGGCGCAGGTTCGGGTGACATGGGGTCATGACGACGAGACGAGCGGCGCTGCGAGTGCCGGAACAGGAGAGCCCGGCCGGGCCCGGTGGCGCTGGCGGTGAGCTGCATGGGGCCACGCGGCCGCCGAGCGAGTGCGTGGTGCTGGTGAGCGGGGACGCCCAGCTGATCGAACTGGCGGCGACGGTCTGCGCGGCGGCGTCGCTCGAGCTCGTCGTCCTGCGGGCCCGTTCCGAATGGGGCGCGGCGGAGGCGCCCGCGGCGTGGTGGAGTGACCCGGCCTCGGCTGGGTCATCCTCACGCGGGGACGCGGCCTGCGTTGTGTGCCTCCAGGGCACGGAGCCGGAGGCATGGGCGGCGGCGGAAGCGGCAGGCGGGCTGCCCGTCGCCGTCCTGCCCCAGGCGGGCCCGTGGCTGGTCCGCAGGCTCCTTCACGGAGGGGACACCGCTGCGAAGGGCCGGCTGGTGGGGGTCGTCTCGGCCTCGGGAGGGTGCGGGTCCACGAGCCTCACGGCGCTGCTCTCGGCGGCGGCGGCGAGGACGGGCCGAAAGACTGTCGCCGTGGATGGTGACCCCTTGGGCGCGGGATTGGACGATGCCCTGGCCTGCGAAGATGCCCCGGGCGTGCGATGGGAGGACTTGGAAGGGATCAAGGGGATCGTCAGCCCGGCCGAGCTCGCGGCGGGTCTGCCAGAGAAGGACGGGTTCGCTGCGCTGCTGCGCCGAAACCCCTCGGGTCCCCTGCCTGGACGGAAGGCTCGGGAAAGTGTTGTGGATGCGGTGCGTGCCGTCTTTGACCTTGCGCTCGTCGATATCGGCCGGGGCGTCGTTGCCGGCCCCGGGCTGGCGGAGGAGTGTGACGACTTCCTTCTCCTCGTCTCGCCGAGCAAGCGCGGCGTGGAGGGGGCCCGGGCCCTCCTGGCCCTTCTGGGTGTGGACCGCTGCCGGTGCGTGGTCGGGCCTCGCCGCCACGGCGTGAGGCCTCCGAATCCTCGGCTCGTCGCGGATCTCGTGGGCGCGCCTTATGCGGGCCGGTTCGCCTACGACCGGCGTCTGGCAGCCGCAGAGGACGCGGGGGTGCTCGCGGCCCTCGCGGGGACTCGGTCCGTGAAGCGGCTCCTTGCGGCGGTGGTCTGAGATGGCGGGACTGCTCTTTGCCAAGCCTCGGCTCGTCGATTCGGTTCGGCAGGATCTCGTGGCCTCGGGGGCCGAGGGCGTCGGCGCGCTCGACGTCAGCCGCGCGCTGGGGCGCAAGGCCCGGCTCATGGGGTCGGACGCGGTGTTCGAGGCGGCCCCCGGCGTGAGCGCGCACGTCCTCGGGATGGGGCCCCTCCAGCCGTTCGTCGAGGACCCCCGGGTCACGGACGTCCTCGTCAACGGGCCCAACCGGGTGTGGATCGACGCGGGGGACGGACTGACCCGCGTTCCTGCCCACTTCGGATCAGACGACGACGTCCGGGCTCTCGCGCAGCGACTCATTGCGCTCGGGGGGCGACGCGTGGATGATGCCCAGCCTTGTGCGGACGTTCATGTCCTGGGATGCCGGGTCCACGCCGTGTTGCCGCCCCTGGCGAGCGAGGGCACGCTTTTGTCCATCAGGGTGGCCCGGCACGAGGAGGCCCAGCTCGCAGACTTCCTCGGGGACGGCGTCCAGGACGTCTATGTTCGGGAGCTGCTCGAGGGGCTCGTGCGGAGCCGGCGCAACTTTCTCGTCTCGGGGGCCACGGGCTCAGGCAAGACCACGCTGCTCGGGGTGCTCCTCTCGCTGGCAGGGGAGGGGGAGCGCATCATCATTGTGGAGGACTCGGCGGAGCTGAGGCCCACGCACCCCCACACGGTCTCCCTCCAGGCGCGGCAGGCGAACTCGGACGGCCGCGGCGAGTACACCCTGGCTGACCTCGTGCGGCAGGCCATGCGGATGCGGCCTGACCGTCTCGTCGTGGGCGAGTGCCGGGGCGCGGAGGTCCGGGACCTCCTCGCTGCAATGAACACGGGTCACGTGGGCTCCGGGGGGACGCTCCACGCGAACTCGACGAGGGCCGTCCCTGCCCGCCTCACCGCGATGGGGGCGCTCGCAGGCATGGGGATGGAGGCCACGGCGCTCCAGGCCAGCTCGGCGCTCGATGTCCTCATTCACGTTCGCCGGGAGGGGGCCAGCAGGAGGATCTGCGAGGTCGCGACCCTCGAGGTGAAGGACGGCGAGCTCGTGGTCATTCCGGCTGCCGTCCTGCGCGGCGGAACCTGGCGACTGGAAGCTGGGGTGGACCGAGTGGAGGCGTTGTGCAACGGCTCATGAACCGACGTCGAATCGCGCTTGTCTCGGGACCAGGCGCGGCGGCGGCGACGGGCGTGCCGGCGGCGAGCGGCGTCACGGGGGAGCGGGTCCCAGGGCGTGGGCTGCTCGGGGCCTCGCGCCGGAAGAGAGGGGATGCCGGGGCGCTCGTCCCGCTCGTGGCCGTCCTGGCCGCCCATGTTGACAGCGGTCAGGGGGTCTTCGCCGCCATGCGTCATGTCGCGGCCCGCTGCCAGGGCTCTGAGGCTGGCGGGGACAAAGCCGTGGTGAGAGGGTTCGGACTGTCGTTGCGCCAGGCCGATCTGGCCCAACGCGTCGGGGCGGACCCCGCCAGAGTGCTCGTCGAGGCGGCCGGCGGCTCCGAGGACCCAATCCTGGCCGGCGCCCTCAGAGACCTCGCCGCGTGCCTGGAGCTCTCGTCGGCCCGCGGCGTCCCTCTGGGGTCGCTCCTCGCGCATCTTGCGGACTCGCTCCAAGCGCGGCTGGACGCCGAGGCGGCGCTTGAGGCGGTGCTCGCAGGCCCCGCCGCGACGGCCCGGCTGCTCGTTGCCCTCCCCGCCGTGGGCGCGGGGCTCAGCGTCGTGCTCCTGGGAGGGCAATGGGTGGATGCCGCGGCCTCTCCCGTGGGCCGTGTGCTGCTCCTGGCCGGCACGGCGCTCATGGTGGCCTCCCGCGTGTGGACGGGACGGATCTTGAAGCGGGCCAGGCTCGTGGAGGTGCGGGCATGAACGGGACTCGCGCGGCAGAGGACCCGGGGCTCGTCCTCCTTCTCCTTGGCTCCCTCCTCGACACGGGCTGCAGCGTTCCGGCCGCCCTTCGCCATCTGGCACCGCATTGCGCGGAGGCGACGCATTCGCAGCTGACAAGCGTGGGCAAGGCCCTCGAACTGGGACTGACATGGGACGAGGCGTGGGACTGTCTCGACGGGGAGGACCCCACGCCTGCCTGCGTCCTCATCCGGGGTTGTCTCGCGAGTGTGGTGGACAGCGGGGTCCCGGCTGCTGCTGTCATCCGGCGGACGGCCGCGTGGCACCGCGGTGCATGGGCCGCTCAGGCTCAGCGGCAGGCGGCCGAGGCCGGCGTCGCCCTCCTCGTGCCGTTGGCCCTGTGCGGTCTGCCTGCCTTCCTCCTTGTGGGCGTGGGCCTCTTCGCGCTCGCGCTCGCCCGGCAGACGGGCCTTGGACCGTGATCCCCGCCGGGGACGCCGAACACCGGCTCAGCCGCTGAACCCATCACCAACCCATCTCACAGAAGGAGAGACACCATGAGCGCAGCTGTGGAGACCGAACTGACTGCCCAGACACTGACGCCGGCCCATGCCCAGGCCCTGACAGAGACGTGGAGCCCCGCAGAACCCGGGACTGAGGCGGGCGCCGCGGCCCTCGCGGCCCAGCCGGCAGTCTGCCCGGGGACGGACGCGTGCGGGGCCGGTCCCGAGCCGTGCCCGGAATGCGAGGACCCGGACGCCGGAGCGACCACGGCCGAATACGCCATCCTGACGCTCGCGGCAGTGGCGTTCGCGGGTGTGCTCGCGGTTGTGGTCAAGTCAGGGGCGGTCCAGGCCCTCCTCCAGGGGGTCATCGAGCGCGCCCTGAACCCGTGAGCTGGCCCATCATCGTGGGAGCGCGGGCCCGCCACAGGTCTGTGCTCCCGCACGCGCGCGGGACAGACCCCGCCGCGGCGGACGACGACGGCAGCGTCACGGCCGAGTTCGCGCTCGGCATGCCGTCGGTGATCGCGGTGGCGGCCATCGTCGTCGCGGTCTGGGTGGGAGGCTCTCACAGACTCGCTTTGGAGGACGCCGCACGCGCCGGCGCGCGTGAGGCGGCCCGCGGGGCGGCACCGGCGGATGTCGAGGCCGCGGCGTCACGGTCCGCCCCAGGGGCCGAGGTCACAGTGGCCCGGGAAGGGGACCTCGTGACGGTCCGGGCCCGATCCCATCCCGCTGCGGTCATGGGGTGGGACCTCCCGATCCTGACCGGCGAGGCGACAGCCCGCGTAGAGGAGGGCGGCGACGATGACGACGTCAATGGCGAGGCAGGGCAATGAGGTACGAGGTGACGACAACCAGGCGCGCCGCTCGCGCAGGAGCCAACAGCAAGGGCGCGAGCCGCTCGAGGACGGGACCCCGGAGCGGGGAGAGGGAGGGGACGCGAGGCGCGGATGCGGCACGCGAGCCAGAGGGGCCGCCGGCCTGGCGCTGTCCTGCGGTCAGGACGGCGACCCCGACGAGGGGTCGGGCACGGTGGCCGTCATCGGCGTCCTCCTCGTCGCGGTGGGACTCATCACCGGGGCCTCAGGGGTCGTCGCCGCGAGGGTGGCCGCTCTGGAGGCTCAGACCGCCGCGGAGCTCGGCGCGCTCGCGGCCGCAGACGCCCAGAGGGGCCTGGCTGGCGGGGAGCCCTGCGCCGTGGCGCGGCGGGTCGTCGAGGCCAACGGCGCGCGGCTTGCAGGATGCGCCGAGACGGGCGAGGACATGGCGGTCACGGCTGAGGCCGGCGGGGAGGGGCTGGCGTGGCCGGCCCAGCACCGGGCTCAGGCCGGCCCGCCGCAGAGATGAGCGCCTTGAGCAGGCTCAGCGCGCCGGACTTGGAGAGCGGATTGTTGCGGTTGCCGCACTTGGGGGACTGGACGCAGGACGGGCACCCGGACGCGCACTCGCACGCCTTGATGGCCTCCGCCGTGGCGGTGAGCCAGACGAGCACGGTCTCGAAAGCGCGCTCGGTGAACCCGGCCCCGCCCGGGTGGCCGTCGTACACGAAGATCGAGGGCACGCCCGTGTCCGCGTGCAGCGCCGTCGAGACGCCGCCGATGTCCCAGCGGTCGCTCGAGGCCACGAGCGGCAGCAGGCCGATCATGGCGTGCTCAGCCGCATGAAGCGCGCTCGGCAGGTCCGGCTCCTCCAGCCCGGACGCGGCGAGGATGCCGGGCTGGATCTCAAACCAGATGCCCTTGGTCCGCAGGTCCCGGGCGCCCAGGTCCAGCGGCTCTTCGCCCAGGACCTCCCCGCCGGGGATGGCCTTGCGCTGGAACCCCACGACGCGCGTCTGCACCTGGAGGTCCCCGAAACACACGCGGACCCCGTCCCAATGGCGCTCGCGGAGGGCCTCGATGACCTCGATGCTCGTCACGTCCCGGGCCGTGGTCGTGTAGTCCGGGTTGGCGCGCGTCACGAGAACGTGATGGTCCCGCTCGTTGAGCTCCAGCACGAGGTATGTCGCGCCCTGGTGGGTGTACACAGCGCCCTCGTGGGCCTGGTAATGGCTTTGGGGGGAGTCCATCGTGCCAAGGAGGCTGCCCGTGTCCGCGTCGATGATGTTCATGGGCCCGCCGCCGTCGCCCCGCAGACTCACCATCGCCGCCGCCGACTCCGGATGCGTCCAGAACCAGCCGGCTGGGCGGCGCCGCAAGTACCCCTGGGCCGTGAGCTGGTCCAAGAGAGAGGGGGCGGCGGGGCCGAACAGGTCCGCCTCGTCGAGAGCGATCGGCCTCTCGGCCGCCGCCGCGCAGAGGTGGGGCCCCAGGATGTAGGGGTTCTGCTCGTCGATCACCGTGGCCTCGACGCCTGCGCCGAAGATCGCCTCCGGGTGGTGGACGAGGTAGGTGTCCAGGGGATCATCCGAGGCCACGAGGACGGCGAGAGAGTCCCCCGTCCCGCGCCCCGCCCGCCCGATCTGCTGGAAGAAGGACGCGCGGGTGCCCGGCCAGCCGGCCACGAGGACTGCGTCGAGGCCCGCGATGTCGATCCCCATCTCAAGGGCGGGCGTGGACGCGAGGCCCAGCAGCTCCCCCGTCCTCAAGCGCCGCTCCAGCTCCCGCCGCTCCTCCGGCAAGTACCCGGAGCGGTACGCGGCAACGCGGAGGCTGAGGGCGGGGTCGACATCGTCGAGCAGCCTGAACACCTCGGACGAGATGGCCTCCGCGCCCTTGCGGGACTTGATGAAGGCGATGGTCCTCGTCCCCCGTGCCACGAGGTCCGCCATGAGGTCCGAGACCTCCGAGATGGACGAGCGGCGCACGGGCGCCCCGTTTTCCCCGGTGAAGTCGGTGAGCTCGGGCTCCCACAGCAGGACATGCCGTTGCCCGGACGGCGAGCCGTCCTCCGTGACCGCCACCGCGGGGTCCCCGATGAGGCGGGCGAACGAGGCCGCAGGCTCCGCCGTCGTCGCGCTGGCCCCGATGAACACCGGATGGGACCCATAGTGAGCGCAGAGGCGCTTGAGGCGCCGCAGGAGGTTGGCCACGTGAGAGCCGAAGACGCCGCGGTACGAGTGCGCCTCATCGACGACGACGAAGGAGAGCCGGCGCAAGAAGCGAGCCCACTGGACGTGATTCGGCAGGATGCCATGGTGGAGCATGTCCGGGTTGGTCAGGACGAGGTTCGCGTGGGCCTTGATCCAGGCCCGCTCGCTCGTCTCGCTGTCCCCGTCGAAGACCGCAGCCCGGACGCCCGGCAGGCGCAGGCCCGCGAGGGAGGACTCCTGGTCAGCGGCGAGCGCCTTGGTCGGAGAGAGGTACAGGGCCGTGGCCCCCCGCGCCTCGAGGCTGACCGGGTCTAGGCCCTCCGCGCGGACGAGCGCGTCCAGCACGGGAGCCTGGTAGGCCAGGGACTTGCCCGAGGCCGTGCCGGTGGCGACGATCGTGTGCCGACCGGCGTGGATTGCGCTGAGGGCCTCAGCCTGGTGGCTCCACAAAGACGAGGCCCCGACGCGTCCGAATGCCTCGACGACCCGGGGCTCTACCCAGTCCGGCCAGGCCGCCTCGCGGGCGGGGCGGGCGGGAATCGCCCGGACGTGGCGGAGAGACTCGGGCTCGCCCGGCCGGGAGTGGGCACTCAGGCCGAGCGCGGAAAGGGGAGAGGATGACACCCCTCGATTCAAGCACTCTCCGGCGTGAAGACGGGGACGCTCGCGATCTCATCCCATCCCAGGTGGCGGTACAAGTGCAGGCCGTCCGGCGAGGCGAGGAGAAGCCCGGTCTCCACGTCGTCCTTGAGCGCCTCGTGGGCCAGCGTGCGCATGACGAACGAGGCCAGGCCGCGGCGGCGGAACTCCGGCTCCGTGGAGATCGCATCGAACACCGCGGTGTTCCCGACCACCGCGACGCTTCCCGAGGCCGCGAGGTCCTCTCCGAGGTACACCTTGACAGAAGTCACCCTCTCGCGCGGAGACTCGGTCTGCACACGGATCCCGTCCCCGGGAGGGGTCGGAGCCTCGACGTCGTGGCCGTGCATGTCAGTGGACATGAGGGTCTCCACCGAGGGGGCCTTGGACAGGTTCGTCCCCCCGGCCCAGGCGAGCACCGCGGGGAGATCGGTGGAGACGATGGTGACTCGATCCGGCCCGGCGAACTCCGGACCGTGCCGCTCGAGGTCTTCAGCGGCAGGGCAGACGAGGATGTGCTCGATCAGCCCGTCGCGGTCGTGTCGAGTGACGACAATCGCGCCACCCTCCTCGGCGGGTTCGTAGTTGCGGGCGAGGGCCCAACCTTGGGTCCACGCGGTGGCCAGCTGTGCGACTTCCTGTGCGTCCATGGCTTGAATGTACCCCGCCGTCGCGCGGCGAGTCCCGGAATTCACCAAACTCCCAGATCACAGTCCGATCACGGCAGGCCAGGGCCGCCCGGGAGAAGGGGGCCGCGTAGAATTGGGTGCGTGGCCCTTTCGAAGATCGCTTTGTATTATGCCTTTTCGCCCCTGTCTGACCCGGAGGCAGTGCGCTTGTGGCAGCGCGCCCTCTGCGAGAGGCTGCGCCTGACTGGGCGCATCCTCGTCTCCCCGCACGGGATCAACGGGACTGTCGGCGGCCGTCTCGAGGACGTCAAGGCCTACGTCCGCGAGACCCGCTCCTACCCGGGATTCAGGGGGATGGACGTCAAGTACTCGGACGGCTCGGCCGAGGACTTCCCGCGCCTCTCGGTCAAGGCACGGCCCGAGCTCGTGGCCTTCGGCGCGCCCGAGGAGCTCGAAGTGGACGAGAACGGCGTGGTCGGCGGCGGCACACCCCTTGCCCCCGAGGCTGTCCACGAGCTCGTCGAGCGCCGGCGCGCGGAGGGCCGGGACGTGGTGTTCTTCGACGGGCGCAACGCCTCCGAGGCGGAGATCGGCCGTTTCACAGGGGCTGTCGTCCCGGACGTGGCCACGACTCACGACTTCATCGCCGAGCTGGACTCCGGCAAGTATGACCACCTCAAGAACGAGTCCGTGGTCACCTACTGCACAGGCGGTGTCCGCTGCGAGGTGCTCTCGGCCCTCATGGTCAAGCGCGGCTTCACGGACGTCTATCAGATCGAGGGCGGGATCGTGCGCTACGGCGAGACGTTCGGGGACAAGGGACTCTGGGAGGGCTCGCTCTACGTCTTCGATCGCCGCATGAGCGTGACGTTCTCCGAGGACGCCGCCGTGATCGGCCGCTGCGAGGACTGCGGCGAGCCCACGTCAACCCTCCGGAACTGCGCCGACCCCGGCTGCCGGACCCTCAAGCCGTACTGCGAGGCCCACACGGACCGCACCGAGGCCGGACCCTGCGCCGGCTGCCGCGAGCGGGCCGCCGCGTGAGCTGGTCTTTCCCCGGACCGCTCAACCTCGCGGACACGGGTCTCATGACCCGCCTCCGGGAGGACCTCCTCGCCGCCGGGTACACCGTGGACGGCGTCTCGGAGCTGATCGGACCAGCCGCCATGGAGCAGCTGTGGCTGGAGCAGCTGGCCCCCGGGCGGCTGGATCTCGACGACGCCCGCGCCCGCCTCGACCCTGCGGACCCGGCCCAGGCCCTCGTGACGATGGCCGCCTGGTGGCTCTTCGCCGTGCCCCAGACAGCCTCCCGGCTCGAGGCCGCCTTCCCCCGCACTGGGCTGCAGGGTCTCCGCGACCTCGGCCTCGCCGACTCCCGCACCCGTGTGGGCTCCACCGAGAGCTCAAGCGGCCCTGATCTCGCGGCGGGGGAGGAGCGCGCCAGCGCCGTCGTCGGCGGGAGAGAGGCGGACGCTGAAGGCGCCCCGGAACGCCCCGCCATGGACCTGCGGCCGTACGAGAGCGACGACATCGGGGCCGTCTGGGTGGCGTCGGACCTCGGCTCGCACCAGCGCCGGGGCGCCCTGGGGCACGAGCACGTCCTGGGGATCGGGCAGGCCTCGCGCACGCTGGCCCAGGCCGTCATCCGCACGCCGGCCCGCCGGGCCCTGGACCTCGGGGTGGGGTGCGGCGTCCAGACGTTGCACATGCTTTCGCACTGCGACAAGGTCACGGCCACCGACATCTCCGAGCGCGCCCTCAACGTCACCGCCTTCAACCTCCTCCTCAACGCCGAGACGCTGAGCCTCACCGGGCCGGACGGCGCACCGCGCGTGCGCCTCCTCGCCGGAAGCCTGCTCGAGCCCGTGGCGGGGGAGCAGTTTGATCTCGTTGTGTCCAACCCTCCGTTCGTCATCACACCGCGCTCGGGCGACGCGGAGGGCGTTTACACGTATCGCGACGGCGGCCTGCCCGGCGACCAGATCGTCGAGACGCTCGTGCGCCAGCTTCCGGGTGTCCTGGCCCCGGGCGGGCTCGCCCAGATGCTCGGCAATTGGGAGATCCGGGCGGGCGAGCCGTGGGATGCGCGCCCCCGCGCCTGGGTCGCAGGGGACCCGGCCGGAACTGATGCAGCTGGGACACGCGAGCCGGGGACCGAGGCACTGGGGGCAGCCGCGCCGGCCGCCGACGCCTGGTTCATTCAGCGCGAGGAGACGGACACGCTCCGCTACGCACTCACCTGGCTCACGGACGCCTTCCAGGACTGGGACGACGACGCCCTGGCGGCCGCTCTGGCCCGGTACCGGGACGACTTCGCCGCCCGGGGAACGGACCGCGTGGGCTTCGGCCTCATCCTGCTCCGGCGGCCCGCAGAGGCCGAGTCCGGGTGGTGGCAGGGCTCGGTCTTCGAGGAGATCACGCATCCCATCGAGCAGCCCGTGGGCCCACACCTCGCGGCGGCCCTGGAGCGCAAGAGGGCCATCGCTGCCGCAGGCGCGTCGTCGTCCGAGTGGAGGCTCAGCCCCGCAGAGGACGTGACGGAGGAGAGGCACCAGAGGCCGGGGGCAGAGCACCCGGGCGTCATCCTGCTCCGCCAGGGGGCGGGGCTGCGGCGGACGGCGCTGCTCTCCAGCGAGATGGCCGGGCTCGTCTCCGCCGCGGATGGCGAGCTGACCTTGGGGCAGCTGGCCCAGGCGCTCGGCGCGATCCTCGAGGACGCGGAGATGCCCGAGAGGCTCGTCGAGGAGGCTCTCCACCTCGTGGACCACGGGCTCCTGCTCCCGGAAGGTGAGCAGACCGCCTCGGACACCGCGCCGGCGGTGTCCGCGCGTTGAAACGTCAGCGGGCTATGATGACGAGTCATGACCGCAGAACAACGGCCGCCCGCGGCCGACGACGCTGACGGCGCGGCCCCCTCCGCCCGCCAGGGTGCCGTCGTGCTCTCAGACCCCAAAGCAATCCGTGCGCTGGCGCATGGGGTCCGCCTGCAAGTGATCGAGGCGCTCTTCGACTCTGACGACTCTTTCACCGCCACAGAGCTTGCCACGAGGTTCGGCCTGACCCCGTCCGCGATGAGCTACCACTTGCGCTCGCTGGAGCGGTGGGGGCTCGTCATCCGGGCCGGCGGCAACGGCGACGGCCGGGAGCGGCACTGGAAGTCTGCGGGCTCGCACCTGACGATCGACACGTCCGTGGTCAACGGGGGCTCCGGCTCGTTCGGCATGTTCGACACCCAGATCTCCCAGCTCCGGGACCGTGTGTCCAAGTACCTGGCCACACCGCGGCCGGCCGTGCCGGAGGGCAGCAGCCTCGAGGACCTGCGCCGCCTCCCGACGGTCACGCAAGGGGCGGTGCTGCTGACGCCGGCGGAGCGGGAGGAGCTCGCGGACGAGCTGTGGGCGCTGCTGCGGCGGTTCCGTCGCCCCAGCCAGGCCGCCCTCGCCGCCCAGGAGGCGGGGGAGGCCACGGAGTTCTACCGCTTCTTCTTCTCCTTTATTCCTGAGGTCGACGCCGAGCGGAGCCCGTACGGCGAATCCGCCGCGGGCGAGCCCTCCGCCTCCGGCCAGGCGGCCGAGGCTGTGGAGGACGCCGCGCAGACCGGCGCGGGCCGCGAGGACACGGGACGTTTCCGCGGCGCCGCGGGCAGTGGCGGCGCGCCTGGGGAGCTCCCGGCGGAGTGAATCTCGCCGCCTGGGCATGACCGGCCCGCAGTCCCAGGTAATCTTTCATGATGCGGAGGCCGTTCAGGCCCCGACGCCGATTTCAAGGAGAACCGTGCCCACCAAGGCTGCACCGACTGGCAGGAAGCTCGTCATCGTCGAGTCTCCCGCGAAGAGCAAGACGATTGCGGGATACCTCGGTGCGGACTTCGACGTCACGGCCTCCGTGGGCCATATCCGGGACCTGCCCCAGCCCTCCGAGCTGCCGACCGAGCTGAAGAAGTCTCCCCTCGGCAAGTTCGCGGTGGACGTGGAGAACGGTTTCGAGCCGTACTACGTGGTCAACCCGGACAAGAAGAAGACCGTCACCGAGCTCAAGCGCCTGCTCAAGGGCGCGGACGAGCTCTATCTCGCAACTGATGGGGATCGCGAGGGCGAGGCCATCGCGTGGCATCTCCTCCAGGTCCTCAAGCCCAAGGTTCCCGTGCACCGCATGGTCTTCACGGAGATCACCCGCGAGGCCATCACGCGGGCCCTCGAGAACGTCCGGGAGCTGGACGAGGACCTCGTTGACGCCCAGGAGACGCGGCGCATCCTCGACCGCCTCTACGGCTACGAGATCTCGCCGGTCCTGTGGCGCAAGGTGGGCCGGGGCCTGTCTGCGGGCCGCGTGCAGTCCGTGGCGACGCGCCTCGTCGTGGAGCGGGAGCGGGAGCGCATGGCGTTCGTTGCCGCCGAGTACTGGGACCTCACGGCGGAGTTCGAGCCGGAGGACGCCTCGAAGGGATCCGCGTTCCAGGCCAAGCTCGCGAGCCTTGACGGAGCCAAGGTGGCCACGGGCCGGGACTTCGACGACAACGGCAGGCTCAAGACCAAGGCCGTCTGCCTGGACGGGCAGGCCGCCGCGGCCCTCAAGGACGCCCTGGACGGAGCCCGCTTCTCGGTTGCGGGCGTCGAGTCCAAGCCGTACCGTCGTCGCCCCGCAGCGCCCTTCACCACTTCGACGCTTCAGCAGGAGGCGTCCCGGAAGCTCCGCCTCTCCTCGCGGAACGCCATGCAGGTGGCGCAGCGTCTGTACGAGAACGGCTACATCACGTACATGCGAACGGACTCGACGGCGCTGTCTTCGCAGGCTGTCTCGGCCGCGCGCGCCCAGGCCGCCGAGCTCTACGGCCAGGACTCCGTTCCGGCCAAGCCGCGCGTCTATGCGTCCAAGTCCGCCAACGCGCAGGAGGCGCACGAGGCCATCCGCCCCGCTGGCGATCGCTTCCGCACGCCGTCCGAGGTGGCGTCCAAGCTGTCCCGGGACGAGCTGCGGCTCTATGACCTCATCTGGAAGCGCACGGTCGCCTCGCAGATGGAGGACGCCACGGGCCAGACCGCCTCGCTGCGCATCGCGGCCACGACCAACGAGCCCACCCCGCGCGAGGCCGTGTTCGCCGCATCCGGAACGGTGATCACGTTCCGCGGCTTCCTCGCGGCCTACGAGGAGGGCACGGACGCGCCTGCGGATGAGGCCAAGCAGGAGTCGCGCCTCCCCAACGTGGTCCAGGGAGACAAGCTCACCGGCCGCGAGATCGAGGCGAGCGAGCACGTCACGAGCCCGCCGGCCCGCTACACGGAGGCCTCGCTCGTCAAGACTCTCGAGGAGAAGGGCATTGGCCGCCCCTCGACGTATGCGGCGACGATTTCCACGATCATGGACCGCGGGTACGTGCGCACGCGCGGCTCGGCCCTGGTCCCCAGCTGGATCGCGTTCTCCGTGGTGCGCCTCCTGGAGGAGCACTTCGGGACCTATGTCGACTACGACTTCACCGCCGACCTCGAGGGGGACCTTGACGCGATCGCGCGCGGCGAGGCCGGCCGCGCCGAGTGGCTGCGCGAGTTCTACTTCGGGTCGGACTCCAAGCAGGGCCTGGAGCCGGTCGTGAGCAACCTGGGGGAGATCGACGCCCGGGCCATCAACTCCATCCCGATCACCTCGGACATCGTCGTGCGCGTCGGCAAGTTCGGCCCGTACCTCGAGCGCGGGGTGGACACCGAGACCGGCGAGATCCCCGAGGGCGCGCCTGAGCGCGCCAACATCCCCGAGGACCTGGCACCGGACGAGCTCACGGCGGCCAAGGCGGAGGAGCTGCTGGAGCAGGCTTCGCATGGGGACCGTGTCCTGGGCCAGGACCCGGAGAGCGGCTACGACGTCGTCGTTAAGGACGGGCGCTATGGCGCCTACGTGACCGAGGTGATCCCGGAGCTCACGGATGAGGACATCGAGCGAATCCTCGCCGAGCAGCCCACCGAGTACTACAAGAACGGCAAGCCCAAGCCGAAGAAGAAGCCTGCCCAGCCCAAGCCGCGCACAGGCTCCCTCTTCAAGTCGATGGACATCGCCACCGTCACCCTCGAGGATGCGCTGAAGCTCATGAGCCTTCCGCGCGTCCTGGGCGCGGACCCCGAGTCGGGCGAGGAGATCACGGTCCAGAACGGCCGCTTCGGCCCCTACCTGAAGAAGGGCTCGGACTCGCGCTCCATCGAGACCGAGGAGCAGATCTTCACCATCACGCTGCCCGAGGCGCTGGAGATCTACTCGCAGCCCAAGCAGCGGGGCGCCCGCAAGGCCGTGCCCCCGCTCGCGGAGTTCGGCGAGGACCCCACGAGCGGCAAGAAGATCGTCGTCAAGGAGGGCCGGTTCGGGCCGTACATCACCGATGGCGAGACGAACATCACGGTCCCGCGCTCTTCCTCCATTGAGGAGCTGACGCGGGAGCAGGCCATCGAGCTCCTCGCCGAGAAGCGCGCCCGCGGCCCAGTCAAGCGCGGGGCGGCCAAGAAGGCGCCCGCCAAGAAGCCGGCGGCCAAGAAGACGACGACGGCGAAGCCTGCGGCCAAGAAGGCCCCCGCGAAGAAGGCGACCGCCGCCAAGACGTCCACCGCGAAGGCGGCCGCGAAGAAGACCGAGTAGCGGTCCGGGGCGCGGGCTCAACACCCGCCTCGCGCCCCAGGCCCCGCCTCGTCCGGCCCGCCCTGCAGAGAAAGACCTCGGACCATGCGCCTCGGCGTCCTCGACATCGGCTCCAACACCGTTCACCTCCTCCTCGTCGACGCGCACCCCGGCGCGCAGCCGGTGGCGTACGGAAGCCACAAGAAGCCGCTCAGCCTCATTCAGCACCTCGACGGGGCCGGGGCCGTGACGGAGCGCGGGCAGACTGAGCTCATCGGCTTCGTCCGCGAGGCCCGTGACTTCGCCCGGCTTCACCGGGCCGAGGACCTTCTGGCCTTCTGCACGTCCGCCCTCCGGGACGCCGCCAACGGCCCCGCCATCCTGGACCGCATCGAGGCCGAGACGGGCGTCCGCCTTCAAGTCCTCTCCGGCCCGCAGGAGGCTGCGGCCACGTTCCAGGCCGTCCGCAGCTGGTACGGGTGGTCCGTGGGCAAGATCCTCAACCTCGACATCGGCGGCGGCTCCTTCGAGATGGCCATGGGGGACGACGCCCTCCCCGCCGCCGCGGAGTCCGTCCCGCTCGGGGCGAGCCGCCTGACCCGCTCCCACCTTCCCGGCGACCCTCCGCGGCCCCGCGCGGTCCGGGAGGCCCGGGAGCACGTGGCGTCCCTCATTGAGCCGGTGGCTCGGCGCTTCGAGGTGCTCGGACGGGCCGACCTGGTGGCGGGCACGTCGAAGACGTTCAGGTCCCTGGCCCGGATCACGGGGGCGGCGCCGTCGTCGGCGGGACTCTATGCGCGCCGCGAGCTCAGGCGAGAGGACCTGCGGTTGTGGACCCGAAGGATCGAGGCCATGCCCATCGAGGAGAGGGCCGAGCTGCCGGGTGTCTCCGAAGTGAGGGCCCCTCAGCTCCTGGCGGGCGCGCTCGTCGCGCTGGGGGCGATGGACGCGTTCGGGATCGAGTCAATGCTCATCTGCCCGTGGGCCCTGCGCGAGGGCATCATCCTCCGTCGCTTCGAGGCCCTCATGATGGAGTCAGACGAGCCGCTCGCCTACGTCGGCGTCGGGCACGTCGCCTTCTAGCGCGCATACGCCCCGTTGGGACGGGCGCCGCAGCGAGCCCCCGGGCGCGGCGCGTAGGCTTGTCCACGTTCCTCCGCCGTCGCCGAAAGGGCCGCCCGTGAGCATCCCCGTTGGACTCAGTACGTCGTGCCTCTTCCCCAGGGGGGTCGCGGACACGTTCTCCACCGCCGCGGACCTCGGGTATGACGGCGTGGAGGTCATGGTCACTCACCTGCTTGACTCCCGGGAGGTGGCCCGCCTGCAGCGCCTGAGCGCGAGGCACAATCAGCCGATCCTCGCGATCCACGCCCCGACCCTGTTCTGGACGCAGCAGGTCTGGGGCTCCCCGTGGCAGAAGATGGAGCGCAGCGCGCAGCTCGCGGCGGAACTGGGGGCGGCCTCCGTCGTCGCCCACCCGCCCTTCCGCTGGCAGAAGCAGTACGCCTCAGAGTTCGTGGAGGGCGTGCGCGCGCTGGAGGCGCGGCACGGCGTGGAGGTCTGCGTGGAGAACATGTACCCGTGGCGCGTGCGCGGCCGAGAGGTCGAGATGTACCTGCCGCATTGGGACCCCATTCCGCACGCGTACGACCACATCACGTGGGACTTCTCCCACGCGGCCCTCGCGCACGTCAACTCGCTGGAGGCGTTCCGGGAGCTGGGGCCGCGGCTGCGGCACATCCACGTGACGGACGGTTTCGCGGGCGGCACGGCGGACTCGCATCTGCTTCCGGGCGACGGCGACCAGCCCGTGGCCGAGGCCCTCGAGTTCGCGGCGTCCAGTGGCTTCAGCGGCATCGCCGTGGTCGAGGTGGGCACGCGCAAGGCCACGGCTGCCGGCGAGCGCGAAGAGTGGCTGGCGCGCTCCCTCGAGTTCACGCGGCGTCACCTCGGGCAGTCTTGATCCCCTCCTGAGCGGCGCCTGTCTGCCGGACACGGAGCGGCTCGCGGCTGGGGCCCGGGGAAAGGACGGAGGCCGGACGATTGATCGGGCTCTCAATCCGATCCGTCCGGCCTCCACGCCGGGGGCTCTCAAACCCCGCGACTCATCACTCACACCTCTCACGAGGTGCCTCTGACTCTAGACACGGCAGCTCAGCCTCAGCCAAGCGGGACCTGAACGCTCTCGGGGAGACGGACGGCCCGGCGGGGGGTCGCATGGGAGGGGACCCGCCCCGGACGCCCGTCACAGCGCGGGAGAACGCCCGTGGAGGGGGTGGAGGGGCCAGTGCGGCTGGGAGGGAATTGTTCCGGCTCGCACAGCCTCTCCACAGGGATCCTCACGGCAGCGCCCCGGCGAGGTGTGGCCCCGTGCCACGTGCGGGCGGCGAGGCCTGGCCCTGCGCCGGGCGCGGCTGCCGCGGGTGGCGCGGCACGGGCGCGGCGCGAGAGGATCGAACCATGACTGATTCCAAGAACATCGCTTTCCTCGGCACCGGGAACATGAACGGCGCGATCCTGCGCGGCGTCCTCTCGGCGGGCTTCCCCTCGTCCGCGGTGCGGGCGACGACGAACTCCGCGTCCTCGGCCTCGGCCCTCGCGGAGGAGACCGGCGTCGACGTTCTCGCCGCGAGCGAGCACCCCGAGGCGAATCGGGATCTCGCCGGATGGGCCGACGTCGTCGTCCTCGGCGTGAAGCCCAAGGGGATCGTGGACCTGTGCCGGGAGATCGCCCCGGCCCTCCGCGAGAACACCGTGGTGGTGTCCGTGGCAGCCGGCGTGACGCTCGCCATGATGGAGAAGGCGCTGCCGGACGCCGCGATCATCCGCTGCATGCCCAACACCCCGAGCACCCTCCAGATGGGCGTCCTCTCGATCTCCCCGAACGCGCGCACGACCGACGCGCAGATCGCGGCCGTCGCCTCGGTGCTCGGCGCCGCGGGCGAGGTCGTTCGCATCCCGGAGGAGCAGATCAACGCGCTCATCGCCGTCTCCGGCTCCGGGCCCGCATTCGCGTTCTACCTCGCGGAGGCCATGGCGGACACGGGCGCGCAGCTCGGGCTCGACCCGGCCCTGGCCCGCAAGCTCGCCGCCCTCACGGTGCGCGGCGCGGGCGCCATGCTCGGCCAGAATCACGATGCGGCGGCCCTCCGCAAGGCCGTCACGAGCCCCGGCGGCACGACGGACCGAGCCATCACGACGTTCGACGAGAAGGGCGTCCGCGAGGGCATCGCCGCCGGCCAGCGCGCCTGCGCCGAGAAAGCCTCGGACATGGAGCGGGAGCTCGGCGGCGCCGAGGCCTGACCGCCCCGTCCATGCGCTGCGGGGCTGCGGCTCCGCGGCGCCCGCGTCTGTGAGAAGACGACGACGGTGCCCGCCCGGATCAGCCCCGGGCGGGCACCGTCGTCGTCATGAACCGGACGCCGCGGAAGGCGAGCGGGGCGCGAGAGGCGGTCCTAGAGCTGGGCCGCGAACCGCTCGAGGAGCGGGACCTCGCCTGCGACGATGAGGGTGTCATCGCCTGCGACAAACGTGTCCGCCTGCGCGTACGTGAAGTCCTGGCCGGGGGACTTGACGCCCACGATGGTCACGCCGAACTTCTCGCGGATGCGGGACTCCGTGAGCGTCTTGCTGCGGACCTCCTGCGGCGGGTACATCTTGACGATCGCGAAGCCGTCGTCGAACTCGATGAAGTCGAGCAGGCGCCGACCCACGAGGTGAGCGGTTCGCGTGCCCGCGTCCGCCTCGGGGTACACGACATGGTGCGCGCCGATGCGCGTCAGGATCTTGCCGTGGGACGGTGTGATGGCCTTGACCCAGATCTGGTCGATCCCGAGGTCGACGAGGTTCGCCGTGATGAGCACGCTCGACTCGATGGACGTGCCCACGCCGACGACGGCCGACGTGAACTCCTGGGCACCGAGCTGCTCGAGCGCCTCGATGTTCGTCGCGTCCGCCTGGACCACGTGCGTCAGGAGCCCAGAGAACTTCTGCACGAGGTTCGCGGACTTCTCGATGGCGAGGACCTCGCGGCCCTGGCGCACGAGCTGCTCCGCGGTGGCCGCGCCGAAGCGACCGAGCCCGACGACGAGGACGGGCCCGTCGAACTCCCGCTGTTTCTGGTTGGAGTTCCTAGCCAATGATCGGCCTCTCTTCCGGGAAGTGGTACAGGGTTCGGCGCTCGCGCAGGGCGAGCGCGGCGGCGAGCGTCACGGTGCCGACGCGGCCGAAGAACATGAGAATGGTGAGGACATACTTGCCCTCGGCCGGCAGCTCGCCGGACAGGCCCGTGGACAGGCCGCACGTGGCGAAGGCCGAGATGACCTCGAAGAGGACCCGGTCCAGGCTCTCGTGCGAGATGCGCAGGAGCAGCAGGGTGCCCACGGCGACGATGGTGCCGCCCATGACGATGACCGAGATGGCCACGCGCATGGCTCCCGGCGGGATGGTGCGGCCGTAGACCTTGACATCCTCGTCGCCCCGCGCCTCGGCGAGAATCGCGAGGAACATGACCGCGATGGTCGTGACCTTGATGCCGCCGGCCGTGGATGCCGAGCCGCCGCCGGCGAACATGAGCATGTCCGTCAGGAGCATGGTGTCCGAGGTCATGGCGTTCATGTCCACGAGGTTGAAGCCGAGCGAGCGGGACATGACCGAGGCGAAGAGGGCGTGGACGATCTTGTCAGGGGTGCTGAGCGTGCCGATCGTCTTGACGTTGTCCCACTCCATGAGCCCCCAGAGGATGGCGCCGACGACGAGCAGCAGCAGGCTCATCTGGACCGTGAGCTTGGCGTGCAGGTTCCACGTGCGGAAGACGAGGCCCTTCTTGATGAGCACGAGCATGACCGGGAAGCCCAGGGATCCGACGAACCCGCCGAGCATGATCGGCACGAGGATCCAGAGGTCGAACTCGTACGGGATGAGGCCGTCCGAGTGGGGCGTGAAGCCCGCGTTGTTGAACGTGGAGATTGCGTAGAAGACGCCGTGCCAGGCGGCCTGGGCCGGGGTCTCCCCGAGGGTGAGGAAGCGTACGAACAGCCACAGGGCGATGATGGCCTCGGCGACGAGGGACACCGAGATGACGATCCGCAGGAGCGAGCCCACCTCGCCGAGCCGGTTGCCCGAGTTCATGGCCTCCTGGGCGATGAGCTTGCCGCGCACCCCGAGCTTCTTGGACACGACGAGGGCGAGGATCGAGGCGAGCGTCAGCGTCCCGAGGCCGCCGATGAAGATCCCGAGGAGGATGACGGCCTGGCCGAAGAAGGACCAGTGGTCCGCGGTGGAGACGACCGTCAGCCCCGTCACGCACACGGCCGACACGGCCGTGAAGAGGGCGTCATGGAGCGGGGTGGACTGTCCGTTGCTCGACGCGGCCGGCAGCATGAGCAGCACCGTGAACAGCGTGACGATGAGAAGGAAGGCCAGAATCGCAAGGCGCGCGGGGGAGGAGTTGATGGCCGACTCGACGAGGTTGCGGCTCGAGACGAACGAGGAGAGGACCGTCCGCTGCGGAGCGGGGCGGGCCGAGGTGAGCCGCATCGACGTGGCGGCCTCGTGCCGGGAGGGGTCGGTCAGCACGTGATCACTGGGGAGGGCATGGCGGGTCTTCCATCGGGCGTGGGAATCGGGGACGGGCCTGACCCGGCCCGCTGCGGGATGAGCTTCAGTGGCCGAGCGGGCTGTCACCCCAGCTGCGGGGGCCGTCATGAAAGGCCTCAACCCACAGCCCTTAGCGTAGCCTGTTCGGCATGTACAGTCCTTCCGGTTTCTCCTTTCCTCCGGTACCGACGTCGTTCATCTACTCGGACAGCCTGCTGCGCTACAAGTTCTCGCCCAAGCACCCCATGGACCCGGTGCGGCTGGACCTGACGAAGCGGCTCGCGGAGGAGCTCGGCGTGTTCGAGCTGCCCAACGTCGAGATGCACCGTCCGCACGTGGCCTCGCGCGAGGAGCTCGAGACCGTCCACGATCCGGACTACATCACTCGCGTCATGACGACGAGCGCGGACCCCTCCGTCACGGATGCCGCCCGTGGGCTCGGGACGCAGGACAACCCGGCGTTCGCGGACATGCACGTCGCCGCGGCCATGATCTTCGGAGGCTCGGTGCGCGCGGCTGAGCTCGTCGCGGACGGGCGGGCCAAGCACGTGGTCAACTTCGCCGGCGGGATGCACCACGCGGCTCGCGGCGCGGCCTCGGGCTTCTGCATCTACAACGACGTCGCGGGGGCCATTGCCCGCCTCCTCGAGGCGGGGTTCACCCGCGTCCTCTCCATTGACATCGACGCCCACCACGGCGACGGCACGCAGGCGATCTTCGAGAACGACCCCCGCGTCCTCACGGTGTCCCTCCACGAGTCCGGGGTCTCCCTCTTCCCGGGCACGGGGTTCCCGTACGAGACGGGCGGGCCCGACGCGCCCGGTTCGGCGGTGAACATCGCGGTCCCTCCGGGAACGTCCGACGCCGGCTGGCTGCGCGCCTTCCACGCCGTGGTTCCGCAGGTGGCGGCCGCGTTCAAGCCGGAGGTCATCGTCTCCCAGCACGGGTGCGACTCGCACTCGGACGATCCGCTGAGCAACCTGCGCGTGAGCGTGGACGCGCAGAGGATGGCGGCGATCTCCATCGCGGGCCTCGCCCACGACCTGTGCGAGGACCGGTGGATCGCGACCGGCGGCGGCGGCTACGACGTCGTCGGCACCACCCCCCGCGCCTGGACGCACCTGTGCGCTGTCGCGGCAGGCAAGCCCATCTCCGTCACGGAGGCGACGCCGGACGCCTGGCGGCGGTACGTCAAGGAGCGGTGCGAGAAGGATGCGCCTGCGGCGATGGGCGAGGACGTGGACACCTGGTGGCGCTCCTGGGAGGTGGGGTTCGACCCGGACGACCCCGTTGACCGCGCGATCATGGCCACACGCAAGGAGGCGCTGCCCCTTCACGGACTCGATCCCTGGTTCGACTAGATAGGCTGGACCCCATGACTGTGGAGACCGGCGGGGACGAGCGACTGGAGCGACTTCTCACGAGCCTGGGGGAGCCCACTCGGCGCCGGATCGTGCGGGCCCTGGGGCCTGAGCAGCTTTCGGTGACGGAGATCGTGGAGCGCCTCGGCATTTCGCAGCCGGCGGCGTCCAAGCACCTCCGGGTGCTCCGCGAGGCGGGCGCCATTGAGATGCGCCCCGACGCCCAGCGCCGCCTCTACCGGGTGGATCCGGCGGCCTTCCGTGCCCTGTCCGCCTGGGCTCTTGAGACGGCCGGGCTGGTCTCCCATGACGACGACGCGGCCGCCGCGCCCGACCCCGCTCCGGCGGAGCCACAGGCCCCGGCCGCGGACGAGCCCCCCGCGGCGGCCCCGGCCGCGAGCGAGCTCGCCGCCGAGCCCCGCCCCCAAGCCGCCCGGGCTGCAGACGCACAGGCCTCGACCCAGCCTCCTGCGGGTCCCTCTCGCGTCGAGAGGCCGGCCGTCGGAACGGGGCCGCGCCGGGCCACCGCGTCGTCGCGCGTCCAGCAGCCCCGGCCCGCCGCGGAAGGCGAGGCGCCAGCCACAGCCCCCGGAGCCTCAACCGCGCCCTCCCCGCGGCCGGAGCTGGCCGAGACCGAGGCCGCGCAGGCCCGCCAGGCCCAGAAAGACGCCGAGGGCACGGCCTCGTTCCTCCAGAATCTCGCGGGCCTGCCCCGCCTGTCCCGCCTGACGCGCCGCCGCAACGGGCGCTGAGCCGGGACCGCCGAACCGGGACCGCCGAACCGGGGCCGCCGAACCGGGGCCGGGACGCGCCGCGCGGACGTTCCGTCGCCTCCGCCGGGCACCCGAGCACGAGGCGTGGATTTCGCGAGGACACAGCATGACCGGTATGCTCGAAAGTCGGGTGTCCAATGGGTTGACATCACGTGTCAACCCGGCCGAGGACAGATGATCGTTTCGCGCAAGCGAATCCACGACTGCCGCACCCGCCCCGAGCGGGCGTCGAGCGGCACAACCATTTTGTGAGGAACCGCATGGGCTCTGTGATCAAGAAGCGCCGCAAGCGTATGGCAAAGAAGAAGCACCGCAAGCTTCTTCGCAAGACTCGCCACCAGCGTCGCAACAAGAAGTAGGCGTGACAACTGCGGGCCGGACACCTCACGGTGTCCGGCCCGCAGTGCGTTCAGAGACGGGCTGCCGCGCGCGATAGCCTGGTGGGCATGACTGAGCTGAGCCCCGTCCCCGCCGGCCATGGGGACCCACTGCGCGCAGCCGCAGTCGTGCTCGTGACAAGCCGCGAGTGCTCCGCCTGCCGGGCGGCCAAGCCGCTCGTCGCGGACGTCGCCGCGGAGTTCGGCGTTGAGGCGCGCGAGGCCCGGATCGAGGATCACCCCGAGCTGGGGCCGCGCATGGGCGCCGAGATCCCCGTCCTCGTCATCGACGGCGTTCCCCGGGACTTCTGGGTGATCGACCCGGCACGGTTCCGCCGCCTCATGGCCGAGCGCGCCGCGTAGCCCGCCGCCGCTCGCGGGGCGTTGCAGGCAGGCCGAGCGGCACACCACGGAGCCCGGCCAGGAGTCTTCCGGCCCGACCTGGCATCATGAGGACATGACCCACGAGCTCCTCACCACTGTCCATGTCGTGCGCCACGGCGAGGTCTACAACCCCGAGGGCGTCCTCTACGGCCGGCTGCCCGGCTACCACCTCTCCGACCTGGGGCGGGAAATGGCCGAGGCGGCGGCGGACCACTTCATGATGCTCGCCGCAAGCGGCGAGCGGATCACGCACCTCGTCTCATCCCCCCTCGAACGCGCCCGCGAGACCGCCGAGCCCACGGCCCGCGCGCTCGGTCTGCCCGTGAACATCGACGAGCGCCTCATCGAGGCGGCCAACGCCTTTGAGGGCCTGAGCGGCATGACGTCCCGGATCAAGAGCCCCGCCTCGTGGCCGCTGCTCTACAACCCATTCCGACCCTCGTGGGGAGAGCCCTACGCCGCGCAGGCTGCTCGCATGGCGCGCGCCATCGACGCCGCCCGGGAAGGCGCGGAGCGCAACGCCGGAGTCCGGGCGCCGGGCACCCGGGTGGCGGCCGTCGTCGTCAGCCACCAGCTTCCGATCTGGGTGGCCCGCCGCTCCGCCGAGCGCCGCCGCCTCTGGCACGACCCGCGATCCAGGGAGTGCTCGCTCACATCCGTGACGAGCTTCGACTTCCGCGACGGCGCGCTCGAAGGGGTCCGGTACGACGAGCCGAACATCGAGCTCACGCACGGCGCCGCGAGCATCCCGGGCGCGTAGCGGGGGAGGCCGCGGGGCGTGTCCCCGGGGCGCGGTCCTGCCGCCGGCCCCGGGGAGGCCGGATGGAGGCTTCGGGGCCCGCAGCGGGGCGGCGGGGGAGGAGCGCCCCCACAGAGCGACCTCTCAGGCTCGTTTGCCATACTGGAAGGCATGTCTGCCCTCCCGCCTCGCAGTGCGCTGAACCGCCGTGCCGTGCTCGGTCTCGCGGCCGCCGCCATGACCCTGCCGCTGGCCGCATGCGGCGAGAAGTCTGACCTTGCGAAGCAGGCCGCAGACGGGGACGGAAAGAACTACATCGCCGGGGACGGCTCCGTGGAGGAGTTCGCCAAGGACAAGCGCGGCGAGCCCATCTCCTTCGAGGCACCGCTCTTCAGCGGCAAGACGGTCAAGGCGGAGGACTACCGAGGCCAGGTCCTCGTCATCAACTTCTGGTACGCCTCCTGTGCCCCGTGCCGCACCGAGGCCCCCGTGCTCAAGGAGCTCTCCGCCAAGTACAAGGGCAAAGGCGCCGCGTTCCTCGGCGCCAACGTTCGGGACGAGAAGGAGACGGCGGAGGCGTTCGAGCGCGCGTTCGGCATCGCCTACCCGTCCGTGCGGGACATCGAAGGCAAGGTCCTCCTCGCGCTGTCCAAGTACGTGCCGCTCAAGTCCGTGCCCGTGACCGTCGTCGTGGACCCGGAGGGCCGCGTGGCCGCCCGCATCCTCGGCGCCGCAGACAAGTCCACGCTGGACACGCTCATCAAGGACAACATCGCCTGAGCCTCCATGTCTGAACCCCTGAGCGCCCTCGCCCCCCTGGCCGCCGCCAACCCGTTCGCTGAGACGGTCGCCGACGGCCCCCTCCTGCTTGCCATCCCCGTGGCGGCCCTTGCGGGGCTCGTGTCGTTCCTCTCGCCGTGCGTCCTGCCGCTCGTCCCCGGGTACTTGGGGTACGTCACCGGCCTGTCCGGCGAGGAGCTGGAGAACGGGCGCAAGTCCCGCGTGGTCCCCGCCGTCGTCCTCTTCGTCCTCGGCTTCTCCGTGGTGTTCGTCCTGGCCGGCGCGGTCTCCGCCCAGCTGTTCTACTGGATCAACGGTGACGGGCGGTGGCTGACCCGGGTCCTGGGCGTCGTCGTCATGGTCCTGGGGCTGGGCTTCATGGGGCTCATCCCCTGGCTCCAGGGCCAGGCCAAGCTGGCCTGGCAGCCGCCGCGCGGTCTCGTGGGCGCGCCGCTGCTCGGCGCGGTCTTCGCGCTCGGGTGGGCGCCGTGCATCGGGCCCACGCTGGCCGCGGTCCTCGCAATGTCCAGCGCCCTGAGCCCCGATCCCTGGCGAGGCGCGTTCCTCGCGTTCGTGTACTGCCTCGGGCTCGGCATCCCGTTCGTCCTCATCGCCTTCGGCGTGCGGCGCGGGCTCGGACGCCTCGCGGCCCTGCGCAAGCACCGGCGCGCCATCTCCCTCGCGGGCGGCGCGCTGCTCGTCCTCCTCGGCCTCCTCATGGCCCTCGGGCTCTGGACCGAGTGGATGAGCGCGTTCCAGAACTGGTTCAGCACCGAATACTCGGCCCCGATCTAAGGCACCTCACTCATGGCCCACGCATCTGACGACATCGCACAGCCGAAGCTCGGTCCGCTCGGCTGGCTCAGGTTCGTCTGGACCCAGCTCACGTCCATGTCGACGGCGCTGTTCTTGCTCCTGCTCCTCGCCGTCGGCGCGGTTCCCGGCTCAATCTTCCCGCAGCGCTCCGTGGACGCCGTCAAGGTGGCCCAATACAAGAAGGACCACCCGGACCTCTTCCCGGTCCTCGACGCGCTCCAGTTCTTCGACGTCTTCTCCAGCGCGTGGTTCTCCGCGATCTACCTCCTCCTCTTCATCTCGCTCATCGGCTGCGTCATCCCGCGCGCCCGCGTCCACTACCGGCACTGGCGCTCCGCCCCGCCGAAGACCCCGGCCCGCCTCGAGCGGCTGCCGGAGCACGGCTCCCTCGAGGCCGGCGACGGGTGGACGCCCGCCGGGGCGGCTGACGCGGCCGCAGCCCTGCTGCGCAAGCGCGGTTACCGTGTGGACGTCCGGCCTGCGGCAGGTGGGCGCGGTCCCTCCATCGGCGCCGAGCGGGGCCTCGTCAAGGAGCTCGGAAACCTCGTCTTCCACGCGAGCCTCATCGGCGTCCTCATCGCCGTGGCCATCGGCGGGCTCTACGGGTACAAGGGGCAGCGGATCATCGTGGAGGGGGAGACCTTCGTCAACACCCTCGCCTCCTACGACACGTTCAACCCGGGAAGCCGCTTCTCCGAGGACTCGCTGACGCCCTACGCGGTCAAGCTCGACAAGTTCTCGGTCCAGTTCGACCGCGACTCCAAGTCCCACTACGGCCAGCCGCTCGCCTTCCACGCGGACGTCACCACCGACACCGGCGAGGGACCCCAGAAGCAGGTCCTTCAGGTCAACAGCCCGCTCTCGCTCGGCGGGGACAAGGTCTACCTCATCGGCAACGGCTACGCGCCCGTCATCACGGTGCGCGACGGCCAAGGCAAGGTCGCCTACCAGGGTCCCGCGGTGGCCGTCCCGCAGGACGGCATGTACACGTCCCTGTTCGTCCTCAAGGTGCCGGACGCCAAGCCCGGTCAGCTCGCCTTCTCCGGCTTCCTTCTGCCGACGACGATGAGGAACGCCCAGAACGTGTCGTACTCCGCGGACCCGGATCCGTTCGCACCCACGCTGACCCTGAACTCCTACACGGGAGACCTCGGCCTCGACGCGGGCAAGCCGCAGAACGTGTACGTTCTGGACACGAAGCCACTCACGGAGCTCAACAGCCGGGCCAAGGGCAACGGCATCGTGCTCGCCCCGAACCAGACGGCCGAGCTGCCGAACGGACTCGGCTCCATCACCTTCAGCGGGCTCAAGCGGTACATCGCCGTGGACGTCCACCACGACCCGGGAGAGGGCCTCGCGGCGCTCTTCGCCGGGCTCGCCTTCTTCTCGCTCATTGCCTCGCTGCTCATCGCTCGCCGTCGTCTTTGGCTCACGTTTGAGCCAGGCGACAATGGACGGACTGTCATTGGATATGGCCTCTTGGCCCGCGGTGAGGACCTGCGCCTCTCCCGGGAGGCGCAGGCCGTCCGCGAGCTCCTCGAGAAGCACCTCACCTCAGATTCGGAGAACCGCTCATGATCGCACCGGTTAACGAGCAGCTCGGCCAGTTGGCCGGCGACCTCGTCTACTTCGCGGCTGCCACCTACGCGGTGGCGTTCATCCTTTTCACGCTCGATTTCGCCCGTGCGGCCGCGGCCAAGCCCGCAGCCGCCAAGGCGGCAGGCACGGCGTCGGAGCGGACGGTCTCCGGGGCCCGCCGCCCCGCGATGGCCTCGGCTGGCGCCGGGGGCTCGTCCGAGGACTGGTTCGAGGACGGCGAGGCCCGGGAGAACGCGGCATCCACCCCGGGTGCGCGCGCCAGCGGCCGGGCCGATGACGAGCTCTTCGCCGACGCCGAGATGGAGTACGACTCCTCGCGGGTCCGCCCCCAGGGCCGCGCCGCGGTGGCCATCATGGTCATCGCCGCGCTCATCCACGGCACGGCCGTGGTCATGCGCGGTGTCGCCGCACACCGCGTGCCGTGGGGCAATATGTATGAGTTCTGCACCACGGGCGCGTTCATCGTCGCCGCCGTGTTCCTGCTCGTCCTCGTCCGGCGGGACCTCCGCTTCCTCGGAGCCTTCGTCACGGGCCTCGTGACGCTCATGCTCTGCGCCGCCGCGATCGGCTTCCCCACGCCCGTGGGCAACCTCGTCCCGGCTCTCCAGAGCTACTGGATCGTCATCCACGTCTCCATCGCCGTGCTCTCCTCCGCACTCTTCACGCTGACGTTCGCCATGGCCGTCCTCCAGCTGTTCCAGGCACGGCGCACGGCCCGCATCGAGGCCACCGGGGTGGACCCCATGCCCGTCCTGAGCCGTGTGCCCTCCGCCGCGAGCCTCGAGAACTTCGCGTACCGGATCAACATCATCGCGTTCATCTTCTGGACCTTCACTCTCATCGCCGGGGCCATCTGGGCGAATGAGGCGTGGGGCCGCTACTGGGGCTGGGACCCCAAGGAAGTCTGGACGTTCATCATCTGGGTGGTCTACGCGGCCTACCTGCACGCCCGTGCCACGCGAGGCTGGACCGGCACGCGCGCCGCCTGGCTGTCCATCGCGGGCTACGCCTGTGTCATCTTCAACTTCGCCGTGGTCAACGTGGTGTTCAACAGCATCCACTCGTACTCCGGACTCAAGTAAGGGGCAGTCGTGCCGTTCATCAAGTTCACCCTCTTGCGCTTCGGCGTGGCCCTCGCGGTGTTCGCCCTGTGCGCCTACCTCCGCGTGGGTTTGGTCATGGCCGCGATCGTTGGACTCATTGTGTCCTGGGCCGTGGGGTACCTGTTCTTCCCGGCGCTGCGCGAGCAGGCCGCCGGCTACCTCCAGCGCCGCTACTCTCCCTCGGCCCCGCACCGCATGAAGTCCGAGGAAGAGGACGCCGCGGCGGAGGACCGCCTCTAGGCAGACCCCGGCCACGGCTTCTTCTCCAGGCGCCCCCTCATCCGCACCAGCGGGGAGGGGGCGCTCCTGCGTCAGTGGCCCCGACCAGGTTCGCCCCCGTGTTTGGCACCTGGAGCTCGTTCGCCCCCGTGTTTGGCACCTGGAGCTCGTTCGCCCCCGTGTTTGGTGTTTGCCACTGACATTGCGGGGGGTGAACGCCAGTTCAGGGGGCGAGCGTGGGCGTGGGCGGTGGGAGAGGGGTGAACGCCAGTTCAGGGGGCGAGCGGCCGCATGGAGGGCGGGCGCGGGGTCCCTGGCCGGGCTAGGAGGCGCGCGTCAGGGCCGAGCCCACGACGGCGGCCGCGAAGAGCAGGCTGAACACGAGCGTCAGGATGCCCGTGGTCTTGAGGACGGGGATGAGCTGGGCCCGCTCCAACGTGCCGGCCCGCAGCATGGACCGAACGGGGCCCACCGCCAGGGCGCCCGCCAGAACGGGGAGCAGCGCCCACAGCCCAAGACGGCCCACGAGCAGCACCGGCAGCAGGCAGCCCACGGCGCACTGAGCGGCGAAGGCCGCGCGGGCCCGCGAGTCGCCGAGGCGGACGGCAAGGGTCCTCTTGCCGACCTCCCGGTCCGTCGGGATGTCCCGGACGTTGTTGGCCATGAGCAGCGCCATCGCGAAGAGGCCGATCGACACGGCTGCCACCCACGCGGGGCCCGACAGCGAGCCCACCTGGGTCACGGC
This sequence comes from Falsarthrobacter nasiphocae, assembly GCF_031456275.1. Taxonomy (NCBI): domain Bacteria; kingdom Bacillati; phylum Actinomycetota; class Actinomycetes; order Micrococcales; family Micrococcaceae; genus Falsarthrobacter; species Falsarthrobacter nasiphocae. Next base: position 1,481,946 of record NZ_JAVDUI010000001.1, read on the forward strand.
CGTTCCCAGCGTGGCCACGAGGCCGAAGAACACGAACACCATGACGTCGCCAAGGCCCATGTACCCATAAGGCCGCGACCCGCCCGTGTACCCCCACGCCGCGAGCACGCAGACGATCCCCACAAGAATCAGCCACCACAGGCCCGAGCTCAAAGCCAGCACCGTGCCCGCGAGGCCGGCGACCCCGAAGCACGCGAACGCCGCGCGCTTGACCGCCGCGGGCTCGGCAGCGCCGGAGCCGGTCAGCCGGAGCGGGCCCACGCGGACGTCGTCGGTCCCACGGATCCCGTCCGAATAGTCATTGGCGTAGTTGACGCCCACCTGCAGCAGAACCGAGACAATGAGCGCGAGGAGCGCACGGGCCCACGCCGGGACGGGGCCCGCAGCAAGCCAAGCGCCCTGGTCCGCCTCAAACGCGGCGGCCGTGCCGGCGACGACGGGGGCGACAGCCATGGGGAGAGTGCGGGGCCTGGCCCCTTCGAGCCATTGGGCGGCAGTGGCCATGAATGCGGTGATCCTTGTTCTTCAGGTGGGGCGTGCAGCACCCGGAGCCGCCGCGGAGGGTCGGCTGGAGCGGGCGTGATTGGACCCTGAAGACTTTACGCCGTCTCCGCCGAGATCCCGGAGGCGAGGTGGAGGGCCCGGATCATCGAGACCCGGTCCTCCTTGCCATTGGGCAGCAGCGGCAGGTGTGGCGCCGTGAGGACGAGTTTGGGACGCATGGCCCCGCTCAGCCTCTCGCGCGCCGCCGCGAGCACCTCGGCGGTGGGCCTGGGGCTCGCGACGAACGCCGCGACGGCTTGGCCCCATTCCGGGTCCGGCAGGCTCGTCACGAAGGCAGAGTGGACGCCCGGAATCTCCTCGAGGACCTCGCGCACCGCCAGTGCGGAGACTTTGACCCCGCCGGTGATGATCACGTCGTCGATGCGTCCCGTGACGCGCAAGCGGCCGTCGTCGTCCACAGAGCCGTTGTCTGCGGTGCGGAACCAGCGCGTGGTGCCGTCCGAGCGGAAGGCGCGGTCCGTCAGCTCCGGATCCCCGAGGTAGCCGCTTGCGATGGTGGGGCCGCCGAGGATGATGCGCCCCTCGTGGAAGTCCAACTCCACCCCGGGCAGCGGGGTCCCGTCATAGACGCAGCCGCCGGCCGTCTCTGCGGAGCCGTACGTCTGAATGACGTTGAGGCCCTCGCGCGCCGCCTGGGCCCGGAGGCGAGCCGGGGTGGCGGCGCCGCCGAGGAGGATCGCGTCGAAGCGGCGCAGGGCGGGCAGCGCGGTCTGCTTGGGGTCGTCGAGGAGGCGGGCCAGCTGCGTGGGAACGAGAGAGGTCAGCCGTCGCCTGTCAGTCAGCTCGCTCGCCGCATCCGCGAAGCCCTGCGGGGTGAAGCCCCCCGACGTCAGGGATGGGTCAATGGCCGGCGGCAACCCTGAGTAGAGGGAGCGCACGAGCACCTGAAGGCCTGCCACAAAATGGACCGGCAGCGCGAGGAGCCACTGCCCCTCGAACCCGAGCCGCTCCGCCGTGGCGGCGGAGGAGGCACCGAGTGCCTCCGTGGTCAGCATGGTCTGCTTCGGCGTTCCGGTGGAGCCGGACGTGCAGACGACGACGGCGATGTCGTCGTTGGGCAGGGTCTCCGCGAACTCCATGGACGGGTCAATGTGGGGGGCCACCGCCGGGCCGTCCCCGGACAGGGCGTCGTGCAGCGGGGTGAGGAGGCGGCGCGGGTCGTCTCCATCGCCCAAACAGAGGGGGAGCAGATCCACGAGCGAGTCCTCTCCGGGCCGGGCGGCCGGTCAGAAGTAGTAGGGGTGGGCGGACCAGTCGGGGTCGCGCTTGGCGAGGAAGGCGTCGCGCCCCTCAGCGGCCTCGTCCGTCATGTACGCCAATCGGGTTGCCTCGCCGGCGAAGACCTGCTGGCCCGCCAGGCCGTCGTCGGCCAGATTGAACGCGAACTTGAGCATGCGGATGGCCTGAGGGGACTGGCGGGCGATGTCCGCCGCGTACTCGAGGGCGACCTCCTCAAGACGCTCGTGGGGGACGGCCTCGTTGACCGCGCCCATGCGGACCATGTCCTCCGCCGAGTACTCCCGGGCCAGGAAGAAGATCTCCCGGGCCGTCTTCTGGCCGACCTGTCGGGCGAGGAGGGCCGAGCCGTAGCCGGCGTCGAAGGAGCCGACTGTGGCGTCCGTCTGCTTGAACTTGCCGTGCTCCAGGGAGGCGATGGTCAGATCCGCGACGACGTGCAGCGAGTGGCCCCCGCCGGCCGCCCAGCCGTTGACCACGCAGAGGACGACCTTCGGCATGGTACGCATGAGGCGCTGGACCTCGAGGATGTGGAGGCGGCCCGCTCGAGCCGGGTCGATTGTCTCTCTGGTCTCGCCCTCGGCGTACCGGTAGCCGTCGCGGCCGCGGACCCGCTGGTCACCGCCCGAGCAGAACGCGTGCCCGCCGTCCTTCGGGGACGGGCCGTTGCCCGTGAGGATGACGCACGCGACATCGGGGGTCATGCGGGCGTGGTCCAAAGCCTGGTACAGCTCGTCCACTGTCTTGGGGCGGAAGGCGTTGCGGACCTCCGGTCGGTCAAACGCCACACGGACGGTAGGCAAGTCCTTCACAATTCGGCCGGCGGCGTCGCGCTCCACCTGACGGTGGTACGTGATGTCGGCAAAGTCGAACCCCTCGACCTCGCGCCAGCGCGAGGGATCGAAGACATCAGAGACGAACTTGGGCGAAGACTCGGGGGAGGTGCTCACGGGCCTCAGTCTAGCCCCGAGGGTGATCAGGGGGATGATCGGGCCGCGGCCAGGGCGGGCTCGAGGGCCTCCGCAGGAGTCGCGCAGGGCCGCGCCAGGGGCCCGCGATTGTTACGCCGCGGCGCCACATGAGGGTCCCAGTTTCACATTTGCGGGTGTTCTAGTTCACACTAGATCCGTTGCGTAGGCGCCCATCCGCGCCTGCACTCGTCTACATCCATATCGACTGGAGTTGGGACTCTTTCATGTCGCACCAAACCACCGACCCCGCGCCGACCACGGCCGACGGAGTCGAGCTCTCTGCTGAGGGCTACGCCAAGGCCCTGAGCAGCCGCCAGGTCACGATGATCGCCATCGGCGGCGCCATCGGCGTCGGCCTCTTCATGGGGGCCGGCGGACGCCTTGCCTCCACGGGCCCGGCGCTCATCTTCTCCTACGCCATCGCGGGCCTCCTCGGCTTCTTCCTCATGCGCGCCATGGGCGAGCTCATCATGTACCGCCGCACGTCCGGCTCGTTCGTCTCCTACACGGGCGAGTTCTTCGGCGCCAAGGGCGCCTACGTCTCGGGTTGGGCGTACGTTCTCAACTGGGCGATGACGGGCGTGGCCGAGCTCATCGCCATCGGCCTCTACGTGAGCCACCTCCTGCCGAGCATCCCGTGGATCCTCTCCGCGATCATCGCGCTCGTCCTCCTGACCAGCGTCAACATGATCTCGGTCAAGATCTTCGGCGAGTTCGAGTTCTGGGCCTCGGTCTTCAAGGTCTTCGCCATCGTGGCATTCCTCCTCATCGGCACGATCCTCGTGATCATGCGCACCAACATCGCGGGTCATGAGGCCGGCTTCCACAACCTCACGGCTGTGGGCGGCTCGATGTTCCCGAGCGGCTTCTTCCCGATGATCCTCGTCCTCTCCGGCGTGGTCTTCGCGTACAACGGCATCGAGATGATCGGCATCACCGCCGGCGAGATGCAGAACGCGGAGAAGGAAGTGCCCAAGGCCATCCGCGCCGTCGTCGTCCGCATCCTCGTGTTCTACGTGGGCTCCGTGACGCTCCTTGCGCTCCTGCTGCCCTCGGACGTGTACCAGTCCGGCGTCTCGCCGTTCGTGACCGTGTTCTCGCAGCTCGGCTGGGGCTGGGTCGGCACGCTGATGACGCTCGTCGTCGTCACCGCCGCTCTCTCGTCCTGCAACTCCGGTCTGTACTCGATCGGCCGTGTCTTCCGCCAGATGGCCCACAACGGACACGCTCCCCAGTGGCTCACGAAGATGAACTCGCGCCACGTCCCGTACGCCTCGATCCTCGCGATCGCCGGCTTCTACCTCGTGGGCATTGTCGCGGCCTACCTCATCACGGGCGGCAAGGGCTCCGGCAACGTGGCCTTCGACCTCGCCCTCGAGACCGCCGCGGTCGGCGTCCTCCTGTCCTGGGCTGCGATCTTCGCCTCCCAGATCGCCCTCCGCAAGCGTCACGGCAACGTCTCCAAGCTGCCGATGCCGGGCGGCATCGTCGCCTCGTGGATCTCGATCGCCGCGATTGCCGGCATCCTCATCCTCATCGGCTTCAACACCCAGGAGCTCGAGGACGGATCCACCTTCCCGATGGGCCTCCTCACGGTGGCCTCGCTGCCCGTGTTCCTCATCCTCCTTGCCATCGGCTGGCCGCTGGTCAAGCGCACCAACCCGGAGCGCCAGGAGCAGGCCTGGTACGACAAGCAGGCTGTTGTTGAGCACGAGACCGTGGCGAACATCGCCAATCACTAGTCTCGCCTCGGGCTTTCGCCCGTGAGACACGCCAGCCCCCGCGGCTCGGCCCCTGAGAGGGGCCGGGCGGCGGGGGCTGGTTCTTTTGTCTGGGTCTAGGCGGCGAGCCTGGGGCTAGGCGGTGAGGTCGTCGTCGCCGGCGGAAGGCTCGGGGTCCTCGTCGAGAGCCTGGACGAGGAAGGAGATGTCCATGGACAGGGCCCGCGAGACGCTCGTGATGAGGCCCAGGCTGGGGTTGGCGGGGGATCGGCGGCGGCCGTCGCTGTATCCGTTCTCCAGCAGGCTGTAGTGCTGCAGCGTGATCCCGGAGGCGAGTGCGACCTTCTCCTGGCTTAGGCCCAAGTGCTTCCGGCGCTTGCGGAGGGTGTCCCCGAGCTGGCGGGCCTGTGTCGGAGAGAGGGTCGGATGGGGCATGTCATCTATGCCACCGATTTCTCCCGTCCCTGTCTTCAAGATTTACATTGAATATTGTCGGGGCCGCGCGGCATGTGAAGCCCCGGAATTCTCGCAGTATTGAGGGCGGCAGCGGTCTCGCGGGCGCCGGTGCGGCTGTTCACTCGGATGGCGAAAGCCACTGCCGAATATCGTCCGCCGCCCCACGGGCCTGCACGGCGAGCATGCCCAACTGCGTCTCCTCAGCAGAAAGCGCCAAAAGCATCTGGCCCAGATCTTCCAGGACAAAGCTCGCCAGGACGATGAATCCATTGCCCGTGGAGAGGTGGACTGTCGTGGAGCTCGGTGAGGCGCCCGCCTCGGAGACGATTTCCGCCTCTGAAGCCGCAATGGCGAAGAGAGAGCTGTTGAGGGCGGCGAGCCGCCCCACGTTCTCCTCGGGAATTCCCACGGCGCACAGGTTCATTCCGTCCGCAGTGCACAGGATGGCGGATGTGATCTCAGGGTTGTTCTCGCGGAGTCGCCTGAGGCGGGGGAGCGCCGCGGTCCCGATGGCACGGGACCACGTGTCCCAGTGCTCTGCGATTTCGGGGCTGATGTCAGTGTCGTGTGTCTCGGGCTGGTCGATCACGAGGGGTCCTTCGTGGAGAGGGAGAGGGCTGTGAGGGCGGCCGCGGCGACGTCGCCCGGGTTGCGGGGGTCTGCGGCGAGGATGGGCATGCCGGTGAGATGCTCGGGGAGCTGGGCCCTGAGGTCAGCGAGGGCCTCCTCGGCACGGGAGGGCTCCAGGCGTGTCACGGCGACGGTGGTCTGGCGAATGATGGTCTCGTCTCCAAGGAGCCGCATCCAGGCGGTGACCTGCTCGGCGGCGTCCTCGCGATCCCCGAAGATCCACAGGATGATGCGGGAGCGGGCGGCCAGGACCGAGGAGCGGGCCGAGGCGAACCGGACCTGGCCCGGGGTGCCGAAGAGGCCGATGCGGCCGTGCTCTGTGGCCCATTCCCCGTAGTCGATGCCGACGGTCGTCGTGTATTTCCCGTTGACCATCTGTCCTGTCATGGCGACGGCGGACTGCAGGACCTCCGTGCTGACGACGGGGATCTCCGAGAGGGAGCGCACGGCTGTTGTCTTGCCGACGCCCACTGGGCCGACGAAGACCACCCGGTAGCTGGTTGTTGAGCCGACGCTGACGGGGGAATGGGTCACGCGAATCCCTTCGGGGGAACGAAAGACAAAAAGGACTGAGGCTCGGAGTGAAAGCCTTCGAGTCGTGGCTCAAGGTCACCGACTCCGGGGGAAATGCATACGGTAGGGTGTGCACTGCACGATATCAAAAACTGCGGCCCCGTCAGGCGTTGCGCCGCGGTTCTCCGGCGGACAGCGCCAGAATCGTAGGAGAAGCGATGGGTCTGTGGGATGTTCTCCGCGGGAGAGAGGGCCCGGCGTCTGTGTCGGTCGCCGTCCCTCGCCCGCGATCCCCCGAAGAATATGTACTAACGAAAGAGAAGGACATGGCCAACCAGGCTGAACTGAACCAGCTCCTTGACGACATTCAGCAGGACATCAATGGCCTGCTCGGCGTTTCGGTCGTCGACCTTGAGACCGGCATGGCGCTGGCCTCGCGGTCCGCAGCCCCGAACTTCGACCTCGAGGCGGCGTCGGCGTACAACAGCGAGATGGTCAAGGCGAAGACCAAGACCATCCGCGTCCTCAACATCCAGAGCGAGCTCGAGGACATGCTCCTCACGCTCGGGGACCAGCTGCACCTGATCAAGATGATCGATGCCGGCACGTTCATCTACGTGGCTGCGACGCGCGACGGAATGAACCTCGCCCTCCTCCGTTCCGCGGTCAACCGCGCGGCGAAGAAGCTCTCCTAGGGGCTCCTGCCCCCACACGACGCCCTCCCACCTGCCGCAAACTCGCGACAGGTCGGGGGGCGTCGGCCGTCCCTGCCCTGCCGCGTCGGGGTGTCGGCGATGCCACGGCCCCTCGAGTCCTCAGGGGTCCCGGTTCCGGGCGAGTCGGCCCTGGTGGCGCACCTCACATCACGGGCTCGGAGTCGCTAGACTTGTCTCCTGACCGATCGGTCAGTAATTCCGCGCCCGAGAGGGCCTGCGGACGACTCAGCGAGGAGCCCCCATGTCAGACGCCTATCTCGTGTCCGGTGTACGCACGCCGGTTGGCCGCTACGGCGGCGCGCTCTCCAGCGTCCGCCCCGACGACCTGGCAGCCCTGACCATCGCCGAGCTCCTCCGCCGCACGGGCCTGCCCAGCGAGGCCGTGGATGAGGTCATTCTCGGCAACGCCAACGGCGCCGGTGAGGAGAACCGCAACGTGGCTCGCATGGCCTGGCTCCTCGCCGGGGGAGACGAATCCGTCCCGGGCATCACCGTCAACCGTCTCTGCGCCTCAGGCATGTCGGCGATCGCGATGGCAGCGCAGATGGTGCGCAGCGGCGACGCCGACGTCGTCATTGCAGGCGGAGTGGAGTCCATGTCCCGCGCCCCCTGGGTCCAGGCCAAGCCCACCGCGGCGTTCGCGAAGCCAGGCGAGCAGTTCGACACGTCGATCGGCTGGCGGTTCGTCAACGAGCGCTTCGCGCCGGGCGGGGAGCTCGACCGCGACGGCAAGATGACGTACTCCATGCCGGAGACGGCCGAGGAAGTCGCCCGCGTCTATGGCGTCAGCCGCGAGGACTGCGACGCCTTCGCGGTGCGTTCCCACGAGCGCGCCCTCGCGGCGATCGCCGAGGGGCGCTTCGCGGACGAGATCGTCAGCGTCACCGTGCGCGGGCGGAAGTCGGAGACCGTCGTCTCCGAGGATGAGGGCCCGCGGCCCGGAACGACGACGGAGGTGCTGTCGAAGCTCCGCCCCGTCGTCGCGGGCGGCAGCGTGGTCACGGCGGGCAACGCGTCCAGCCTCAACGACGGTGCGAGCGCCATTCTTGTTGTCTCTGAGTCCGCCGCCGAGCGGTACGGCCTGAGGAAGCGAGCGCGCGTGCTCGCCTCCGCCAGCGCGGGCGTGGCCCCCGAGGTCATGGGGATCGGCCCGGTGCCGGCCACGCGCAAGGCCCTGGAGAAGGCGGGCGTCACGGTCGGGGACCTCGGCGCGGTGGAGCTCAACGAGGCGTTCGCGTCCCAGGCCCTCGCGAGCATGCGGGAGTTGGGCCTGGATGAGGGGATCGTCAATGCCGACGGCGGGGCTATCGCCCTCGGGCACCCGCTCGGCTCCTCGGGCTCGCGCATTGTCATCACCCTGCTCGGCCGCATGGAGCGGGAGCTCGCCGGCGCGGAGAGGCCGCTGGGGCTGGCCACGATGTGCATCGGCGTGGGTCAGGGCAGCGCGATCGTCCTCGAGGGCGTCAAGTGACCGCCCCCCTGGACCGCGCCGAGTTCGAGGCCATCGAGGTCACTCGTGGGGACTTCGTCCGCGTCCGCCTCAACCGGCCCGAGGTCCGCAACGCCATCGACCAGCGCATGGTGGACGAGCTTCACGCGGTCTGCGCTGAGGTGGAACGGGACCCGCGCGTCGTCGTCATCTCAGGAAGCCCGCCGGCCGTGGGGGCCGATGGACGCGAGCGGAAGGGAGTGTTCGCGTCTGGCGCGGACATCCGGCAGCTGCGCGAGCGGAGGCGGGATGACGCGCTGGCCGGCATCAACTCGGGGATCTTCGAGCGGATCAACGCGCTGCCCATGCCCGTCATCGCGGCGCTGGACGGGTACTGCCTCGGCGGCGGGGCGGAGCTCGCGTACGCGGCGGACCTGCGGATCGGGACGCCGGACGTTCGGATCGGCAACCCGGAGCCGGGGCTGGGCATCCTCGCGGCTGCGGGCGCGTCGTGGCGGCTCAAGGAGCTCATCGGCGAGGCCCGGGCGCTCGAGATCCTGTTGGCGGGGCGCGTCGTGGACGGCGAGACCGCGCTGGCGTGGGGGCTCATCACGCGGCTTGTGCCGAGTGCGGAGCTCGAGGCCGCGGCAGCCGAGATGGCCGCGGCGATCTGCGCTCAGGACCCCCTGGCCATCAAGCTCACCAAGGAGGTCTTCCGGGCGCCGCGGGAGGCCCACCCGCTGGCCGACCGTCTCGCGCAGGCCACCCTCTTTGAATCCCCGGCGAAGTTCGAGCGCATGAGCGCGTTCCTCGAAAGGAAGTCCACACGATGACTGAGCAGGAGACGGGTTCGCAGGCGGGGCCGGGGTCGGCTGGCCCGGAGTCGGCCCAGCCAGTAGCGCTCGCGGGCTCGGGCCCGCAGGCGGGGGGCGGCGTCCCTTCGCGCGTCGGTGTCCTCGGGGGCGGGCGCATGGGGGCGGGGATCGCTCACGCGTTCCTCGTGAAGGGCGCGCGCGTGAGCGTCGTTGAGCGGGACGACGACGCCGCAGAGGCCGCCCGGGGCCGCGTCCTTGCGGCCATCGAGGCATCTCACACCCGGGGGCTGCTGGCGGGGGACCCGTCCGAGGCGGCCTCCCGGCTCTCCGTGGGCGCGGATGCCGCGCTGTTCGGCGGGTGCGAGCTCGTCATCGAGGCTGTGCCCGAGGACATCAAGCTCAAGACGGATTCGCTGCGCCGGATCGAGGACGCCGTGGGGGAGGGGGCCTGGATCGGGACCAACACGTCCTCGCTCTCCGTCACGGACCTGGCTGAGGCGCTCCGGCGGCCCGAGCGGCTCATCGGCCTGCACTTCTTCAACCCCGTGCCGGCGTCCACGCTCGTGGAAGTGGTTGTGGCGGGCCGCACCGCGCCGGAGCTGACGGAGGCCGCGCGTGCGTGGGTCGAGGGGCTCGGGAAGACCGCCGTCGTCGTTCGCGATGCCCCCGGGTTCGCGAGTTCCCGGCTCGGGGTGGCCATCGCACTGGAGGCGATGCGGATGGTCGAGGAGGGCGTGGCAAGCGCGGAGGACATCGACGCGGCGATGGTCCTGGGCTACAAGCACCCGGTGGGGCCGCTCAAGACCACGGACATCGTGGGGCTGGACGTGCGGCTGGGAATCGCGGAGTACCTTGCGCAGACGCTGGGCGAGCGGTTTGAGCCCCCGGCCATCCTGCGCGAGAAGGTGGCGCGCGGCGAGCTGGGGCGCAAGTCCGGCAAGGGGTTCTACGACTGGTGAGGAGCCGCCGCGGGGGAGCCGGGCGGTCTGGGGTTGCCACGTGGCGAAGGCTTCCGTTGCGCGACGCCTGAACTAGGCACCCTCCGTCCCCCGCTGGCGGTTTTGCCCCTTGTATTGGCGTTTGCCCCGGCCCTCCCGCGGTTTGCCCCCTTGATTGGTGTTTGCCACTGACATTGCAGGGGGCGATTGCCAAACGAGGGGGTAAGAGGTGGAAGAGGCGACGGCCCCGGGCCGGACGGGCGATATGGGGGTGGTGCGTCAACGAGCCCGGGGCACGCCAGCCCGGGTCAGGATGTCGTCGAGGATGTCCAAGTGCATCATGTCCTCCCAGGTCCATCGCACGATGGCATAGCCCTGCCGCTGGATGTCACGTGCGCGGCGCTTTTCCTCCGCGAGTGCCTGATGGGGGCTCATGCCGGTGTCCGCTCCAAGCGAGTACTTCGCCAATCCGTCGAACTCCCCGATGAGACGGGCGCTGGGCCAGAAGAAGTCGGCGCGTATATGGCGGCCCGTCTTGAGTGTGAGTTCCTGCTGGAGCAGCGGCGCCGCAAAGCCGAGTTCCTCGATGCGCAGGCGTGACAAGGACTCACCCGGCGATTCGCTGAGGGGTGTGGCCTGGGACAGGGCGAAGACCGAGCGGGACAGCCCGTGGCACCAGGGCGCGCGTTCGGCGGCACTCCTGAGCTCGTCCCCAGCCATGCCTTGCCGCAGGGCCCCGTCAAGGGTCACGACCCCGGACTCTACGGTGCTCAGTGATGCGGCTTTCATCAATGACAGGGACGGGTCGAGACACTGGGCGCGGCGGCGAACCATCACTGCCGAGCGAAGTGCTGCTTCGGAAGTCGCCATGAGGTGCCCGCGGACGGGAAGCTCGAGTCCATGTTGCTGTCGGCGCCCTGTCTTGGAGCGACTCCACACGGCGATGTCTATGGCCGGGGGCACGGGCCACACTGGCAGTCCGAGCACAGCGGCTGCGGACCTCCCGGTGAGTACGTGATTACGGCCTACGGCCAAGCACTGGAGCTGGTAGCGGTCCCACGTGCTTAGCCTTTCCCATGCAGTGCGCTCGGCATAGAGGCCAGTTGCCAGCCGGACCATGCGGCCCCGGGCGGCCTCTGCGCGGACTGCCCGGGTGGACTCAAGGATGTGGTCGAACATGCGCCTATCGTGGCGGGATCTGCTTCTCCAGCACGGTGTCTGGCGCGAAACGGGGATAACTACTTGCGTGCCCGTGCGCTGGTACGGCCTCGATCCAGTCGAGCCCGTGACGCTCGGACATGAGATCCGCAATACTGCCGAGCTACTCCAGGTTCTCTGGGATCCAGACCAGGATTGCGTCACGGATGCTAGTGGCCATCTCTTCCCCGCCGTAGACGACGGCGAAGCGCGGATCTGCCGCGTACATTGCGGCAAGACCTGCATATGACTCGGCGGTGGGACTTCGCCCTCCCCACTGCTCCGTGACCCACTGATGATGCGCCGTGACGGCAGCCTGAAAACGGGTGCCTGAGGGGTCGGCGCCCTCCTCTGCGGCTCTTCGCAGAGAAGCGTTCACATCGCGGCTTGTCTTGTCGTCACGGGCCAGCTCAGCGTCGCTCATTGAGGCACGTCGACGCGCGCTGTGTTCCCAAGCGGCATTTCCCCATCGGTTTCGCACCTCCGATTCGTGGCTGTCGCCGTGGCTGCCGGAAAAAACATCATCAATAGACATAGAGGCACATTTCCTAAGCGCATTGAGAGTGCGCTCGACATTTGCGATCTTGCTTGTCAACATCTCGAGGCTCTCCTTGAGAAGAGCCAAATGACTTTCCATGGCGTCTGGGAGCGCCAGCTCGTCGTCGGCCGTTTGGCGAATTGTCTCCAAGGGAAGGCCCAGAGCCCGCAGGGAAAGAATGCGGTAGATCTGTGCGATCTCGGCATCCCCATAAAAGCGGTATCCGTTTGCTGCGGTGCGGGACGGATGCAGGAGGCCTATCTGCTCGTAATGGCGCAAGGCGCGGCTTGACAGCCCGGTAGCCCTGGCAACGTCTCGAATAGGCCATTCCATGAAGTGAAGTCCTTAACTATTCTGCGCCGTGGCGAGTTTCGGGCACCAGTTCGAAGTCTCCCGTGACGCGGTCGTGAACCCACTCCTGGGCCGCGTCTTTCTCTGCGGTCCGGGGCGCGGTCAGCGTCACGGTATTTCCGTCTGTGTCTGTGAATGTGAGGTCGGTAGAGAACCAGGGCGTGGGAGCAGGGCCAGCGACATCTGCCCCTGCGGAACGAAGGTGCTCGGCCACCGAAACGAGGTCCACGTCGGAGGCCGCAAATGAAACGGTCGTGGACCCGGGAGAGGGGGTCCCCTTGACGAGGAGAATGTCTTGATACTTTTCGCGGCGCAGGTGGAGGACGGCCGGAGCGCCTTCGTGGTCCGGGATGCTGGCCAGAGTGACAAATCCGGCTGCTGCGTAGAGCTGCTCGGCCGCAGCCAGATCGCGGACGATGAGGCTGGCGAACATGGGCATGGCATAGATGGAGCGGTCGATTACAGGCCCTGTGTGGGTGTCGGTCTCGCGTGTGGTCATGGCTAGGAGTCTGCAGGTTGACGTTGCGGAAGAGTCAACTCGCTGCCCCGGGGCGGTTTGCCCCCTGAATTGGTGTTTGCCCCTGTCATTGCAGGGGGCATCTGCCAAACGAAGGGGCAAACGGTCTCGCGTCGCCAAGCGAGGTGCGAAGGCTAGCGCGTCTTGATGACTCGGTCCGGTGGTGTGTCATCCGTGATGTCCTCGCCGAGGGTGTGAAGCGCCGCCAATTGACGAGCCTCCCTGTCCTCTCGGTAGCGCTGAAGCTCTAGGGCGGTGATCCTGCGGTGGGTTCCCTCTGTGCTGGCGCGAAGAGCGCCACGATCGATAAGGCGAACCACCGTCATTCTGCTCACCCCGAGGGCGGCGGCGGCCTCACCCGTGGTCAGGGATTTATCGGAGGGAAAGATGACGGCTCGTCGGCTGGTTTGAAGAACGGACAGCAGCTCCCGGAAGGCGTCTGCGTCCTCCTGGGAGAGGGCATTCTGACGAGCAGGGTCGGCGAGGAACGCATTGAGGTCTTCGCGTAGCTGCTTCTGAACGGTCATCGACGTCGTAGCCATGACAGCATTCTAGGCGAAACGCCCAAAACGCACATCGTGTCGCAGTCCCTACTCGCCCGCCGGGGGCGTGACGAGGTTCGTGATGCGCACGGTGCAGAGTCGGCGCCCGTCGTCGTCGGTGAGGATGACCTCGTGGGAGCACAGCGTGCGCCCCAGGGACAGTGGCCGCGCCGTCGCAGTGACGTACCCGTCCCGGGCGCCGCGGTGGTGGGTGGCGCTGATGTCCACGCCCACGCACACCTTGCCCATCGTGGAGGCGTGCTTGACCGCAGCCCACGAGCCCGTGGCCTCGCCGAGCGCCACCATCGCCCCGCCGTGAAGGAGCCCGAACGACTGCCTGTTCCCCTCCACCGGCATCCGTGTCACGACCTTCTCCACGGACTCCTCAATGACCTCCACGCCCATGCGGCGGTCCAGCTCCCCAAGCTGAATAGTCCAGACGTCGTGCTCGCTCATGGGGTTGCGCCCCACTGTGTGGCGACCATGCTGCGTGTGCTCATGCAGGGGAGCCTAGTACAGAGGATCAGGCCTTGGAGGCGCGGTATCCGGCCCGGACGGCCGCCGCGGGGGAGGAGAAGCAGATCTCCGGCTTGGTCTTGGCGTAGTAGCGGCCGCCCGGCACGTGGTAGATGTGGCTGCTCGCGTTGCCCTTGATGGGCGCCCAGCTCGGGCAGTTCCAGCTCCCGGATGCGGGGCGCGTGGACGCAGGGATGGTGACGTTGACGCGGATCGGCGCCGAGGTGCTGGCCTGGAGGGTGGCCGTCGGGGCGAGCCTAATGGTCCACACCCCGCTCGCGGACGCGGAGAACGAGGTGGAGAAGTTGCCCTTGGCGTCCGCCTTGATGGTGCGCATGGCGGTGTTGGCCTTGGCGCCGTCCTGGTCGAACCACACGGTGGCCGTGGCGCCGGGCGTGGCGCGCCACGTCTTGGCCCGCAGCTGCTGGGCCTGGGCCTTGAAGGTCACGGTTGACGTGATGGGCACGGACTTGGCACTGGCGGTGAAGGACGCTGGGCGGGTGGCCATGGCCGTGGCTGCCGAAGCGGCCGGCGCCGAGGCGACGAGAGCGGCGGGGATGAGAGCCAGGGCGGCTGCGGCGGAAACGCGTGCAGAAAGACGGGCGGGCAGGGCGGTGCGCATGGGGTGTCCTTGGGGATCGAGGCGGTGAGGCAGCCGCTCATGCGTTGCCGGGCCAGGGTGATTCAGCCCACTCAGTGTATGGCCCTGCCCCCGCTGCGGCAAGACCCTGCGCTGCCGCAGAAGGGTGCCGTTCCCCGTTCCGGGCACGGCACCCCGCGCCAACCCAAACGTGGCGCGGGTCACGCCCGGGAGCGCCTCCGCTGATAGGCTTCACCACATAACTGACCGATCGTTCAGGAAAGGCGCCCCAGCATGAGCGTCACCACGCCCGCACTGCTTCCCAGCTTCCTCTCCGGCAGCTGGACGAACCCCTCAGACGCCGCACAGGATGGAGTCGCAGAGCTGCGAGACGCCTCCACGGGCGCCGTCGTCGGCCTCATGCCCAAGGCGAGCGCAGACCTGGCGAGCGCCTTCGAGTACGCGCGCACCGCCGGCCGCGATTCCCTCGGGGACCTCACTTTCCACGAGCGCGCCCTGCGCCTCAAGGCGCTGGCCCAGCACCTCACCGCCAACAAGGACCGGCTCTACGAGCTCTCCGCCAAGACGGGCGCCACGCGGATTGACTCGATGGTGGACGTGGACGGCGGCATCGGCGTCCTGTTCACGATGGCCTCGAAGGGCCGCCGGGAGCTCCCGAATGCCACGGTCATCCCCGACGGGCCCACGGAAGTGCTTTCGAAGGACGGCTCGTTCATCGGCGAGCACGTCTACTCGCGCATCCCGGGCGTCGCCGTGCAGATCAACGCCTTCAACTTCCCCGTCTGGGGAATGCTCGAGAAGCTCGCGCCGGCGTTCCTCGCGGGCGTGCCGACCATCGCCAAGCCCGCCACCCCCTCCTCCTACCTGGCCGTGGAGTGCGTCAAGATCATGGACGAGTCAGGCCTCCTGCCGGAAGGCTCCCTCCAGATCGTCGCGGGCGGCGCGCGGGACATCCTCGAGCACATCGACTACCGCGACATGGTCTCCTTCACGGGCTCGGCCGGCACCGCGGCGAAGCTCCGCACGGAGGCCCTGGCGCGCAACGCCCGATTCACCTCCGAGGCGGACTCCCTCAACGCGGCCATCCTCGGCCGGGACGTCGAGGAGGGGTCGGCGGAGTTCTCGGCGTTCGTGCGCGCCGTCGTCACCGAGATGACGGTCAAGGCGGGCCAGAAGTGCACGGCGATCCGCCGCGTCATCGTCCCCCACGCCATGGTTGAGCCGGTCCAGAAGGCCGTAGCCGCGCGCATCGCCGAGAAGACGGTGGTGGGCGACCCGCGCACGGAGGGCACGACGATGGGCGCCCTCGTCTCCGAGGATCAGCTGCGTGACGTGCGGGAGGCGGTCTCTCGCCTTGAGGCGGCCGGCGGCCGCAACGTCCTGGACCCCCTGCCGGTCCCTGAGGGCGGCGCCTTCATGAGCCCGGTCCTCCTCGTCTGGGAGGACGCGGAGGCCACGGAGCTCCATGAGGTTGAGGCGTTCGGGCCTGTCACCTCGGTCCTCGGGTATGAGACGGACGACGACGCCGTGCGCCTGGCGGCACGCGGAGCCGGCTCGCTCGTGGCGACGGTCTGCACGGCGGACCCGAAGACGGCCGCCCGGCTGACCCTGGGCATCGCGGGCCACCACGGCCGCGTCCACATTCTCAACGCCGAGACGGCCCGCAGCTCGACCGGGCACGGCTCGCCCGTCCCGCACCTCGTCCACGGCGGCCCCGGGCGGGCCGGCGGCGGCGAGGAGCTGGGCGGCATCCGCTCGGTCAAGCACCACATGCAGCGCAGCGCCATCCAGGGCTCGCCGAACATGCTCACGGCGGTGACGGGGCAGTGGCATCGGGGCGCGGAGCGCCGCATCTCGGGCGAGCCGGAGTTCGGCGGAAGCCCCGAGCTGGAGCACCCCTTCCGCAAGTCGCTGGCCGAGCTCGAGATCGGGGACGCGTTCGTCTCTGCCCTCCGCACGGTGCGCCGCGAGGACATCCAGGCCTTCGCTGAGGAGACCGGTGACACGTTCTACGCGCACACGAACGAGGAGGCCGCGGCCGCGAACCCCTTCTTCCCGGGCATCGTGGCGCACGGGTACCTGCTTGTGTCGTGGGCGGCGGGGCTCTTCGTCTCCCCGGAGCCGGGCCCGGTCCTCGCGAACTACGGTCTGGAGAATCTGCGGTTCATCACGCCCGTGGCAGCGGGGGACTCGATCCGCGTGGAGCTGACGGCCAAGCGGATCACCCCGCGCGAGACGGACGAGTACGGGGAGGTTGCCTGGGATGCACTCCTCGTCAACCAGGACGGGGAGACCGTGGCGACCTACGACGTCCTGACCCTGGTGGCCAAGACGCGCTAGGCGGCCGGCCCAGCCGCTGGCGGGCACCGCAGGACGGTGGCGCTGGGCAAGCACAGGGCTAGGCGCGCTGGCGGGCGCCGTCCATGAGCAGGGACACGACGGTCTCGGCGACTTCCTCGCTCGACTGGCGGCCGCCCGGGCGGTGCCACTCCACCACCGAGTTGACGGTGCCGAACATGAGGCGAGCGAGCTCCCGCGGCTCAAGGTCCCCTCGAAGCTCGCCGGCCGCCTGGGCCGCCTCGATCACCGCGGCGGTCCGGCGGTCCACGGCGCGGCGGCGCTCGATGGCCTCGCGCTCAACGTCGCTGTTGCCCCGCAGGCGCAGCAGCAGCCGGACCTCGGACTGCTTCTCGATGAGGACACGGACAGTGGCCCGCATGAGGTCCGCCACCGAGGCGGCGCTGGGTGGGGCGGCCTCGGCGTCGTCGGCCGCTGTCTCAAGAGCGGAGAGCGCGTCATCCAAGGCGAGCCGAAGGATCTCCAGCTTGCTCGGGACGTGATGGTAGATCGCGGACTTGGAGACGCCGAGGGCGTCCGCGAGCATGCCCATGCTCGTGGCCTCGTATCCGTGGCGGTTGAACGTCTCGACGGCGACCGCAACGACGCTGCTCTGGCTGTGTCCGGGGCGCCCCCGGCGGGACGGTTGTGAGGCGTTCATAGGCCTCCAGCAAACCCCGCCGACGCGAGGGGGCGCAACTTCGTGACTCCGAGGGTGCTCGACGTGACAGGATGCAGCCTGCCCCCGCGTGCGGCAGGGCCGCCGGCCCGGCTACCGCCCGCCCCCGGGCTACCGGTTGCGCAGGTCGTGGATGCGCTTGAGCTTGCCGGAGGAGCGGGCCAGGGTCCCGGGGTCCACCACCTCGATGGCGCAGCTCGAGCCGACACGCACCTTGATGAGCCGCCGCAGCTCAGCCCCCGCCGTTGCCCGCGCCGCCCCCTCCGTGCCGGGGCGGGCCTCGATGCGCACGGTGAGCTCGTCCATCGCCGCCGGCCGCGTGATCTCCAGCTGGAAGTGCGGGGACAGGCCCGGGACGCCGAGGGCGATCTCCTCGATCTGCGTGGGGAAGAGGTTCACGCCGCGGAGGATGATCATGTCGTCGCTGCGGCCCGTGATGCGCCCCATCCGGCGGTGGCCCGGCGCGGCCGAACCGGGAAGGAGGCGCGTGAGGTCGTGCGTGCGGTAGCGGATGATCGGCAGAGCCTGCTTCGTGAGGGACGTGAAGACGAGCTCGCCCGGCTCCCCGTCCGCCATGGTGCGCTCAGGCTCGAACGGGTCGATGATCTCCGGCCTGAAGTGGTCCTCCCAGATGTGGGAGCCGTCCTTGGTCTCGCAGGACTCGCCGGCGACGCCCGGGCCCATGACCTCGGACAGCCCGTAGATGTCGCACGCGTCGATGCCCCAGGCGAGCTCCAGCTCACGCCGCATCTCCTCGGTCCACGGCTCCGCCCCGAGGACCGCCGTCTTGAGTGACGTGGCCCGGGGGTCCAGGCCCTGCCGCTGCATGGCGTCGGCGATGGCCAGGAGGTAGGTCGGCGTGCAGAGGATGGCCGTGGGCTGGAAGTCCTGGATGAGCTGGATCTGCTTCTCCGTCTGCCCGCCGGACATGGGGATGACCGTGGCACCGAGCCGCTCCGCCCCCGCGTGCGCGCCCAGCCCGCCCGTGAACAGCCCGTAGCCGTACGCGTTGTGGACGCGGTCTCCGGCCCGCACGCCGGAGAGGTGGAGGCACCGCGCCACAAGGTCCGCCCATATGGAGAGGTCGGCCTCGGTGTACCCGACCACCGTCGGCTGCCCCGTGGTGCCCGAGCTCGCGTGGATGCGCCGGACCCGCTCCATGGGCACCGCGAACATGCCGAACGGGTAGCACCGCCGCAGGTCCTCCTTCTCCGTGTAGGGGAAGCGCGCCAGGTCCTCGAGGCTCTTGAGGTCGTCGGGGTGGACCCCGTGCGCGTCGAACTTCTCCGTGTACATGGGCACGTTCTCGTAGGCGTGCCTCACGGTCCACTGGAGGCGGGCCAGCTGGAGCTCCTCGACCTCCTCGCGGGAGGCGGTGAGGGGATCGAATCCGTCGCGTGGGGCTGGGGCGGAGGCTGGGGTGCTCATGGGTTCCTCTTTCGGCGGTCGTGGGCGGCGGGCCGGGGTGCGGCGGCGCGGTGTGCTGGAGTTCGGCGTGCGGGTCGGGTGGGCGTCGGCGGGGTCAGCGTCCGGCGCGCGGGAGCGTTCGGGAGCGTCCGCGGAAGAGGGCGACGACGACGGGGCCGCCCTCAGACTCCTGTTCAACCGTCACGTCGAACACGGCGCTGCGGCCGGGGCGTGAGGCGCGCTCGGCCGTGGCTCGGAGCCGGGCGCCAGGCGTGACCGGGGCGAGAAAGTTGATGTCCACGCCCTGCGCCACGGTGTACGTCTCGTGGTCTGAGGCGTCGTTGCAGGCGATGGCGAAGGCCGTGTCCGCGAGCGCGAACGTCATGCCTCCGTGGCCGATTCCGAAGCCGTTGAGCATCTCCGGCCGGGGGATGAGGGAGCAGACGGCGCGGCCGGGGGCGTAGTCCTCGACGCGGAGGCCCATCCACGCGCTCGCGGCGTCTCCGGCGAGCATGGGGTGCGGCTCGAGGCCCGGTGCCATCTCGATGCCGGGGGAGTGGGGCGTGGGGCCCTGTTCGGGATGGACCGGTTCGGGCGAGGTGGGCGTGGGGTCAGATCGCGGCGCGGCGCCCGGCTCCGGGGAGTGCTGCTCTGTCACGGGGGCTCCTTGCCGGCGGCGGTGGCCGGGCCGCCCGGGCCAAGCTCACTGCGACCTAGATCACAATTACTGAACGCTTGGTCAGTATCTTGGCACCGGGTCCCGGGGCCGTCAAGGCGTGCCCGGTCAATCCAGGTCATGAATGAACAAAGCCCGTCACCATCGAGGCGTGATCTCGGGGATCAGAGGCCTCAATGATGACGGGCTTGGTTCAATGGTGACGTGCTTTGACCAGGGGGAGGGGCCTGCTGAGCTACCCCACGCGCTCCGTGGCCCCGAGGTGGCCCAGGGTCCACGCGGCGTCCCACGCGAAGTCCTTCCAGCCCTCGTACCGGCCGGACGCGCCCCCGTGGCCGCCGTCCATCTCGGTCTTGAGGACAATCGGGGCTGGCCCCTCCTGGTTGGCGCGCAGCA
Source organism: Falsarthrobacter nasiphocae (assembly GCF_031456275.1). NCBI lineage: Bacteria > Bacillati > Actinomycetota > Actinomycetes > Micrococcales > Micrococcaceae > Falsarthrobacter > Falsarthrobacter nasiphocae. The sequence goes on from NZ_JAVDUI010000001.1 coordinate 1,501,692, forward strand.
CCTGTACCCACTTGGCCGGCTCGACGTAGAGCACGCGCGTGTCGTTGAGGCTCGTCACCGCCGCGATGGCCGGGTAGCTGGCCGGGCGGACGTTCTCGTACGGGGTGTAGGACTTCATGTACGCGTACACCTCGGGGTCCGTGATCGGGTTGCCCCACTCCTCCCACTCGAGGGCGGACAACGGCAGGGCCGGATCCAGGATGGTCGTCAGCGCGTCCACGAACGGCACCTGCGCCACAACCGCCTTGTAGAGCTCCGGCGCCATGTTCGTCACCGCGCCCATGAGCAGGCCGCCCGCCGAGCCGCCCCACGCTGCGATGCGGGAGGCGTCTGCCCAGCCGGCCGCTGCCACGTGGCGCGTGGCGTCCACGTAGTCCGTGAACGTGTTCTTCTTGGCGAGCTTCTTGCCGTTCTCGTACCAGGCCCGGCCCAGCTCGCCGCCGCCGCGGATGTGCGCCACGACCCACACGACGCCTCGGTCCAGCAGGGACAGCCGCGCCACCGAGAACCGCGGGTCCATGGACGCCTCGTAGGAGCCGTACCCGTAGACCACGGCCGGCGCCGTCCCGTCCTTCGGGGTGTCCTTGCGCTTGACGATGCTGAGCGGGATGCGCGTGCCGTCCTGCGCCACCGCCCAGTCACGGATGGCCTCGTACTGGGTCAGGTCCGCCACTGGCACCTCGGTGTCCTTGAGGACGGTCTGCTGCCCCGTCGCCGGGTCGAACAGGAGGACCCGCTGCGGCGTCACGAACGAGACGTAGTTGAGCGTGAGGAACGGCGCCTCGTAGGAGGAGCCCGCGGACACAGCCCGGATCTCCTCCCTGAACTCGGGCCGGATGGGGGCGAGGTCCGGGGCGTCGTCGTCGGTATCCAGACCCGAGGAGGCGAGAGCCTCGATGTCAGCGCGAGGGAAGACCACGAAGCCCGGCGCCGTGTTCTCCCGCTGGCTCACGAGGACCCACGCCGCCGTGGCGCCCGCCCCGTCCACCTTGACGTCATCCCGGTGCGCGACGACCGGGATCCAGCGCTGCTCCGCGAACGGCTTCTCCAGCTCCTCCGCGAGCACGAGCGCCACCGCGTTGTTCCCGCCGTGCCGGTTGTGGGTGATGAGGTAGGCGGGGCGCCCCTGGGCGAGGATCGGGTCCGCACTCGCCAGGAGCCGCTGCTCCCGGGAGACGACGACGCGCGGGCGCGCCTCGGGATCCCCCAACGGCAGGGTGAGAATCTCGGAGACCTCGGAATTGCCGACGTCGATGACCAGCTCGCGCTTGTCCCCCGAGATGCCGAAGTCCGTCCACATGCCCTCGTCCGTCTCCTCGAAGAGGAGCTCGTCCGGCCCTTCCGAGCCGATCACGTGGCGGTAGAGGCGGTACGGGCGCCACGACTCATCCGGGAGGATGTAGAACACCGCGGAGGCGTCCGGGGCCAGGGCCAGGCCCGCGGAGGTCCCAGGGATCTCGTCCGGCAGCAGCTCGCCCGAGCTGAGGTCCTTGATGCGGACCGTGTACCGCTCGTCGCCGGCCGCGTCGACGGAGTACGCGAGCCAGCGCCCATCCTCGGACACGTCCAGGCCGCCGAGCGCGAAGAACGGCAGCCCCTTGGCGAGCGCGTTGCCGTCGAGGATGACCTCCTCGCCCTCCACCGGCACGCCCGGCTCAATGACCGGCGGCGTCCAGTCCGCGAGGACGTCCCCGGTGTCCTGGGCACGGACACGGCAGCGCACCCCGTACTGCTCGCCCTCCACGGTCCGCGTGAAGTACCAGTAGCCGTTGCGGCGCGCCGGCACCGAGAGGTCCGTCTCCCGGGTGCGCTCCTTGATCTCCGCGAAGATGTCCTCCCGCAGGCCAGCCAAGGGGGCCGCGACCTCGTCCGTGTACGCGTTCTCCGCGTCCAGGTGCGCGCGGACCTCGGGCGACTCCTTGGCCCGCATCCACTCGTAGTTGTCCGTGAAGACGTCGCCGTGGCGCTCGCGGGTCACGGGCTCCTTGCGGGCCACGGGGGCGGTGGCAGCGGCGGCTGCCTGCGCCAGGGCGGACAGGACAGAGTCAGGAGAGTGAGTCATGCCACCAGGTTAGCGGGCGGGGCTTGGCGGGCGCGGGGAGCGTAACAAACGCGGTGGTCCTCCGGGGCGTTCCGTGATCCTCCGGGGTGCCGGCAGGCGCCCGTCCTGGATACGCTGGTGTTCTGAGGCCCGCGCAATGACCGGCGGCGCCAACTGACCGTGCGGAGGTGTCCATGGCCAAACCCGATGACAAGTTTCAGTTTCCCTGGCGAGACTACCTGCACTTTGTTCTCATGATCTCGGGGGTCATCCTCTGGTCATACTTCTTCGGCCACCGCGCGGATGCGGAGGCGGCACTGGCCTCGGGCGCCCACTGGATCGATATCGCGGCCATGAGCGCCGTGGGGGCGATCGTCCACGCCATGTGGGCGCTGCCCCGCGGGGCGATGCTCCTGAAGGCGGCCGGTACGTTTGTCGTCGTCACGGTGGCCTTTGTTCTTCTGGATGTGGCGACGGGCCCGTCCGCGAGCTTGGCCGAGGCCGTGGCCGCGCCGCGCGTGCTCATCCTCGCGTCACTGGTGGGCGTGGTCTTCGCCGCTGCGTTCGCGTGGGCCGCCAAGAAGCGGGCCGACCGCGCCTGAGTATGCGCGACAGCCTGAGAGCCTGGGAGCTTGAGAGTGCGTGAGATTCAGCGCACGAGCGGCCTCAGCGCGTCGTGGAGGAGGAGCAGCACGTGCTCGTACTCGCGGCCCGTCTGCTGGGTCATGCCCATCTCGCACGTGCGGTTCGCGGACACGTAGGCGTCTACGGGCCCGGCGGCCTCGGCGGCGGCGAGCCCGGCCCGCTCGTCGCGGGTCGCGGACTCGACCAGCTCCGGATGCAGGAGGCCGCGGTCTCCCGCGGTGCCGCAGCACGCGGCGCCGACGGGGATGAACGCGTCCTCGGCCGCGAACGAGGCCACCGCCATGAGGTCGTCCACCGCGTCGAGGTGCATCGTGGAGCACGTCGGGTGGACGGCCACGCGGCCCGCCGCGGCCCCCGCCACCCCGCGCGCCTCCAGGGCCGGGATGAGCTCCCGCCGCGCCCACGTCACAGCATCGAGCACCTCTAGCGTGGAGAGCTGCTCGGACAGCCGGCGGCAGTCGTCGTCGCCCTCTGAAGCGCCCGAGGCGAGGACGTCCCGCACGTCCCCCACGAACCCATGCGTGCAGCTGGACGCGTCCACGACGACGGGCAGGCGGCCCCCGTCCGACCACCGCCACAGATCCTCCGCCGCCTTGACGGCCATCCAGCGCTTCGCGGGGACGTATCCCTTGGAGCTGAAGGGGGTGCCGCAGCAGGTGCCGGCGACGTCGGACGGGATGTGCACGGGGCGGCCGGCGAACTCGGCGAGGCGGACGATGGCCTCGGGCAGGCTGACGCCCTCGCCCGCGCGGCCGAAGATCCGGTTGATGCACGCGGGGAAGTAGACGGCGGTGGCGCCGTCGGGGCTCGTCACGGGCAGGGGTCGCCGGTTGGCGGGCGGCAGGCCCTCCCGGGCGGTGGGCATGAGGTCCTCGGACACGACCCGCCGGACGGCGTCCGTCACCCCGCCGAGGACCTTCGCGGACAGGCTGGAGCCGAGAACCCGCTGGACGGCGTCGGACGCTGTGAGACCCGCGCGGGCGCCGGCCTCCACGAGGCCCCAGTTCTTGGCCAGAGCCAGGGCGGCGGCGTTGCCCGCCTTCCCGGACTCGGCCGCGCGGAACTCCTTCATGAGCGCGCCCGTGTCAATGGAGACGGGGCACGCCACGGAGCACGTGCCGTCCGCGGCGCAGAGGTCAATGGCGTCGTGCCCGTAATCGGCGTGGAGGGAGGCGAGCATGGCGGAGCCCTCCGGCTGGCGGGCCATCTCGCGGCGGATCGCAATGCGCTGCCGCGGCGTCACGGTGACGTTGCGCGACGGGCACACGGACTCGCAGAACCCGCACTCGACGCAGTCCGTGGCCACGGCCTCGATGGTGGGCGTGGTCTTGAAGTTCTTCAGGTGCAGGTCCTGGTCCCGGGTCAGCTTGATGTTGGGCGCGAGGATGCCGTGCGGATCCAGCAGCTCCTTGACCCGCCACATGAGGCCGAAGGCCGTGGACCCCCACTCGCGCTCCACGAACGGCGCCATGGACAGGCCCGTGCCGTGCTCGGCCTTGAGGGAGCCGTCATAGCGGTCCAGGATGAGCTCCACGAACTCGTCGATGAACGCGGCGTACCGCGCGATGTCCTCGTCCGTCTCGAAGCTCGGCGTCAGGAAGAAGTGAAGGTTGCCGAAGGCCGCGTGGCCCATGACGTAGTCGGGGTGGCCGTGCTTGCGCAGCAGGGCCATGAGGTCCAGGGACGCCTCGCCGATCGCGGCCGGCGGGACGCACAGGTCCTCCGTGATGAGCGCGGTCCCGGCCGGGCGTTGCCGACCGATGAGGGGGAACAGCCCGCCGCGGATCTCCCACGCCTGGGCCATCTCGAGCGGATCGCGCGTGAAGGCCAGCGGGGTGGTCAGCTCGGCGTCCTTGAGGATGTCCTCGACGGCGGCGACGCGCTCCGCCAGGCCGTCGTCGTCATACCCGGAGACCTCCACGAGGAGCGCAGCGGCCTCGTCCGGGAGGTCAGCCCACGCAGGGTCCGCCCCCTTGAAGTTCCCGACGGACTCGCGGAGGACGGGGCTGACGAGCAGCTCGCAGGCGTCCGCGCCCGCGTCCATGATGGCCTTGACGCGCCCGGCCGCCTGGCCCGCGTCCGGGAGCATGACCCAGGCGACGGCCTTGACGCGGGGGAGGGGCTGCGTGGCGAGCCGCGCCTCGGCGACGAAACCGAGGGTGCCTTCTGAGCCCACGATGAGGCGGCGGAGGATCTGCGCGGGGGAGTCGGCGTCGAGGAACGCGTCGAGGCGCAGGGCATTGGTATTTCGGATGGTGAATTTCCGGCGGAGGCGTGCGCAGAGGGCCTCGTCGGCGCGAATGTCGTCCCGCAGCTTGATCAGGCCCTGGGCGATTTCTGGCTCCTCGCGGGCGAGGCGCTCATCGGCATCCTCGGCGGCCGTGTCCAGAATGAAACCGGAGGGAAGAACAATGGTCGCGGACTCAATCGAGTGATAGCTGTCCACGGCCACCGTGCAGCGCATCCCGCCGGAATTGTTCGCGAGGATTCCGCCGATCGTCGCGATGCTCGCCGAGGCCGGGTCCGGCCCGAAGCGGCGCCCATGCAGGGCCAGCATCCGCTGGACTCCCGCGAGAATCTCGCCCGGCCTGGCCCGCAGAGTCTCGCCCTCCAGGGCCATTCCGCGGAAATGGCGGCGGACATCCACGAGAATGTCATCCCCCTGCGCCTGCCCATTGAGGGACGAGCCTCCCGAGCGGAACGTCAGGTGACGCCCATTCTCACGGCAGTACTCGAACAGCCTCGCCATATCCTCTGGGGACTCCGGGGAAACGACGACGGCGGGGCACATCCGATACGGGCTCGCGTCCGACGCGTAGGCCACCAAATCGAGGGGACGGGAGTGGACGTTGGCGGGGCCGAGGATGTCCTCGAGGCCCCGTCGCAGGGCCTCCGGCGTCCCGCCGCTCAGGGACTCGGGGAATCGATCGGCCTCAATCCGGGCCCCAGCGGGGCGGCCGATGCGTGCAGGGTTCTTGGCGAGGAGCTTCTGCATGTGATCCAGGTTATGCCTTCCGGGCCGCCGTGGCACCCATCCGGCGCTGGGTGCGGCGAATGTGAAAGATGCCTTTCCGATACGCTGGGAGTTCTGACATGTGGGGTGGATCACCCCGAGCCGCCGCTCGACGACGAGCGGGGCCCGAGCCTGAAGGAGGACCCATGGATGCGGGAGTGACGAGGGGCGCAGCAGCGTCGTCGGAGGTCAAGGCCAGCGAGAGCGCGAAGGCCGCCACCAAGCGGAAGGCCGCCGGCCCCAACCCGCAGATCGCCGCGTGGAAGGAGGCGCTCCGCGTGGGGGAGCCGCTCCTCGGCGCCCTCGCCCGGAACGTGGGGCTGCCCGGCTTCCAGGTCTCCGTCAGCGTGGATGGCAAGCGGGTCGGGGACATCGCGTGGGGCATGGCGGACGTGGAGGCCGAGCGGCCCATGACGCCCACGACCCTCATGCGCGTCGCCTCGCACTCCAAGACCTTCACCGCCACGGCGATCCTCCAGCTCTTCGAGCGCGGCGTGCTCCGGCTCGACGACCGCCTGGACGCGTGGCTGCCCGAGCTCGCGGACTCGCCGCTCGGCGAGGCGACGATCTCCGAGCTGCTCTCCCACACCGCCGGTGTCACGCGCGACAGCATGGACTCCGATTTCTGGTCCCTCGGCCGCCCGTTCCCGAGCCGGGAGGAGATCATCGAGATCGCCCGCACCGGCAACGTCATCCTCCGCAACGAGCGCATGAAGTACACGAACGTGGGGTACTCGCTCCTCGGCCTCATCATCGAGGCGGCGACGGGCGGAAGCTACACGGACTGGGTGCAGTCCGGCATCCTCGGGCCGCTGCGCCTGGCCAACACGGGGCCGGAGCTCGACGACCGCGCGGACGAGCTCGCCACCGGGTACACCGGCCGCGGCGCCGACGCCACGGACCCCTTCCTGCGCGTGCCCATCGACCACGTCAACTCGCGCGGCATGGTCGCGGCCACCGGGTTCTACTCCACCGCCCGCGACCTCTGCCGGTACTTCTCCGCGCACCTGCCCGCGAGCACCGAGTTCGAGCGCAAGCGCACCGACGTCCTCCTCGAGGACGGCACCAAGCGGCTGGCCCAGCGGCCGGTCTACGTGCGGGAGGGGCGCGGCTACGGCCTCGGGTTCATGTTCGAGGAGATCGGCGGCCGCGCCACCTTCGGCCACTCCGGCGGCTACCCCGGCTTCATCTCCCGGACGTGGGCCGTTCCGGAGACCGGCGTGGTGGTGTCCGTCCTGACGAACGCGGTGGACGGGGACCCGGTGACGCTGGGACGCTCCCTCTTCGCGCTCGCCGACCTGGCCCTGGCGCCGGCCCACCCCTCGCTGGCGGGCGTCAAGAAGAAGGTTCTCCGCCGTTTTGACGAGTCCTTCTCCAGCCTGTGGGGCGCCACGCGCTTCGCGTTTCTGGGGCACAACATCTACGAGTTCGAGCTCGGGTATCCCGTGGACCCCAAGTCCCTCCCGTACGAGTACGTCGACGAGTCCTCCCTGCGCATGCAGGATCCGTACGGCTTCGGGGCGCACGGGGAGCTTGCGCGCTTTGAGTTCGACGACGATGGCCGCGCCGCCTCGGTCCGCACTGCGAACGGCTCCCTCATGACTCGGGGCGAATTCCTGGATCTGCCGGACCGGATGCGCCTCGGGTACACCCTCGCGGTGGACTGACCGCTGGGGCGGGGCCAGACGTCCGGGGAGAGGTGGGCCGCCCTGGGAGAGGGGTAACTCTGGCTTCGTCATGACCTCCCCCAGTCGGGATGACGTGGCTTGTTAGGGTGGCTCTGTCGAGCGCGACGTCAGTCCAGAAGGGGGATTGTCGATGAAAAATGTCGGTCTCATTGTCGTTCTGATTCTCGGATTGGCGACGCTAATTCTTCGGTCGACCGGAATCATTGAGGAGGGCACATCGAATGTCGTCTTCCTTGCCCTGATTGTGGTGTCCACGGTTCTGGGTGTCTGGCGGGCTAAGTCGGATCGTCGATCCTGACGCCGCCGGCTCGTGAGCGGCAATTCTTCGTGACGGGTCAGTCTCTCCGACGAAGCCCGTCACGGTGACGCCCCCTCGTTTGGCATGCGCCCCCTGCAATGCGCGGGGCAGATGCCAAACGAGGGGGCAAAGCCGAAACGAGGGGCGAACGGCCGAGGCTGGCGGGTCCGGGCTGGAGGTGGCCCCGCCCGGCCCGGACCCGCCCGTCAGCGCGCGGCGCGCCGGGGTGCGGGTGTGCCCGAGCCGGACTGGACGTCGTCGGCCGTCCAGGTGTGGACGCCGCGGAGGTCCGGCATCTCGCTGGCGAGGAAGACCGGGTCCTGGCCGGCCCGCCGCTTGGCCTCGTAGTCCTTGAGCAGGCGCAGCGCCACGCGGCCCAGCAGCAGGATGGCCACGAGGTTGATGAGCGCCATGACGCCCATCGCCGCATCCGCGAAGTTCCAGATGACATCCACGGCCGCGAGCGAGCCGAGGAACACCGCCACCACGGCCAGGCTCCGGTACACCGCGAGCGCCACGGGGCTGTCCGTCATGAACGCCACGTTGGACTCGCCGTAGTAGTAGTTGCCGATGATCGAGCTGAACGCGAGGAGCAGGATGACGACCGCGAGCAGCGCGCCGCTCCACGCCCCGAGCGAGTCGGTCAGGGCGTGCTGCGTCAGCGCGATGCCCTTCTCGGACCCCACCGGGTTGTCCACGGAGACGAGGATGATGAACGCGGTGACCGAGCAGACGATGAACGTGTCGAAGTAGACGCCGAGCGTCTGCACGAGCCCCTGCTTGACCGGGTGCGTGACCGCCGCCGTGGCGCCTGCGTTCGGCGCGGAGCCGAGGCCGGCCTCGTTCGAGAACATGCCCCGCTTCACGCCCGTCAGGATCACCGTTCCGATGCCGCCGCCCACGGCCGCGTTGAAGTTGAACGCCTCCGTGATGATCTGTCCTAGAACCCGCGGGAGCTGGTCAAGGTGAATGACGACGACGACGAGGCCCGTGACAATGTAGACCAGCGCCATCGCGGGAACCATGGCGTTGGTGACGTTGGCGATGCGCTTGAGGCCGCCGAAGACGATGGCCCCGGTCAGCACCGCGAGGGTGGCGCCGAGCCCGACGGCGAGCGCGGTGTCCGGCGTCTTCTGGCCCATGGCCCCCGAGACGGACGCGACGATCGTGTTGGCCTGGAGGGATGAGAAGGCGAAGGGGAAGCAGATGATGAGCACGACGGCGAACGTGGTGCCGAGCCACTTCTTCCCGAGGCCGTGCTGCATGTAGTACGCGGGCCCGCCGCGGTAGGCGTCCCGGTCCCGCTCCTTGTAGAGCTGGCCGAGGGTGGACTCGATGAAGCTCGAGGCGCCTCCGATGAACGCCATGGCCCACATCCAGAACACGGCCCCGGGCCCGCCGACGGCCACCGCGGTGGCCACGCCCGCCACGTTGCCCACGCCCACGCGGGACGCGGCGGAGACGGTGAAGGCCTTGAAGGCCGAGATGGACTTGGGGCTGCCGTCCTCGTTGACAAGGGCCGGGTCCCGGAGGGTGCGGATCATCTCGGGCAGCATGCGTCCCTGGACCGCGGCGGAGCGCACGGTGAAGTACAGGCCCACGGCGGCGACGACCGGCAGGATGAGCCAGGTCCAGAAGAGGGTGCCGTAGTCCGCCAGCCAGTCGGCCAGGGCTTGGTTCTCAAGTGGATTCATGGCCATCAATGATAGTCGGCGAGCGCTCGGGGAGCGGAGAATGTGACACCCTTCGTCCGCATTGCCCCGGTGGTGCAGGTCACATATACTGAACGAGCGGTCGGTAATTCTGGGGGTCTCTCCCCGCCGATCGCATCCCCTGACGGCCGTGACCTGCGGCCCACGAGTGAACGCCAAGCGAGGAACCATGAGCGAGCACGCAGCCCCAGACCTCCGCCGGGTGGGCGAGGACGCCTCCGTCGACGACGCCCAGGCCCAGCACGACGCCGAGGGCCTCGCGGCCTTCGAGCAGATCATCGCCCAGGACTCGCGCGTCGAGCCGCGGGACTGGATGCCGGCCGGGTACCGCAAAACTCTCCTGCGGCAGATCAGCCAGCACGCCCACTCCGAGATCATCGGCATGCAGCCGGAGGCCAACTGGATCACCCGCGCCCCGAGCCTCAAGCGCAAGGCCATCCTTATCGCCAAGGTCCAGGACGAGGCCGGGCACGGGCTCTACCTGTACTCGGCCGCCGAGACCCTGGGCCAGAACCGGGACCGGATGATGGATGACCTCCTCGCAGGCAAGGCCCGCTACTCCTCGATCTTCAACTACCCGGCCCGGACCTGGGCGGACATGGGGGCCATCGGCTGGCTCGTGGACGGCGCGGCGATCTGCAACCAGGTTCCGCTGTGCCGCGCGAGCTACGGCCCGTACGGCCGCGCCATGGTGCGCATCTGCAAGGAGGAGTCGTTCCACCAGCGCCAGGGCTTCGAGATCCTTCTCGAGCTCTCCAACGGCACCCCGGCCCAGAAGCAGATGGCCCAGGACGCCGTGAACCGCTGGTACGCGCCGGCCCTCATGATGTTCGGGCCGCCGGACGACGAGTCCCCGAACTCCAAGCAGTCCATGGCGTGGAACATCAAGCGGTTCTCCAACGACGAGCTCCGCCGCCGCTTCCTCGGCATGATGGTCGAGCAGGCCAAGGTCCTGGGGCTGACCCTCCCGGACGAGAACATCCGCTACAACGAGGCCGAGGGCCACTGGGAGCACGGCCCGCTGGACTGGGACGAGTTCGCCGAGGTCCTCGCGGGCCGCGGCCCCTGCAACGCGCAGCGCATGGAGCGCCGCCGCGAGGCCCACGAGAACGGCGCCTGGGTCCGCGAGGCCGCGGCCGCCTACGCCGCCAAGCGCGCAGCAAAGGAGCACGCAGCATGAGCGAGAACCAGTCCTGGCCCCTCTGGGAGGTCTTCGTCCGCTCCGCCCGGGGCCTGTCCCACGTGCACGCGGGATCCCTGCACGCCCCGGACGAGGACATGGCCCTGCGCAATGCCCGTGACCTCTACACGCGGCGCAACGAGGGCGTGTCCCTCTGGGTGGTCCCGGCCGAGGCGATCATCGCGAGCGACCCGGACTCCAAGGGCCAGTTCTTCGAGTCCCCCAAGGGCAAGGACTACCGCCACGCCACGTACTACACGAAGTCCGAAGGCGTGAGGCACCTGTGAGCGGCGCCCAGACCCAGCTCGAGACCGCGGCGGGGCCCGCCGAGGAGAGCCCCGCGGCCACCCCCGCGGACCGTCCCGCCGAGAAGCCCAGCCAGGGGCACGGCGAGGTGTCCGTGGGCGTGCACATCGGCGGCGCCGGCAGCGAGGCCACCGCCTCGGCCACCCGCATCACCCCCGGCTTCGCCCTCCGGCCGGAGGACATCGCCATCCAGACCGGCACCCCGGACGAGGACACGGCCCAGTACGCGCTCGCCCTGGGCGACGACGCCCTCATCCTCGCCCAGCGCCTTGCCTACTGGGTGTCCCGCGCGCCGGAGCTCGAGGAGGACATCGCCCTCGGCAACATCGCGCTCGACACGCTGGGCCACGCCCGCAGCTTCCTCACCTACGCCGGCCGCGCCTGGGGCAAGACCGAGGACGACCTCGCCTACTTCCGGGACGAGGACGAGTTCCGCAGCATCGCCCTCTTTGAGCAGCCCACCGGTGACTTCGGGCGCACGATCGCGCGCCAGCTCGTCGTCGGCATCTATTTCACGCAGCTCTACTCTCGGCTGGAGGGCAGCACGGACGAGACCCTCGCTGGCATCGCCGCGAAGGCCGTCAAGGAGACGGCGTACCACGCGGACCACGCGGAGCAGTGGGTTCTGCGGCTGGGGCTCGGGACGGACGAGTCCCGCGAGCGCCTGACGCGCGGACTCGCGGTCACGTGGCCCGCCGTGGACGAGCTCTTCCGGGACACGGAGCTGACGGATCGCCTGGCGGAGCGGGGCATCGCGGTGGCGCCGAGCTCGCTCAGGGAGCCCGTCATGGCGGAGATCGAGCGGGTCCTCGGCGAGGCTGAGCTCTCTCTCCCCGACGTGCCTGCGGCCGCGGGCGGCGGGCGCCGAGGCGAGCACTCGGAGCACCTCGGGTACATCCTCGCCGAGATGCAGGTCCTCGCCCGCTCCCACCCCGGCGCGTCGTGGTGACCGGCCGTGGCTGCGCCTGACCAGCGGCTCTGGGCCACGGCGGCCCGCGTCGTCGACCCTGAAATCCCGGTGCTCACCATCGAGGATCTCGGAATCCTCCGGGACGTCACCCAAGAGGACGACGGCGGGGTCACCGTGACCATCACACCCACGTACTCCGGCTGCCCCGCCATGGAGCACATCTCCGCCGACCTCCGCGCCGCGTTCCGCGAGGAGGGCCTGCCCGTGCCTGAGGTCCGGCTCGTCCTCAGCCCCGCATGGACCACGGACTGGATGACGGAGGCGGGGCGGGCCAAGCTCGAGGACTACGGGATCGCCCCGCCCACCGGCACGGCCTCGGCCGGGCGCGTCAGCGTGGGCCTGACGGTGAAATGCCCGCAGTGCCACTCACTCAACACGCGGGAGATGTCCCGCTTCGGATCCACCAGCTGCAAGGCCCTGTACGTCTGCCAGGACTGCCGGGAACCCTTCGACTACTTCAAGGTGCTCTAGATGACTGACCAGGCCCCCAGCAAGCGCCGCAGCGCGTTCGCCGAGCTCACCGTGACGGATGTCCGCCGGCTCACGGCAGACTCCGTCGAGGTCGCGTTCACTGTCCCGCCGGAGCTGCGCGAGCAGTACGACTACGTCCCCGGCCAGTACGTGGCCCTGCGCAAGGACCTCGAGGTGGGCGGCGAGACCCGCGAGTACCGCCGGTCCTACTCCCTCTGCGCGCCACCGCGCACCCTCCCGGACGGCAGCGGCGAGATCCGCGTGGCCATCAAGCGGGACCTCGGCGGCGTGTTCTCCACCTGGGCCAACGAGAGGCTCCAGGCCGGGGACCGGATCGACATCATGAACCCCGCCGGCGCGTTCGTCTCCCGGCACCAGTCCACGTCCCTCAACCATCCCGAGGCGCTCGCGGCCGAGGTCCGGAACGAGGACGTCTTCGTGGCGGTCGCGGCAGGGTCCGGCATCACGCCGATCATGGCGATCGTCCGGACCCTCCTCACGGAGAACCCGAATGCCCGCATCGACCTCATCTACGCGAACCGGTCCGCGGCAGACGTCATGTTCCTCGAGGAGCTCGCGGACATGAAGGACGCGTGGCCGTCACGGCTCGCCGTGCACCACGTCCTGTCCCGGGAGCAGCGGATCTCCCCGCTCCTTTCCGGGCGGCTGGACTCGGAGAAGATCGAGCGCCTCCTCGGCGCCGTGATCCGGCCCGAGCATGTGGACGAGTGGTTCCTGTGCGGTCCGTTCGAGCTCGTCCAGCTTGTCCGCGACAGTCTCGCGGACCGGGGCGTGCCCGAGGACCGTGTGCGGTTCGAGCTCTTCACGACCGGCGCGGCGCGCGAGGTCGAGGGGCAGCGGGGCCGCGCCGTCGTCGAGAGCTCCGGCCCCTCCTTCGAGGTGGGCTTCACGCTCGACGGTCTCCAGGGCACAGTCCAGAGCCCCGTGGCCGCGCGAGAGACGATCCTCAACGCCGCTCTGCGGGTCCGGCCGGACGTGCCGTTCGCGTGCGCGGGCGGCGTGTGCGGCACGTGCCGTGCCAAGGTGGTGGAGGGCTCGGCGGAGATGGACGAGAACTACGCCCTGGAGAAGGACGAGATCGAGAACGGGTACATCCTCACGTGCCAGTCCCGCCCCACGTCTGAGCGCATCCTCGTCGACTACGACGCCTGACCCCTTCACCGTTACCCCAGGAGTTCCCATGATCGAGTTCAGCGTCAACGGGCGCATCGCAGAGATCGTCCTCAACGCGCCTGAGCGCATGAACGCCCTCGGCACCGAGGACATCGCCGCTCTCACGGAGGCGTTCGAGGAGGCCGGCCGCCTCGCCGAGCAGGGCGACCTGCGCGTCGTTCTGCTCCGCGCCGAGGGCCGCGCCTTCTCGGCCGGCCGGAATCTCAAGGGCCTCGAGCCCGGCGCGGGGGACACGGGGGAGTACCTCACCGACTCCGTCGTTCCGCTCATGCGGACGATGGCGGAGCTTCCGGTGCCCATCGTCGCCGCCGCTCAGGGCGCGGTGCTCGGCGCGGGGCTTGGAGTGCTGGCCGCGGCCGACGTCGCGTACGTGGCGGAGGACGCCACCTTCGGCTCTCCCTTCGGCGCGCTCGGCCTCATCCTGGACTGCGGCGGGCACTGGCTCTTCAACGATCGGATGGGGTATCAGCGCACCATGGACCTCATCCTCACCGGTGAGTTCTTCTCTGGGGCCGACGCCGTGGCCGCCGGGCTCTTCTCCCGTGCCGTGCCTGCGGAGGACCTGGAGCGGTTTGCGCGGGAGAAGGCGGAGGCCGTCGCGGCCGGTCCGGCCCTCGCGTTCCAGGCGTCCAAGCGGGTGCTCGGCGAGATCCGGGCCAAGTCCCTCGGCTTCTGGGAGGCCCTCGAGTTCGAGAGCGACGAGCAGATCTCCCTCGCGAGCAGCCCGGACTACGCCGAGGGCCTTGCCGCCTTCCAGGAGAAGCGCCGGCCGGTCTTCGAGTAGGCGGGAAGCGCGGGGCGTAGGGTGGGAGCCATGCGTGCACTGACCGAGAAAGAGATCCGCGACAGTCTGATGAACTGCTCCAAGGGGCAGGCCAAGCGCCTGAACTTCGCCCAGGACCCCGCCGAGGTGGACTGGGAGAACACCCCGTTCCTCGGCTGGGGTGACCCGAAGTCCCCGCTGGACTCCTACCTGTGCGCGGAGATCGACGGCGAGGCCGTGGGGCTTGTCCTCCGCGCGGCGGCGAAGCCGTCCGGTGCGGCCACCGCCCAGATGTGCCAAATGTGCAAGAGCGTTCACGCCGGCGCGGGCATTTCCTTCATGGCCGTCCCCCTGCCCGGTGAAGCCGGGCGAAAGGGGAACACGGCCGGGACATACATGTGCCAGGGCGCCGCGTGCCTGGATTACCTCATGGGCCGGGCCCGCTTGGAGAAATCCCTCCAGATGAAGGAGACCTTGACGCGCGAGGAGAAGATTGAGCGCGCGCAGGAGAACGTCGAGGCATTCGTCCGCTCAATTCGGGACCGCGGCTAGCGGGCGCCCGTGCGGGAGTGGGCCTAGAGAGGCCCCTCACCGTCCTCGAAAATGATCGAGGTCCGGGCGTCTACGACGCCTGGCATCGCCTGGATGCGATCGAAGAGAATGCGGCGCAGGTCCGCCGAGTCGGCGGCGCGGATGAGCAGGACGACGTCGAACTCTCCGCCGACGAGGGCGTAGTGCTCCAGCTCCTCGAGCTCGAGGAGGGCCGCCTTGAGCTCCCTCCACGAGGACTGCCGCGCTTTGAGGAAGACGTAGGCGCTCTCCTTCCGCCCCGAGAGGGACGGGTCGACAACGGCCCGATATCCCGTGATGACTCCCAGGGAATGGAGCCTGTTCAATCGAGAGTATGCGTGAGTGCGTGAAACGTGCACGCGTTCGGCGAGGGCCGCAACGGAGATTCGCCCATCCTCGCGCAGGAGCTTGAGAATCCCGCGGTCTGTCGCGTCGAGTTCCACAGCGTCGCCTCCCCCTAGGTCATTCACAGCAACCGTCACTCTATACCGCCGCTCATCACCAGACGTTGCGGGTGGCAGGAGGGACTCCGGACGACAGTGTGACCATCACAATACGCCAGATCAAACAGAGTGTTCACAGTTTGCGGCAGAGGTGGCACGACGTGTGTGCCGGGATGACACTTGATCTCACAAAGCACGAGTGTCGCCTAGGTCACACTGTGCGGATTGAGGCAGGCTCCCCGCGCGGAGCCGCGAGTGGCAAAGGAGCCGCCGTGACAGAGAACACGGAGCAGGCCGGGGCACGAGGGCCCCAGGCGCGGAGCGAGGACGCCCGCCCCATGGGCGAGGACACCCGCCCCACGGGTGAGGGAACCCCCACCGCAGGGCGCAGCGCGGCCCCAGCGGGCCACGAGACCCGCCCCGCGGTCGACGGCGCACAGCCGGCGTGGAAGGTCTTCGGCATCTCCGCCGAGGAGTACCTCCTGCCGGCGCGCGGGCCCATCAGCATGATCGCCCCGGACGGCACACTCCGGGCCGCGGAGGAGCAGGGCGCGCAGCCGGGCCACGAGTACCCCGCCCCGGGGGATGAGCGGCTGCTCGAGGCGTACGAGGCCCTCGTCGTCGGCCGCCGCGTCAACGACCAGAACTCGGCGCTCGTACGCCAGGGCCGCATGGCCGTCTACCCGAGCAGCCACGGGCAGGAGGCCTGCCAGGTCGCCGCCGCCCTCTGCCTCGGCGAGGACGACTGGATGTTCCCCACGTACCGGGACTCCGTGGCGGTCATGACCCGCGGCATCAGCCCCGCGGAGACCATGACGCTCTTCCGGGGGGACTGGCACGGCGGCTACGACCCCACTGCCTACAAGGTGGGCATCCAGTCCACCCCGCTGACCACGCAGCTGCTCCACGCGGTGGGCGTGGCCCACGCGAACCGCCTCAAGGGCGAGCCTGGCGTGGTCCTCGCGATGTGCGGCGACGGCGCCACGAGCGAGGGCGACTTCCACGAGGCCCTCAACTTCGCGGCCGTCTACCGACTGCCGGTCATCTTCTTCGTCCAGAACAACCAGTACGCCATCTCGGTGCCGCTCAAGGCGCAGACGGCCGCGCCGTCCCTGGCGCACAAGGCCGTCGGCTACGGCATGGCCGGCGAGCAGGTGGACGGCAACGACCTCGTGGCCACGCTCGCGGTCCTGGACCGCGCCGTCAGCCTGTGCCGCGCGGGCCAGGGTCCCCTCCTCGTCGAGGCGCACACCTACCGCATGCAGGCGCACACCAACGCTGACGACGCGACCCGCTACCGCGACGAGTCCGAGGTCCAGGCCTGGGCGCCGAAGGACCCGCTCCTGCGCGCCCGGGCCCACCTCACGGAGCGAGGCCTCCTCGACGAGGCCGCCGAGGCTCGCATCGCCTCCCACGCGGAGGTCGTGGCCACGCGCCTGCGCGAGGCCATGAACACCGATGTCCGCCCGGATCCGGGCGACCTCTTCCGCTGGGTGTACGCGCAGCAGACCCCTCAGCTGCGGGAGCAGGCCGCTTTCCTCGAGGAGGAGCTGTCGAGGGATGGCGACGACGCGGCTGGCGCGGCGTCCACGACGACTCGGACGGGGGTCCAGGCATGACGGAGATGTCCCTCGCGGGCGCGCTCAACGCGGCGCTCGCGGACGCGATGGAGGCAGACGGCAACGTCGTCGTGTTCGGCGAGGACGTGGGCCGGCTGGGCGGCGTCTTCAGGATCACGGACGGGCTCGCGGACACGTTCGGCCCCGACCGGTGCTGGGACTCGCCGCTTGCGGAGTCGGGGATTGTCGGCACGGCGATCGGCATGGCCATGAACGGCCTGCGCCCCGTCATCGAGATGCAGTTCGACGCGTTCGCCTACCCGGCGCTGGAGCAGATCTTCAGCCACGTCGCGAAGATGCGCAACCGCACGCGCGGCGCCGTGAGCCTGCCGATCGTCATCCGCATCCCGTACGCGGGCGGGATCGGCGGGGTAGAGCACCACTGCGACTCCTCCGAGGCGTACTACGCCCACACGCCGGGCCTCAAGGTCTACACGCCGGCCACCCCGCAGGACGGCTACACGCTCCTGCGGGAGGCCATCGACTCGGACGACCCGGTCATCTTCTTCGAGCCCAAGAAGCTCTACTGGGGCAAGGGGGAGGTGGAGCGGGACCACTCGCCGCAGCAGGGGATCGCCCCGAGCGAGGGCCGCGCCGTCGTCGCCCGAGAGGGGGCGGACGCGACGCTCATCGCCTACGGGCCGTCCGTCCCGGTGGCCCTCGCGGCGGCGAAGGCCGCGGAGGAGGACGGCATCAGCCTGGAGGTTCTCGACCTGCGGACCATTGTGCCGCTGGACGACGAGGCCATCACGGCGGCCGTGCGCCGAACGGGGCGCGCGATCGTCGTCGCCGAGGCCCCCGGGTTCGCGTCCGTGGCGAGCGAGCTGGTGGCGCGCATCCAGGAGCGCTGCTTCCACTCTCTGCGCGGCCCCGTCCTGCGCGTGACCGGGTTCGACATCCCGTTCCCCGCCCCCAAGCTCGAGGAGCACACGCTTCCGAGCGTCGACCGCATCCTCGACGCCGTCGAGCAGCTCCAGTGGGAGGACTGACCATGGACCAGGTATTCATGCTGCCGGACCTCGGCGAGGGCCTGACCGAGGCTGAGGTGTCCCGTTGGCTCGTGGCCGAGGGCGACGAGATCGTCGTGGACCAGCCCATCGTCGAGGTGGAGACGGCCAAGGCGGCCGTCGAGGTCCCCTCACCATTCGCGGGGACGGTGCGGACGCTGCACGGGGCGGAGGGGGAGACCCTCGCCGTGGGCGCACCGCTCATCACCGTGGCGCCCGCGGGCGCCGAGGCGGCTGACGCCCCCGCCTCGGGAGACGGGGCCTCGGGCGCCGTCCTGATCGGGTATGGCACCTCGGGCGGCTCCGGGTCATCACGACGACGCCGCAAGGGCCGCGGGGACGCGGCCCAGGCTGCGGCCGGGGTCCCCGTCGAGGCCACGGAGCCCGGCAACGGCGCCCCCGCCGCGACCCACGACCTCTCCCTTGAGCAGACGGCCGCCGTGGCGGCCCCGTCCGCGGGGGACGCGCCGCGGGTCTCGAGCCCGCTCGTGCGCCGCCTGGCCCGGGAGAACGGGGTGCGGATCGCCGAGCTCAGGGGGACGGGCCCGGACGGCCTCATCATGCGCAAGGACGTCGAGGCCGCCATCGAGGCCGCCCGCACCGGCGGGGCGGCAGACGGGGCGGGGGACGAGGCCGCGCAGCCCGCCGTCGTCGGCCCATCCTCCCAGGCCGCACGCGAGGCGGGCGGGCAGCAGGCACCCGGGGAGCGCGACGCGCGCACGGGGCTCGGCATCGTCTCGCGGACGCCGGTGCGCGGCGTGAGGAAGGCCGTCTCCGCCGCCATGGCGCGCTCGCGGAGGGACATCCCCGAGGCGACCGTCTGGGTGGATGTGGACGCGACGCGGCTCATGAGGCTGCGCGCGCAGATCGCCGGGGACGGGGGACGGGCGCCGAGCGTGCTCGCGTTCGTGTCCCGGTTTGTCGTGGCCGGTCTGGCGAAGTACCCCGAGCTCGGCATGCGCGTGGAGTCCGGGCCCGGGGGCGAGGAGATCGTGGGGTTCGAGGGCGTCAACCTCGGGTTCGCCGCCCAGACGGAACGCGGCCTCGTCGTGCCGTCGATCGAGCGCGCCGAACGGCTCAGCGCCGCCGAGCTCGACACGGCCATCCGCGAGATGGCCGTCCGGGCGCGAGAGGGCGCGTGCTCGCCCGCCGAGCTGACGCGCGGGACGATCACCGTCAACAACTACGGCGTCTTCGGGGTGGACGGCTCTGCCGCGATCATCAACGCCCCCGAGGCCGCGATTCTGGGGCTCGGGCGCATCATCGAGCGGCCCTGGGTTGTCTCCAAGGGCGGGCGCAGCGTCATCAAGCCGCGGCAGGTCATGGAGCTGACGCTCGCGTTCGACCACCGGATCTGCGACGGCGGGACCGCCGGCGGGTTCCTCAGGTTCGTGGCGGACTGCATCGAGAACCCCAAGGGGGTCATCTCTCACCTGTAGCCTGCTGCGTGACACACCCGCCGCACCGGAGGTCACGTTTCATGTCTGTCAGTGAGCCGCGCAGGGTTCTCGGCGCCGGGGACGCCGCGCTCCTCGGCGTGGGGTCCATGCTCGGGGCCGGAGTCTTCACGGTCTTCGGCCCCGCCGCCGCGTCCGCCGGCACATGGCTGCTCGCGGCCGTCCTCCTCGCGGGCGCGGCCGCGTTCATGAACGCGACGAGCACCGCCCAGCTTGCCGCCCAGTACCCCAGTGCGGGCGGGGCGTTCGTCTACGGGCGGGAGCGCCTGGGGCCGTGGGCGGGGTTCGTCGCGGGCTGGGGCTTTGTCACGGGCAAGACGGCGAGCTGTGCGGCCATGGCCCTCGTCATCGCGGAGAGCCTGCGGGCGGCGGGGCTCGTGCCGGACGGGTGGACGCGCGTGGCGGCGGCCGCGGCCGTGATCGGGGTGGCGCTGCTGAACCTGCGCGGGGTGACGAAGACCGCCGGGGTGACCCGCGTCCTCGTAGGCCTTGTTCTCGCGGGACTCGGCGCCGTGCTCCTCGCGGCATGGCTGCGCGGCGAGCCCGAGCCGGCCCGGGCACTCCCCGCTGGGCCACTGCCCGTCGGCGGGGTGCTCCAGGCGGCGGGGCTCATGTTCTTCGCTTTCGCCGGGTATGCGCGGATCGCGACGCTCGCGGCGGAGGTCCGGGAGCCCCGGCGGACCATCCCCCGGGCGGTGGTGACGGCACTCGGGTTCGTCGTCGCCCTCTACGCCGTTCTCGCGGCCACGCTCCTCGCCGTCCTGGGGCCCTCGCGGCTCGCGGGGGCGGCGGCGCCTCTCGCCCTCCTCGCGGGTGCGGGCGCGGCTGACGGGCCGACGACGGGCGCGCTCCCCGTGTGGATCGGCCTCCTCGGGGCGGTGTCCGCCGCCGGTGCGCTCCTGGGGCTCATGGCGGGGCTGAGCCGCACGGGTCACGCGATGGCTGAGGCGGGGGAGCTGCCCCGGTGGATTGCCCCGCTTGACCCGCGGACGGGCGTGCCGGCCCGGGCCGAGCTGGTCTTCACGGGCCTCATCGTCGCCGCCGTGCTCCTGGGGGACCTGCGCGGGGTCATCGGATTCTCGTCCTTCGGCGTCCTCGTCTACTACCTCGTGGCGAACCTCGCCGCGTGGACCCAGTCCGGCGCGGACCGCATCTACCCGCGCTGGATGCAGGCGGCGGGAGCGGTGTGCTGCGCGGCGCTGGCCGTCAGCCTGCCGTGGGAGGCCGTGCTCGGAGGCGCCGCCGTGGCGGCGGTCGGGGTGGGCGTGCGCCTCGCGCGCCTGCGCGCGGCCCGGACCGCAGCCTAGCGAGCACGAGGCCTTGTGACGGGCTTCATATAGCGCTGCTATATGCCGTACTATAACGCTCATGACAGACCTCCTCCCGGTTCCCGGGGCGCTCGCTGACGAGCGGCCGGGCACACAGGTCCCCGCCGCCGGCGAGACGCGCCCCCACGGGCGCCGCCCGGCCCGCGAGCGGCTCCTCGCCGCGGCCGTCGAGCTCCTCGAGGAGCACGACGAGGCCAGCGTCTCCACCCGGGCCATCACGGACCGGGCCGGCGTCACGGCGCCCACGCTCTACCACCACTTCGGGGACCGGGACTCGCTCCTCGAGGCCGCGGCGTCCGCGCACTTCGAGGCCGTCGTCGCCCGCGAAGAGTCTCGGAGCGCCCGCACCCCGGTGAGGGGGCTCGAAGCCGCGTGGGACGCCCTGCTCTCCTACGGTGTGGCATACCCCCAGTTCTTCGAGCTGCTCTTCGGGGCCACCCGCACGGGCCGCACCGGGCTCGACCTCGCCGAGCGCCTCGTGGGGCGCCACTTCGCGGACCTCGCCGCGTGCGGCGGCCTGGCCGTGGCCCCCGAGGCGGCCGCCCGCTCCTTCCTTGCCGCCAACATCGGGGCGGCCCTCATGCTTCTCGCGGACCCGGGGGAGGGCGAGGACCTCGCCGTCTCCCGCGCCTCGCGAGACGGGATCCTTCGGTCCCTCCTGACGAGCGGAGGGTGGCAGGTCGACGACGGCCCCGCGCCCTACGTCTCCGCCGCCATCGCCCTCAACGCGACGCTTCAGGCGGCCAACCCCCAGCAGCTCTCCGAGCCGGAGTTTGCCCTGTTCCTTCAATGGCTCGACCGCCTCTCAACCCCGGCCGTCCCCGGCCACGAGGACCCCGCGCAGCTGGCCGCCACGCCGGAAGCGCAGGGCCCGGAGGCACCCTCCCCACATCACGACCCCGCGCCCCGGCGCGGGCTTTAAGGAACAACATGTCTGCACAGACCGAGAACCCCAGGCGCAGCGCCGGGGCCAGCGCCAGAGTCGGCGTACAGCGGTTCGGCACCTTCCTGTCCGGAATGGTCATGCCGAACATCGGCGCGTTCATCGCGTGGGGCCTCATCACGGCCCTCTTCATTGAGAAGGGGCCATTCCCCTGGCCCGAGGTCGGCGGCTTCGGCACCCACATGGTCGACGGCAAGGAGGTGCCGTGGACCGGCATCGTCGGGCCGATGATCACCTACCTGCTCCCGATTCTCATCGGCTTCACGGGCGGCAAGATGATGCACGGCCACCGCGGCGGCGTCGTCGGCGCCATCGCCACGATGGGCGTCATCGCGGGAGCCAGCGTGCCGATGTTCATCGGCGCCATGATCATGGGCCCGCTCGGCGGCTGGACCATGAAGAAGATCGACAGCATCTGGGACGGCAAGATCAAGCCGGGCTTCGAGATGCTCGTCAACAACTTCTCCGCTGGAATCTGGGGTCTCATTCTCGCCCTGATCGGCATGAAGGGCGTCTCGGTTCTGGTCGTGGCCTTCACGTCCGCCCTGAGCAAGGGTCTCGACGCCCTTGTCTCGAGTGGACTGCTCCCGCTCACGGCCCTCGTGATCGAGCCGGCCAAGGTCCTCTTCCTCAACAACGCCCTCAACCACGGCATCCTGACGCCGCTCGGCACCGAGCAGGTTCAGCAGTCGGGCAAGTCGATCCTCTTCCTTCTCGAGGCCAACCCTGGGCCGGGTCTCGGCGTCCTCCTCGCGTACATGCTCTTCGGGCGGGGCGCGGCGAAGTCCTCGGCGTTCGGCGCGGGCCTGATCCACTTCTTCGGCGGCATCCACGAGATCTACTTCCCGTACGTCCTCATGAAGCCGCAGCTCATCCTCGCGACGATCGGCGGCAGCATGGCCGGCATCGCGACGCTCAGCATCTTCAAGGATGGCCTTGTCGGACCGGCCGCGCCGGGCTCGATCATCGCGGTGCTCGGCATGGGCGCCCCCGGCGACCGTCTCACGATCATCCTCGCCGTGCTCATTGCGACGCTGGTCTCGTTCGTCATCTCCGCGTTCATCCTCCGCTTCTCCAAGGACAAGGGCGAGGGCGACCTCAGCACGGCCACTTCCCGCATGGAGGAGATGAAGGGCAAGAAGTCCTCCGTCGCCTCGACCCTCACGGGCGCCGGCGCTGGTGCGGCCGCCTCGGGCCCCATCAACCGCATCGTCTTCGCGTGCGACGCAGGCATGGGCTCCTCCGCCATGGGCGCCTCGGTCCTGCGCAACAAGATCAAGGCCGCCGGCCACCCGGAGGTCTCGGTCACGAACTCGGCCATCGCCAACCTCAAGGACGAATGGGATCTCGTCGTCGTCCACCAGGACCTCGCCGATCGTGCCGCATCCCGCGTGCCGTCCGCCCGCCTCGTCACCGTTGACAACTTCATGAACTCGCCGCGCTACGACGAGATCGTCGAGACCGTCGACGCCCAGAGCGGCGCTGGCACCGAGACGCAGGCGTCCGCGCCGGCGGCCTCGGGTGCGGCGGCAGCCGTCGTCGCCCCCTCCTCTTCCACGACGACTGAGCCTGCGGCAGCGCAGCCCCGCCGCGCTGTGGACGAGGACGGGGACGCCCGAATCCTTGGCCTCGACAGCATTGTGCTCCAGGGCCGCGCCTCCAACCAGGCCGAGGCCATCGACGAGGCCGGTCGCATGCTCGTCGACGCAGGCGCGGTGGACCCGTCCTACATCCCCGCGATGCACGAGCGCGAGGCCAGCGTGCCCACGTACATGGGCAACTTCCTCGCGATCCCGCACGGCACGAACGAGGCCAAGGGGCTCATCAACTCCTCCGCCCTCTCGTTCGTTCGCTACCCCACGGGCCTCGACTGGAACGGCAAGGAGGTCAAGTTCGTGGTCGGCATCGCAGGCAAGGGCAAGGACCACCTGAGCATCCTGTCTCGGATCGCTAAGGTGTTCTCTGACAAGACCGCCGTCGCGCAGCTTGAGGCGGCGCGGACGCGCGAGGACATCCTGGCGATTCTCGGAAAGGTCAACAGCTGATGAAGGCAGTGCATTTTGGAGCCGGAAACATCGGGCGCGGATTTGTCGGCGCGCTCTTGCATGGCGCGGGCGCGGAGATTGTTTTCGCGGACGTCAATGCGGAGCTCATCGAGGCGCTCAAGAATGCTGACTCCTACACGGTGCACGAGGTCGGCGTCGAGAGCCGGGACGTGACCGTCTCGGGCTTCACGGGCGTCAACTCCGCGACCGAGGCCGAGCGCCTCACGCGGGAGATCGCCAGCGCGGACCTCGTCACCTGCGCGGTGGGGCCCACGGTGCTCAAGTTCATTGCGCCCGCCATCGCCGAGGGTCTCAAGGCCCGCGGCGCGGACCAGGGCCCGCTCGCCGTCATGGCGTGCGAGAACGCGATCAACGCCACGGACACGCTCGCCGAGTACATCGCCGAGCACGTCCCGGCCGAGGAGCTCGCGTCCCGGGCCGTGTTCGCGAACACGGCCGTGGACCGGATCGTGCCGGACCAGGCCGCGGGGCAGGGGCTCGACGTCACCGTCGAGACCTACTTCGAGTGGGCCGTCGAGTCCGCGCCGTTCGGGGACAACCGCCCCGAGATCCCGGGCGTGACGTGGGTCGAGGACCTGGGGCCGTACATCGAGCGCAAGCTCTTCACGGTCAACACGGGTCACGCCACGAGCGCCTACCACGGCTACGCGGCGGGGTTCGAGAAGCTCTCGGACGCCCTCGCCGACCCGGACGTGCGGGCGCGCGTCGAGTCCGTCCTCGCGGAGACGAAGGGGCTGCTCGTGGCCAAGCACGGGTTTGCCCCCGAGGAGCAGCAGGCGTACATCGAGAAGATCCTCGTCCGCTTCGCCAACCCGCACCTGCCGGACACGGTGGTCCGGGTGGGCCGCGCCCCGCTGCGCAAGCTCTCCCGCAAGGAGCGTTTCATCGGCCCCGCGGCTGAGGCCGCGGAGCGAGGGCTCGGAACGAGAGCGCTCGTCGAGACCGTCGCGGCTGCGCTGCGCTTCGACCCGCCGTCGGACCCCGAGGCCGCCGCGATGGCCGCCGACCTCTCCAGCCTGAGCTCCACGGAGTTCGTGGAGAAGGTCACGGGGCTGACGCCGGAGCACCCGCTTTTCGAGGCCGTCGAGGCTGAGGTGCGGGACGCGCAGCAGCGCGTCAGCTGATCCAGGCGGCGGGCGGGGCGTGCGCGCCCCGCCCGCCGTTCCTTGCTCCTGGCCGCCTGCGGGCGCGTCAGGGGTTGGCACAGAGTTTCACCAGTCACCACCATTCAAGGAGAGACACCATGGCAGAACGTACCGTGACCATCGCATCCGCTTCGGGCCTGCACGCGCGCCCGGCCGCTATCTTCGCGGAGGCCGCCGGCGAGTACGACTCGCTCGACATCACCATTGAGAAGCCGGGCGAGGACGGCGTCGACGCGGCCTCGATCCTCGGCCTCATGGCCCTGGGGGCGGGCTACGGTGACGAGGTCATCCTCCGCGCCGAGGGCGAGGGCGCCGAGGAGGCGCTCGACGAGCTCGCGAACCTCCTTTCGCGGGACCTCGACGCCGAGTAGTCCGCTGGGCCCTTACGGCCCGCCCCTCGCACGACCTTCACCCGGTTCGGGGCGAGTTCGGCACATTGTTCATGACGGACATGTGCTGAACTCGCCCCGTTTCGTCTGTGCGGGGTGGGGGCGGAGGGAGGGCTCGGAGGCTAGAGTCCGAGCTCGTCGAGGATGGGCAGCCTGGCGCGGACGGCCGTGCGGGCCTCGGCGGCGGTGTCGGACTCGAGCGCCACCTCGGCAAGAGTCCGCGCCTCCTCCGTGGAGACGCTCGCGAGGACGGCCGCGACGGCTGGCAGGGCGCGCGGCGTCATGGACAGGGAGTCCACGCCGAGGCCCACGAGCACGGCGGCCAGGGCCGGGTCGGCGGCGGCCTCGCCGCACACGCCCACGCTCCGGGGCGCGCCCGTGTCGGTCGCGGCCGCGGCCGCGCCCTCGGCGGTGGCCCTGATGAGGGCCAGGACGCCGGGCTGCCACGGATCGTTGAGCTCGGCCAGGGCGCCGAGCATGCGGTCGGCGGCCATGGTGTACTGCGTCAGGTCGTTGGTGCCGATGGACGCGAACTCGCACGAGCGGAGCACGGAGCGGGCACGCAGGGCGGCCGACGGCACCTCGATCATGACACCCGCGTGCTTCAGCCCAGCCTCAGCGCACAGGGCGGCGAAGTCTTCGGACTCCTCGACCGTGGCGATCATCGGCGCCATGACCCACACATCCGCGCCGGTCTGGCGCGCGGCGGCGGAGATGGCCTCGAGCTGGTTCGTCAGCACAGCGAGCGAGCGGGAGCGCGTGCGGTAGCCGCGCACGCCGAGGGCCGGGTTCGGCTCGCCCGCCTCGGTGAGGAACGGCAGGGGCTTGTCGGCTCCGGCGTCCAGCGTCCGGACCACGATCTTCGGGGACTCGACCTCGGCGAAGGCGCCGAACGCCTCCGCGTAGGAGGCCGTCTGCTCCTCGACGCTCGGCTCGTCGGCACGGTCGAGGAAGAGGAACTCGGTGCGGAAGAGGCCCACGCCCTCGGCCTTTGCGGCGGCGGCCGCCCGGGCATCGGCGGCGGAGCCGATGTTGGCGCGGAGGGGAATGCGGCGGCCGTCGGCGAGGCGGCCCTCGCCGTCGAACGTCAGGGGGTTGGCGGCCCGCTCGGCGTACGCGGCGGCGGCCGCGCGGCGCTCGTCGGTGACGCTCGTCGTCAGCAGCCCCGCGGCGCCGTCGACGTACACCTCGGTGCCGCTCGGCACCTCGTCGGCGCCGCGGGCGGCGACGACGGCAGGGAGGCCAAGCTGGCGCGCAAGGATCGCCGTGTGAGACTGGGGCCCGCCGTCGCTCGTGACGAGGGCCAGGACGATGCCCGGGTCGAGCGTCGCAGTGTCCGCGGGGGCAAGGTCCTCAGCGATGAGCACGAACGGCTCGTCGGACACCGGGATGCCGGGGGCGGGCTCTCCGCGCAGTTCGGCGACGATCCGCGCGCGGACGTCCTTGACGTCTGCGGTGCGCTCCGCCATGTAGCCACCGAGAGCGGTGAGCTGCTCGATGACCGCCTCCGCGGACTCCCAGACGGCCCGCTCCGGCGTGCGGCGGTCCGTGCGCACGAGTTTCATCGCGGACTTCGCGAGCGTGGGGTCGGCGGCCATGAGGGCGGTGGCCTTGAGGACGTCGCGCGCGCTGCCCGTGGCCCTCTCCGCGCGCTCGGTCAGCGAGGCCTTGACGGCGCCGGCGGCGTCCTTGATGCGCTGCGCCTCCGCCTCGGCATCGGCATCCGGGGCGAGCGTGGCGCCTGCGGTGGGCTCCGGGGCTGGCGAGGCCATGACCCGGGCCGGGCCGACGACGCGGCCGCCGCTCACAGGCGTGCCGGTGACCTCGAGGGAGGGGGATTCGCTGGGGGCGGTCATAGGGGGTCCTTCGACGTTCCGGTTAATCAGTGACCCAAGCCTACGCGAGCGAGGCGGGAATCCCGTGCGGGCGCGGGGGAGGATGGTACGAATCAAGGTGCGAGGGTGGTACGAATTCCGGTTTACCTTGTGTTTACTTCACAATTGAATCCCGCCGGGAGATGCGGGGCGCGGGCCCTACTTCCTAGTCATAACAAGGAAATTTAAAAGTAAGGCAAACCTAAGACGGACCCCTCCGTGGTTGTCAGACTTCACAACAGTTGGTAGTCTTGACCCCGTTGATGAGTGCTAGCGAACCCGCCCCAACGGGCGGCCAGGGGATGACGCCCAGGGTTCACAAACGCCTCAACCGGATCCAGCCTTCGGGCGGCTCTTGATCGGGGGATGAGGAGCTATGGATCCAAAGGCCCACTCAGCGCGTCGGGGGACGCGCCGAGTGGGCCTTCTGTCTTCCCCGGCCCCCGCTCTCGGCCCCGCCCTCGGCTCCGGCCCCTCGCCCCTGCCACCCCCCCCGCTCTCAGGGCCGGGCATAGGATGGCCACAGCGGGCTCGTCAGCGCGGCGAGCCCCCGGCACGGGAGGTGGGGCCATGGCCCAGTTCGCTCGCATCGCACCGGGCGTCTACGTCGCGCGGGAGCCCAAGCTCTCCATGAACACGGGCCTCGTCGTGGGCGAGTCTCGGGCGCTCCTCGTGGATACGAGCGCCGGCCCCGAATCGGCGTCCCGGGTGTGGGAGGCGGCCCGCGAGATCACGGACGTCCCCCTGGACATCGTCCTCACGCACGCCCACTATGACCACATCCTCGGGGTCGCGCGCCTGCGGGCCCTCGGGGCGGAGCGGGTCTGGGCCCACCCGGACTTCGCCGCCGCGGCCTCCCTGGACGAGGGGGACTGGCGGGCGGCCGCCGTCGTCGACCCCTCCGCCGTCCCTGGCGCTCCTGACGCCGACATCCCGGTGCCTGACAGCCTTCTCGAGCGGGAGCCGGGCCCGTCCCGGCGGGATGGGGCGGTCCGCGTGAGCCCCCGCGAGATCGACCTCGGCGGCGTGACCGCGAGCCTCTTCTGGCTGGGCCGCGGCCACACGGACCACGACCTCCTCGTGGGCGTGGGCCCCGTCCTCTTCGCCGGGGACCTCGTGGAGGAGGGCGGAGACCCGCACTTCGCGGGCTCGTTCCCGGACGAATGGGTCCGAACCCTCGGCAAGATCACGGCTCTCGAAGACCTGTACAGCGTGGTGGTTCCGGGGCACGGCGAGCCCGTGACGATGGACGCCGTGCGCGTGCAGCGGGCGGCCATGCGCCAGGCCGTGGGCATCACCCGCTCGGCCATGCGGGAGACGTCCACAGACCTGACCAAGGCCGTCCCGATCCTCCCCTACGGCCCCTCCCAGTCTCGGGCGCTGCTCCAGCGGTTGCGGGACCTCGACGCCCCCGTGCCGAGCCCGCCGCCTGCGTCCCCGCACCTCGAGGCATGAGCGAGGCCGAGTTCTCCCTTCGCTCCATCGCCGTCCCCGCGTACGGTCCCGCGATCCTCTACTCCGCCGCCACGGGCGGCATGCTTCCCCTCGTGGCCCTGGCCGCGCGGGACGCCGGGGCGAGCGTGGGCGTCTCGGCCATGATCCTCACTCTGTACAGCGTGGGCTCGCTCGCGATGTCCGTCCCGGCTTCCCTCATCACGGCCCGCTTCGGCGAGCGCGCGGCCCTGATCGGCTCGGGCCTCGTCTCCGCGGCGGGCATGTCCGTCACGGGCCTGACCACGAGCCTGTGGGCCCTGTGCGTGGGCCTCTTCGCGGCGGGCCTGGGGGTCAGTGTCTTCCAGGTGGCCCGCCAGTCCTTCCTCACGGTTGTCGCCCCGCCGCACATGCGGGCCCGCGCGCTCTCCACGCTGGGCGGCATGGCCCGGGTCGGCAGTTTCACGGGCCCGTTCCTCATGGCGTTCCTCTTGTCCTTCACGGACCTCCGCGGCGCTTTCCTCGCCACGGCGGCCCTGGCGGCCCTCGCCGCGCTCTTGTGCCTCGCGGTCCCCAGCGAGGAGGCTCTTGCGGCGCGCGTCGTCGGCGCCCGTCTCGCCTCCGGCGCCCCCGGCTCTCAGCGGGCGACGACGCCTGCCGCCGCACCCGGCCCCCGCACGCGCGTCAAGGACGTTCTGGGGCAGCGCAAGCGCAGCCTCGGGACGATCGGCCTGGCCATGGTCCTTCTGAGCGCCGTGCGGCAGACGAAGTACTCGATCGTTCCCCTCTGGGCCGCTCATATCGGGCTGGACGCGCAGCAGGCGGCCATCGTCGTCGGCCTCTCCAGCGCGGCCGACATGCTCCTCTTCTACCCGGCGGGCCGGCTCATGGACCTCCGCGGCCGGTGGATCATGGGGGTCGGCTGCCTGGGCGGCATGGGGCTCTCGATCGCGGGGATGTCGCTGACCTCGGGGCCGTGGACGCTCATCACGGCGGCGGTGGCCATGGGCCTGAGCAACGGCCTCGGCTCAGGGATCGCCATGACGCTTGCGGCGGACCTCAGCCCGGACCCCGGGCGGGCGCAGTTCCTCGGCCTGTGGCGTCTCGTGCAGGAGTCGGGCTCGCTTGCGGGACCGGCGAGTTTCGCGCTCGTCGTGGACGTGGTGTCGCTCGCGGCTGGCCTGTGGTGGATGGCCCTCGTGGCGTTCGGTGGCGTGGCGCTCGTCGTCGCCTATCTGCCGCACCGGCCGGGCCCGGTGACGCCGTTGGAGGAGCGCCGCCCCGCCTAGGCTGGAGGGATGAACACCGAGTCTGACACGGCCCTGCCGTCCTGGGACGAGGTCCGCGAGAACCTGCGCGTGGTCCGCATTCCCCTGGCTGTCCGCTTCCGCGGTGTGACGGAGCGGGAGGCCGCACTCATTCGCGGCCCGCACGGCTGGGCGGAGTGGTCCCCGTTCCTTGAGTACGGTCCCGGGGAGGCGGCGTCCTGGCTTCGGGGCGCCGTCGAGGCGGCGTTCACCGGGCTCCCTGCGCCGCGCCGCGCCTGGGTGCCAGTCAACGCGACGGTGCCGGCCGTG